>NHDO01000043.1 GCA_002171735.1 Proteobacteria bacterium TMED61 | reverse complement strand
GAAGAAGCCCTGCCCTTTTCTGTGCTGGATACCGGTAACCGCATAGGCCGGGGCGCTTGTGCCCTTTTCCCGGGCGGGGTTGAAGTGACCGAAAAGCCGTATGAGCATGATGTGGCGGTTGCCCGCACTTTGGAACTGATGGAGAGTGATACGCCCGCGATCTTTGAGGCAGCTTTTGAGGCCCACGGCATCCGCATCCGCGTGGATATTCTTGAGCGCCTTGAAGAGGGCTGGGGCCTTCGCGAAGTGAAGTCCTCAACATCAGCGAGTGAAGAAAAAGGCCATGTGGACGATGTGGCGGTGCAGTTGTATGTGCTTCAAGGCGCTGCGGTGGAAATCACTTCTGTTGAACTCATTCATGTGAACAACACTTATCGCCTGGAACCAGGAGGTGTGGTCTGGCCCGAGATGCTGGTTCGTCGGGATTTAACGCTCGAGGCGAACGACCGCCTTGAACAAGTGGCGGATAAGGTGCCAAAGCTCTTTGAGGTACTGGCGCTTGGTGAAGCGCCCGAGGTCTATGCAACCAAGTCACTTTGTGCCAAACCTTACCGCTGTGATTATTTTGATCACTGCATGGCGGCAAAGCCCCAAGACTGGACGGGGCTTTTGTATCGCATTCATTCCAACCGCCTGGCAGCCCTGCATGCACAGGGCATCGAATCGATTCCAGATATTCCAGAGGATTTCAAACTCCCTGAAAAGCAGGCGCTGGCGCTTGATTGCCTTGCCTCGGGCGAGATCTGGGTTTCAGAGGAGTTGGCTGATGCGCTTCGCGCTTTGGGGCCGCCGGCTTATTACATGGATTTTGAGACTATCGCGCCCGGGATCCCGGCCTATGTCGGCACACGGCCTTATGAGACCGTGCCCTTTCAGTTCTCGGTGCACTATATAGATGAAGACGGTGTACTGGCGCACACCGCTTATCTTGCTGAAGGGGATGTGCACCCCGGCCGCGAATTTGCAGAAGAGTTGATTGCTGCTATTGATCAGACAGATCTTCCGGTCGTGGTCTATAACCAAAGCTTTGAGCTTGGCGTGCTTCGTGCACTTTGTGAAATGTTTCCTGATCTTGCAGAAGACCTTGGCACGATCATGAAAAACGTTGTGGATCTTCTTCCCGTGGTGCGCGATCACGTCTGTCATCCTGGCTTTATCACCAAGCGCTCACTTGATGCGGGGACCTATTCCATTAAGAACGTCTTGCCCGCTATGGTGCCCGCGATGAGTTATGCCGATCTTGAAGGCGTGGCCGAGGGCGGTGAAGCCTCAAGGGTTTTTGCTGCGATCGTGCATGGCGTTTACACGGGGCGTGAGGCCGATGACTACCGCCAGCAGCTTTTGGATTACTGCGCGCAGGATACGCTTGCGATGGTGGAGATCCAAAAAGCGCTTGCGGCGCTTTGTGGCAGCGCTAGCGCATCGGCGTAAGATACGCCCATGCACTTAAGCGAAGAACAGATTGGGGCTTTAAACCGCCAGGGCTTTTTGGTGCTGCCGGATTTGTTTTCGGAGAGCGAAGTTGATGCGCTCCGCTCCAGATTGCCTGCGCTTTTTGCCGATGGCCACGAGGGCAATATCGTGGAGCGCGAATCGGGCGAGGTGCGCACTTCCATGGGACTGCATCTTCGGGATGATTGCTTTGGTACGCTGGTCCGCCATCCGCGGCTGGTGGAGCCCGCGCTTCAGATCCTGGGCGAGCCTGCCTATATTCAGCAGGTGAAGGTCAACGTCAAAGCGGCCTTTTCCGGGGAGGTTTGGCAGTGGCATTACGACTTTGCCACGCACCATGAAGAAGACGGCGTTTTAAGGCCTTTAGCGCTTAATTTGCACGTATTTCTGGATGACGTGAGCGAATTTAACGGCCCTCTTTGGTTCATTCCGGGCTCGCATGCCGTGGGGGCCCACGGGGCGCATTTAGATACCGCAACCACGAGTTATCCGCTCTGGGTAGTGGATCCACCCACGGTGAAGGCCCTTGCTGAGAAAAACGGCATGGCCTCGGCGACAGGGGCACGCGGCACGGGGCTCATTTTCTTCGATACCCTGCTGCATGGCTCACCGCCCAATATGTCGCCCTGGGACCGGGCCATTTTTTCATTGATCTTAAATCCTGTTTTCAATGCGGCGACGCTTTGTGGCCGGCCGGACTACAAACACCATCAGGATTTTTCTGCGGTGGTGCCTTTGGATGACAATTGTCTTAGCGTGATCTGATGTTAAGAAAAACGCCTGTCTTGGTTTTTGTTTTTAGCGTTTTGTTTTTAACGGGCTGCGCCACCCCTCAACATCAGTTGCCTGATATTCAGGACAACCGTGTTTATGCCGCAGCCGCTGAGATTGCGGCAACACCGGAACCAACCGCGCGCGAAGTTTCTGATCATGAAGCCGTTGCGCGCATCAGCGCGCTATACAACCAATTGAAACCGGCAGCCACTGAAGTGTGTCGTTATGTGGGTGAGCATCATTGTCAGTGGGAGCTCACTTATTCTCCTGAAGAAGAGATCAACGCGTACGCTTCTGATGCAGCAACGGTAGTGATTTACAAAGGCATCGTGCAATACGCCAGAAGCGATGCCGAAATTGCGATGGTGATTGCGCATGAGATGGCACATCACATTGCCGATCACATTCGTGAAAGCCAGAACAGTCAGGCGGTCGGTGCGATCATCGGCGGCGTCGCGATGACGTTGCTCTTGGGTGACGCCGTGGCATACAGCGGACAAGTGATTGCGGACGGCATGCAGATCGGTGCGGCAGCCGGTGCACTCACCTTCAGCCGTAAGCAAGAGATGGAAGCCGATTATCTTTCGGCTTACATCATCTCGCGCGCGGGGTTTGATCTTGATGCCGGACGCGGGATTCTGGTGAAGCTCGGGCGCATGAGTGGGCGCACCACTTCAACCGTTCTTGATACGCATCCTGCAGGACCAGAGCGCGTTGCTGCCTGGGATCTCGCCGCGGCCGAGATACGATCAGGTTCGCCGATGCCCCGTAAAAGATAGCGTTTTATCCATTAAAAAAGCCCCGCGCGGCGAACCGGGCGGGGCTTTTTTTACTTAAGGCTTCTGGAACTAAGAAGCCATATCCTTAAGGTTCTTAAGCGCCAGGATCTTCACCCGACGACTAGCCGGCTTGGCCGCCACATCCATCGTCTCACCCGGACGGAAAGGATTTGGGACGCCATGCTTGGCTTCGGTGGCGGGCTTGTCGACCACGCTGATTTTGAAAAGACCAGGCATCTTAAAGACACCGGCAGACCCTTTCGCGACGTGACCTGAAATCACGTTGGACAAACTGTCGAGAACGGCGCGCACGGCCTTGCGGTCGCAGCCTGACTCTTCGGCAATAGCGTTGAGTAACTCGGTTTTGGAAAGGGGCTTTGAGTAGTTGCTCATAAGTATGGTCTCTCTTCCAGATGGATTGTGGTTAAAAAAGCCTTGCGGCCAGTGTTCGTTGTCTCTGGCGGGTTAAGTCACCAAAGTCGTCGTAGGTGCATTTTAAACATAAAAAGAACCGTATTTATAGTATTTACCTGCGTTTCGTTCTGTGGTGGGCAAGTGTAGAATCGCCCGCTTCGTCTTAAAAGTTAAAGCAGTCTCTCAAGTCCATGGCGCAATACGTTTATTCAATGATGGGTGTGGGCAAAGTTGTCCCCCCTAAAAAGCACATCCTCAAAGACATTTCGCTGTCTTTTTTCCCGGGCGCCAAGATCGGCGTGTTGGGCCTAAACGGTGCGGGTAAGTCCACTTTGCTCCGGATCATGGCCGGGATCGATACCGAGATCGAAGGCGAAGCCATCCCCCAGAAGAACCTCAAAGTCGGTTACCTGCCGCAGGAACCGCAGCTTGATGACGACAGCGATGTGCGGGCGAACGTTGAGCAGGGACTCGGCGAAGCCAAAACGCTGCTCGATGAATTCGAGCGGGTCAGCACCCGCTTTGGTGAAGAACTCACCGACGATGAGATGAATGCACTCATCGAAGAACAGGGAGAACTGCAGACCAAGATCGACGCCATTGGCGCCTGGGAGATCGAGCGCAAACTCGAGATCGCCGCGGATGCGCTGCGCCTGCCGCCCTGGGAAGCCCGGGTAGAACACCTCTCCGGGGGTGAGCGCCGCCGGGTCGCGCTCTGCCGCTTACTGCTCTCCGAGCCTGAAATGCTGCTGTTGGATGAGCCCACCAACCACTTGGACGCCGACTCCGTCGCCTGGCTGGAGCGCTATCTGGAGCAGTACCCGGGCACCGTTATCGCTGTAACCCACGATCGCTATTTTCTGGATAACGTCGCCGGTTGGATCCTGGAACTCGACCGCGGTCACGGTATCCCCTGGGAAGGCAACTACTCCTCATGGCTCGAGCAAAAAGACATCCGGCTTGGCCAGGAAGAAAAGAGCGCCTCAGCAAGACGCAAGAGCATCGCCGCCGAACTCGAATGGGTGCGCGCCAACCCCAAGGGCCGTCAGGCCAAAAGCAAGGCGCGCATCGCGCGCTTTAACGATCTGGTTGATCAGGAATTTCAGTCACGAAGCGAAACCAACGAGATCTATATTCCGCCGGGCCCGCGCTTGGGCGACAAGGTGGTCGAAATTAAAAACCTGCGCAAGGCTTTTGGCGACAAACTGCTGATTGATGATCTTTCTTTTTCTTTGCCGCCGGGCGGTATCGTCGGCATCATCGGACCCAACGGCGCGGGCAAGACCACACTCTTTAAGATGCTGACCGGTGTCGAAGCGCCGGACAGCGGCGAGATCGATCGGGGCGATACGATCGACATCGCCTATGTTGACCAAAGCCGTGATTCACTGGATGACAGCAAAACCGTTTGGGAAGAAATTTCTGACGGACTTGATGTGCTTGAAGTCGGCAAGTACCAGACACCTTCGCGCGCATATGTTGGTCGCTTTAACTTCAAAGGACCGGATCAGCAAAAACATATCGGGTCGCTGTCGGGCGGAGAGCGCAACCGCGTACATCTTGCCAAGGTCTTGCGCCAGGGCGGCAACGTGTTGCTGCTGGATGAACCGACCAACGACCTCGATGTGGAAACGCTTCGCGCGCTTGAAGTGGCGTTGACGAATTTTCCGGGCTGCGCCGTTGTCATCTCACACGACCGCTGGTTCCTCGACCGGATTGCGACGCATATTCTTGCCTTTGAGGGCGACAGCCAAGTAACGTGGTTTTCTGGTAACTTTGCCGAATACGAAGCCGACCGAAAACGCCGTCTGGGTGACGATGCCGACCAGCCACACCGTATCAAATACAAGCCCATCCAGCGCTGAGAACACTATGAAAACAGGGTCAAATGGTGCTCAAGCAGATCTTCGGGCATGACTGACCCATTCGCCCGGTTCGGTGTTTCACACCTGTCGGCGACCTCGATGCTGCAGTTTCGGGCCGACCCGGCGCTTGGTGTGCTTTACCTGATCTATAAGATTCGTGAAGCCGGCTCCCCCGCTATGCACCGGGGCTCAGCGCTCGATCACACCATTGGCCAGATGCTCGAAGCCGACGCCGCGCTTGATCAAGAAGGCGCAAGAGCCATGGCCGCAGCACACTACGATGATCTTATTGAGAAAACCGATGAGAAGTACCGCCCTTCAGATATCAAACGCGAACGCGAAGTGGTCGGCCGGTGTCTCGATGAGTGTTATCCCATCGTCAGCGATTGGGACACACCGCTGGCGTACCAGCATCCGATCCGACTCAGCCTGCAGGGAATAGAAATCCCCGTTATCGGGTTTATTGATCTTCGCTATCCGGATGTGGTGCGCGAGTTGAAAAGCTCCGCCAGACCGCGCGCGGGTATTGTTGATGATCATGCTTTTCAGGTGGCGACTTATGCGATGGCGATCCGCCAGGAAAGCGGCGCGTGGCCNCAGGCCTTNGTCGATTACCTCACGCCTTCGGGGATGAAGTCGTATCAGTTAAAGAACGGCAAGCGCTGGGTGCAGGAGGTCGTCGATACCGCCGCCAGTATTCGTGCACTGCTTGAGCGGGCCGAAGATAAAGACGCTCTGTGCGAACTTATCACACCGGACTACAGCAACTGGCTGTGGCGCTACCGCCCGAACAGCCTTGCTACCGCCAAGGAACTTTTTGGCGAGTAACGTCCCTTAGACGATCAGTAAAAAGTGCAGATTTCTTCGAGGCTTCTGCGCTCAATGTCCGGCACCCTGACCCCATCCGCGGGATAGCCCGTCACCAGGATCAAAAAGGGCCGCTCATTGGACGACCGGCCCAGCACCTCGTTTAGAAACTTCATCGGGTTGGGGGTGTGAGTCAGTGAAGCAAGTCCCACATTGTGTAGCGCACTGATCAAGAGCCCTGTCGCGAGACCTGTGGATTCATAGGGGTAGTAATGCTTGGTGCGCTCGCCTTTTTCATCAGTGCGATTCACTAATGCAAACACCACGATGAGGTAAGGCGCAGTCTCCAAAAAGGGCTTGTCGGCATCGGTGCCAAGATGCGAGAGGGCCTCAAGCCAATCATCCGATGCGCGGCGCTCATAAAAGGCACGCTCTTCTTCCTCGGCCGCCTCGCGGATCTGGCGTTTGATTTCTGGATCACTCACTACCGCAAAATGCCAGGGCTGCTGGTTGGCGCCGCTCGGCGCTGTGCCGGCGGTGGCGATACACGCCTCAACCACCTCGCGGGGTACTGGCGCATCAGAAAAATCACGCACAGTCCGGCGGGTGTTGAGGGCTTCGTGCAGCGCCTTGGCGCGCAAGCGCATCTCCTCTTCGGAATAGCGCGGATAAGGCGCCAGGGCGACGGAAGGAATCGGGGAGGCCATCGACTTTCTCCTGTTAGCGGCCGGGTAATCGGGAATCGCGGCGACAGATGGGGGGTAATGATACTGCTGACGCTCAGGCCGCTTCACCCGCACGACTTTCGTCAATAGATTGGTAAAAAGACTGGATTACGGGATCACATTTAATATCGCCCGCGCTCAGGGGGCGGTTGAAAGAGATGCCGTCGAGCGTGCGGCAGCGACTCAGGGCCACATAGGCCTGGCCAGGGGCAAACATGCCTCGACCCAGATCAATACGCACGTGTTCCAGAGTAAGNCCCTGCGCCTTGTGCACGGTGACCGCCCAGGCCAGGATGAACGGAAACTGCGTGTAACTGCCGATCGACTCGGTCTCAACGCGGCGGCGTTTTTCATCCCACTGGTAGCGATAACGCTCCCAGGATTCGCGCTCCACAAACACATGTCCACCAACAGCTTCATCGCCCAGGAGTTCAATCTCGATGAAATCCTCCTCGAGCTGCACCACCCTGCCGAGCGAACCATTGACCCACTCCTCGCCGTTCTTAGTGAACATCACCTGGGCATCGACTTTAAGCCGAAGCTCTGCGGGAGAGGGCAGCTGTGATTCGTTATTGAGCCAGTCACCGTTGACTTCGGCATCAAAGGTCCAGGTCTCGCCGGGCAATTGTGCGAGCTGCTGCTCATTGAACTGGCGCGCCCGGGCGTTCACGGACGTCAGCACGAGACGCGTTTCCTCAGGGATCATTTCCTCTTCGACCACACGATTCAGTTGATCCACGGTGTCATCAAGATCAGTACCGGCACGAATATGATCCAGCAGACGGATGAACTCGAGATCGGCCTGGCGGAACGAGCGGGTCAGGGTTACGGTAACCATCGGCAGTTCACGCAGAGACATCGCACTGAAAAAATACGGCGACTCGTAGTGCTCTTCGAAGAGGCGCTGCTCTTCAGCACCGGCAACCACCGGCGGCAACTGATGCATATCACCCACCAGCAACAGCGTCTTACCGCCAAAGGCAGCGCCTGCTCTGCCGGTGTTAAGGCGAAGCGAGTCATCGATCGCATCAAGAAGATCCGCGCGCACCATCGAGACCTCGTCAACCACGAGAATCTCCATTTTCTCAACCACATCCTTGGCGGCCCCGGCGACGCGTTTGGCCCGTGGCTGCGGGCCAGGGGGTAACTGAAAAAGCGAATGGATCGTCTGACCCTGCACGTTAAGCGCCGCCACGCCGGTGGGNGCGACGACCACAATATTCTTGTCGAGTTCCTGACGCAACACATCGATCAGCGTCGACTTCCCTGTGCCTGCCGACCCGGTGACGAANACGACCGGAGGAGTCGCCACGCTTAAAAGATCCAGCACCTGCTGGAATTCGCNGGTGATTTCAGTATCCACAGAAGACGTCAGGGCAAGGCGGTACAGCCGCCGTCCACCACGAGTTCAGTGCCAGTGACGAACGACGCTTCATCCGA
Organism: Proteobacteria bacterium TMED61; assembly: GCA_002171735.1. GTDB lineage: Bacteria > Pseudomonadota > Gammaproteobacteria > Arenicellales > UBA868 > UBA868. Next base: position 52,447 of record NHDO01000043.1, on the reverse strand, counting down.
GAGCAAAAAAAGACAGGCAGCCGCAATATCTTGTGGCTCACCGACTCTGCCAAGTGGGACATGGGCACTTAAAGCGCTCAAAGTGTCCGGGTTGGTCTCCCAGCGTGACTGCATCGGTGAGCGTACCGGCCCGGGCAAAATGCTGTTGGAGCGGATACCGTCGGAGGCAAACTGGATGGCAAGCGACTTTGAAAGCCGGATCACGCCCGCCTTGGCTGCGCCATAAGCATCCTGGGGTTTGTCATCACCGCGCAGTGCATCAATGGACGCAATATGNACCATCGCGCCGCCGTTACCCGCTTGCATATGCGGCACCACGTGGCGGGCACTCAAGGCGAAGGATTTGAGATTGACGGCAAAGACCTGATCCCAAAGGTCCATGTCGATATCAATGACAGACGTATCGCGGCCGAACCACAACACCCCGGTGGTGTTCACCAGATAATCGATGCCTCCTTGTGCTGATGCGGTGCTCTCTGCCACGGAGCGCACAAACGCCTCGTTGCTGAGATCGCCCTGATAATAAGTCGCGGTACCCGGGCCTTCGGCAAGACCTGGTGGTTCATCCTTGATATCAGCAAGCGCGACATCAAGCCCGGCCGCCAGCAGTTCACGCGCGGTGGCAAGCCCGATACCGCCGCCGGCGCCGCAGACAAGGGCAGATTTTCCTTTAAAGCGCACGCGCGGCTCAGTTGTCGTCGAAGTTGTCTTCAGGAAGAAATTCGAGCAGCTCGTCACTCTCGCCGGAGGGCAGTTGCTCGACCTTTTGGAGTTTGCGCGTCATGGCGCGGGTACGGGTTTGGGTCTTCTCGATAGTGTTGCTGGCAGTTTGGAGCTGACTTTTGACTTTGTCGAGGACCAAGCCGAACTTGCCGAACTCGGTCTTGACCGCCGCCAATACCTGCCAGACCTCGCTCGCTTGTTGCTCGATGGCAAGCGAGCGGAAACCAAGACGCAGACTGTTAAGNAGNGCCGCAATCGTGGTTGGGCCGCTCACAACCACCCGGTAATCCTGCTGCAGCTGGCTGACCATGCCCGGCTGGCGCAGTACTTCTGCATACAGCCCCTCGGTCGGCAAATAGAGCACGGCGAAGTCGGTCGTGCGCGGCGGGTTGAGATATTTCTCGGCGATAGTTTTTGCTGACTGGGTTACTGAGCGCATGAGTTCGCGCGTCGATTGCGCAACGGCTTCTGCATCGGCGCTTTTTGACGCCTCGGTGAGGCGGATGTAATCCTCCTGGGGAAACTTGGAGTCGATCGGCAGCCAGACACAATCGTTGGGGTCATCGCTTCTGCCGGGCAGGCGAATCGCGAACTCCACGCGCTCGCTGGAATTCTCATGAGTGGCCACGTTGCGATCGAACTGCTCGGGAGTGAGGACCTGCTCAAGAATGGCGCCAAGCTGGTACTCCGCCCAGGTGCCGCGGACTTTGACGTTGGTCAGCACGTTCTTGAGGTCACCCACCCCGGTCGCAAGGCTTTGCATCTCGCCGAGGCCTTTGTGTACGGCGTCGAGCTGTTCACGGACCAACTTGAAAGATTCACCCAGACGTTTTTCGAGCGTGCCCTGTAGTTTTTCGTCTACCGTGCGACGCATCTCCTCGAGTTTTTTCTCATTGGCCTCGCGCATCTCGCCCAACTGCTCGCTGATGGTCGCCCGCAGCCCTTCGAGACGCTGCTGATTGGTTTCCACAAGGGCCTGCACCTGTGCCGTCACACTCTCGAGCTGCTGTTTCTGGACATTACCCAGCTGGCCGACAGTGCTGGTAAGGGTCTGGGCCGTTTTGTCGAGGCTGCCTGAAACTTCTTCACGAAGTTCATGACTGCGTTTGGCNGCCTCTTCGCGGGCGTCGCGCAATTCCGAGCGCATGGCCTGCTCGGCAGAGTTTGAGGAGGCCCGCCCCATCAGGCGCAACAACAGCGCGAGGTTCANCACGGCAAGCGCGATTACCAGCACGAGTAGCAGGTCGGTATTCATATCAGCATCTTCTCCAGAACAGCGTCGACCCCCGCATTATCCACGCGCAGGCACAGGCCGGCCAACTATGCCATGCGTGTCATTGTGACTTCAGAGGGGGTTCACATGGTGAGCCTGTCACTCGCGCATACTTCTCGTGTCACCCATCCTGATCCCTCTGTTAATGAAGACCAGACCCCTTAAGGAAATCATGCGCATCGCTGAAGAAGCGCTTGCGGATGGCACCCTCCCTGACCATCCGAACGTCGGGCTGAACGCCGCCGAACAGACGCTCTGGAGACGAGAAACGCAGCTACGCTGGCGTCTGACCAAACCGCTTGAATCGGTGCACGGGCCGAGGCGAAAAAAGCGCGGCCGGGGCTGGCGTTCACCGCTTGCAAGAGGAATTTAGGGGTATGGGTCCGCATCGGCAGTGCGGAGGTAAAAAAGTGCCCCGCGCAGGATCTGTTTGGGGGAGGAGAAGCCGGCGCGGGGCAGAGTCTGGATATCAAAGGAGAAAAGTTATCCAGACGTTCTCAGCATAGCACTGGGGTCACAGCCGCGATATTCACTTTTAGTTTTAATGTTGATAAGNNNGGATTTATGATCCTTTAGGAACAGTCGTCTTTTGCTTATTATTTTCCTCATAAACTGAAGCCGGTCCCAGTTTGCGCTCCTACCTTTAAGTCAGAGCAACATCCTGATGCAGTCCGTACCGTCAACCAGCATATGGATCAAAAGACCGGCCGCCACGACCCGCAACGGCTTAAAAACGAGCGCGACTCCATAAAGCGCGATCGCCGGATAGCTGTGCAACGGATGAAAGCCAATACCACAACGCTGCGGGTCGAAGATTGGATCTGCCAGCAGATGATCAAGATCCACCGCCATNGTCGCCAGCATAATGAGCCAGGCGAGACGCCAGCGCGAGCGGAAAAAACACCAGGCCACAAGGCCCGGCAGCANCAGGTGGGCTGCCATATGCAGGGTAGTAGCCATCATCGCAAAAGTCGGGGTAGAGTTATCGTCTGATCCTCAAAAGGGAAAGCCGCGTCGCTAATAATATCGCCAGTNGCGAGGGGAAACCGCGAGCGGCCTTTGGGCCTCGAGCATAGACCAACAGTCATGAGCATCCAATACTTCTCTGAATCTGATTCTGCGCAAGCGCAGGCCAGCGCCCTTCGCGAAGACGGTGCCATTGTCGTCACTGATCTTGCCTCTGCCCAATTGGTCGCTGAAGTGGCTGATGAACTGCAGCCGCACTTCGATACGATCGGCCAGCAGTTTGAAGATGACTTCAACGGACATGCAACGCATCGTCTCGCCAGCACCCTCGCCTTCTCGATGCGCGCAGCCGATCTCATCGCAAAGCCACATGTGCTCTCGCTGCTGGATGCGATCCTGCTGCCACACTGCACCAACTACCGCATTGGTAGCAGTACCGGCATTGAAATTCTTCCCGGAGAAACCGCCCAGGTACTGCATCAGGATGACGTCATCTACCCGATGCGCATTGACGGCGTCGAATGGCAGGTCAGCGTGATGTGGGCGCTGACCGACTTTACTGTCGAGAACGGTGCGACCCATGTTGTCCCCGGAAGCCACCGTAAGGACTATACCGAGGGTGGAGACGGCGCTACGGTGCAGGCAGCAATGCAAAAAGGCAGTGCACTTTTTTATCTGGGTTCCACCTGGCATGGCGGCGGCGCCAATCATTCTGCACAACCGCGGATCGGCATCGTCACCACCTACGCACTCGGCTGGCTGCGCCAGGAGGTCAATCACTATCTGACAGTGTCTCNAGAACGCGCCGAGCAATTCCCGCGCACCGTCCAGAACCTGATGGGCTATCGAGGTCACGGGCCCTACCTTGGCCGCTTTGCTGAGGACCCGGACGGCTTCTGGCGCGANAAGCACTGANNCCNGCGGCAACGAGATGCCCNACACCNCCGGCGCCGAGTTTGCGTTACCTCATGAGTTAGCCGAGGANAAAGAGGCAAGATGGCAAGTGCAGCGNGAACGCCTGGCNGCTTCTTCTTTTTATCAGCAGCATCATGTTGATGCACCGCTGCAGCTGCCCGCTACGCTCGACGGCATCGGCGAACTGCCCTTCACGGACAAAGAAGATCTGCGCAGGGACCAGGCGGCACATCCGCCCTTTGGCAGTTATCTTGCTAACACTCCTGATAGCGTAAGCCGGCTGCACCGAACCTCTGGCACCACCGGCCAGGCCATGAACATTGCGCTTTCAGCACATGATGCCAGACTGCAGGCCGAGGTCGCCGGCCGGGCGCAGTCTGCCGCAGGACTCGGGCCGGGCGATACCGTAGTGCACTGCCTCAATTACCAGTTGTGGATGGGCGGGTTAACCGATCACCTTGGTCTCGAGGCCACCGGCGCGATGGTGGTCCCTTTTGGAGCGGGTGCCACGGAACTGCTGATCCGTACCATCCGCGAACTTGGGATCAACGCCATCTCATGTACGCCCTCTTACCCGGCGCGTCTGGCCGAGGTACTCAGCGAGCACTTTCCCAATATTGAGCCCAAGTCCCTGGGGCTTCGAAAGGCCTTTATGGGCGGTGAGCCGGGCCTGGATGATCCCGCATTTCGCGGGCGTCTTTATGACGTCTGGGGCATGCGGGCGATGAATTCCAACTACGGGGTGTCTGACTTCCTATGCAACTTTGCCGGCCAGTGTACCGAACAGAACGATCTACACTTTATGGCCACCGATGTTGCACAGGCCGAACTCGTGGTGCCTGGCGAAGACATCGTCGTCCCGTGGCAAGCCGGTAGTGAGGGCGAGCTTGTGCTGACCCACCTTGATCGTGAATGCCAGCCTCTGGTGCGCTTTCGTACCGGGGATCTGGTCCGCCTGACCGCAACCGAGCGCTGCTCATGCGGTCGTGGAGCGCCGCGCTTCAGAGTCATCGGGCGAACCGATGAGATGATCGTGGTCCGGGGCGTTAACGCCTTTCCATCGGTGGTGGCCGCTGCAGTCAATGCCTGCCCCGAACTCAATGGCGAATACCGCATCCGCCTTTCTCACCCGCCGCCCTACGCCCGGCTGCCGCTTGAGGTGGAACTCGCGCAGGGTCACGAAGCGAGCGACCGGTTGTGTGATGCCCTCAATAAGCGCCTTGGTGACACGCTTCGCCTTGGTGTTGCACTCACGGTACTCGCATCGGGTACTCTTGTGCGTACCGAGGGCAAAACCCGCCGGCTGATCAAGGAGTACACCTGATGACCGATACGGTGCTGTATGACACGAGTGATACCATCGCCACCGTGACGCTGAACCGCCCTGAGCGACTCAACGCCATTAATCCCGAACTGCTGGCCGACCTCCTTGGCGCTTTGCGTAAAGCCAACGCCGATCCGGCAGTACACGTGATCGTGCTGGGGGGTGCCGGCCGGGCGTTTTGTGCCGGCGACGACCTCAAGGAATTCGACAGCCAGGTGGGCACTCCGGCTGAAACCCGGGCTTACATTGAGCGGATCCAGGATGTCACCCGGGCNCTCTGCCTTAACCGCAAGATGGTGGTCGGTGCCATTCATGGCTGGGCAGTTGGTGGCGGTCTTGAATGGACCATCAACTGCGACTTTGTGGTGATGGCAAACGATGCGCAGTTTTTCTTTCCCGAGGTCTCGCTTGGGATCTTTGTGACCGGCGGCGTGACGCGCCTTCTGCCTCAGCAGATCGGTATGGCAAGAGCCCGGCGGATGATTCTGCTGGGAGAGCGTTACACGGCGAAAGAGGTCNCGGCGCTCGGTTTCGACTGGCAGGTTGTGGCCCCCGATGAAGTTACCACACAGGCACGTGCACTCGCCTCGCGGATCGCCGCACTGCCACAGGGCCCGGTTCGGGATCTCAAGCAGGTGCTGCGCGAATCCGCCGGCTCTGACCTGGAAGGTGCGATGGCGATTGAGACCGAGGCCACGCTGCGGGGTTTTCTGGATCCCAAATCAACCGAACGGGTGCGCGGGCGTCTGACCTGACAATCAACCCTGCGGCCGCATCACCCGACGCAGACGCACTACCAAAAGTACCAGTGCGATCACCGCGTAACTGACCGGCCAGGCCCACTCGCTTCGAATCATCAGCAGGTAGTGCACACTCGCAAAAGCGAGCACCAAGTACACCCCCGTGTGCAGGCGTTTCCAGTTTCGCCCAAGCCAGCGCATCGCACGGCGGGTTGAAGTCATCGCCAGCAGCATAAGCACCAGCCACGCCGCAAANCCCAGCAACACATACGGACGCTCGGCGATCTCTTCNGCCAGACGCGCAATATCCCAGCCAAGATAAAAAGACAAAAAGAAGGTGAAGTGGGCCGTGGCATANGCGAAAACCCAGAGTCCGACGGCACGCCGATACCGCAGCAACTGGGGCCACCCGGCCCAGCGTGCCGCCAGCGGCAGCGCCAGCACTAACAGCAGTATGTTGAAAGTCCAGATTCCGCTTTCGAGAATCAGGGCCTTCTGTGGGTCAACCCCGAGCGCCTGGCGCTGCCACGCGAGGCCCAAAACGAAAGGCGGAACGGCCAGCGTCAGATGCACCAGCGTACGGATCAACGGTACTGCTGGCGGTCACCCGGATAAAGGTGTGCCACCTCATCGGCGTAACCGTTGTAGAGGCGTGAGGGAATCCGTTCGACCTCGCCCTCGCTCCATATCCTCCGCTCGGTTGCCTGGCTCCAGCGCGGATGCGAGATGTCGGGATAAACATTGCTGTACCAGCCGTATTCGCGCGGGTTTTCCAGATGCCAAGTAGCCTCGGGGCGGGTTTCGGTGAAGGTCATGCGCACGATGAACTTGGGCGACTTGAAACCATACTTCCAGGGCACCGTGACCCGAAACGGCATGCCGTTCTGGGGTAGAGTCTGATCGCCGTACACCCCGAAGGTAGCGAAGGTCAGTGGATGCATCGCTTCTTCGATGGTCAGCGCTTCAATGTAAGGCCAATCCAGGGTACTGAATGCCGATGCCTGGCCCGGCATCTGTTCAGGCCGTAGCACGCTGGTGAATGCGACATAGCGGGCCGAGGCGAGCGGCTCGACGACCTGAAGGATGTCGCGTAAGGGGCGGCCGTTATAAGGGATGGCCATCGACCACGCCTCAACGCAGCGAAAATCATAAACCCGCTCTTCGAGATGACTGAACGGCATTCCCATGAGGTCATCGAGATCAAAGGTGCCGGGTTTTGCACACAGGCCATCAAATGTGACCTGCCAGGGCTTCAGTTCAAAGCCGCCGGACTTCTGATAAGGGTCGGTCTTGTCCCACCCGAATTCATAGGCATTGTTGTAGTGGGTAGCCGCGTGCTTGGTGGTCAGGCGCTCGCCCGTGTCCTNAAAGAGAAGGATGTCGCCGTCGCTTTTGGACGTTAAGTCCTGACCGGTTTGGTTGGCAACGGATACGTTATCGCCATAACGCAGCGCCGAAAACGCACCGAACGCACCGAGCCCAAGAGCGCCTGCAATAAAGCGTCTGCGCCGGTAACTGCTTTNATCGGTAACGCGGGTCATCTGTTCTTTTTTTCAACCGGNTCACCATTATCGCCAAACAGCCCCAATCAAACGTGAATTGCAGATCAGATCTGTCTCGAAAGTGCTGAAATATTCCAAAAAACCCATTTATAACTATAAATATTAATTGATTTATGGTTTTTACTCGGTTAGTGTTGGCTCACAGGGCCCTTGGTCCCTAAACTGAATGGCAACAAACGGTTGCCTGTAAATCTGCAGAACGCCCGCAAAGACGTAATCTAGCCGCTTCGACTTCCGTTTTAATTCCATTCATTCCTTACTCGCAACATGCCGATCTAATCCGGTAATGACAGCGAACTATTAATCACACGAGAATTTTATGAATATCTATGTTGGGAATCTTTCCTACAGCGTTACCGAGGACGACCTTCGCGCACTGTTCACTGAGTTTGGCGATGTCAGCAGCGCCAAACTGATCATGGACCGTGATACNGGTCAATCAAAAGGTTTTGGTTTTGTCGAGATGTCGGGTAACGATGCTGGGCAAAAAGCCATCGATGAACTTAACGACCGAGAAATCAGTGGCCGAGCACTTCGTGTCAACGAAGCGCGGCCGCGCGAAGATAGACCCCGTCGCGGTGGAGGCGGAGGCGGCCGGTACTGACGGCAAGCATTGGGGGCGGCTCTGCCGTCCCCTTGCCGGTAACCCGGCAACCAGGCACCGCCCTCGTCTGATCTCAATCCCGGGATCAGCAGGGGCGGGCTCTTGCGATTTTCAGTCGACCTGGACGTTGATCTTGTCGGCGATGACATTGCCATCGTAGGTCAGATCGCGATGGTCATTGCTACTCAAGGAGACCCTAACGGTATGGTTGCCGCCGGCACGTTTACCGAGGCGGTACCACTCGCTAGACAGTCGNGGCAACACCGACGAAAGCATTCTGCACCAGAGCCCCACGACCGGGAAATCCAGGAAGTGTCCAGATGACAAGANCCNTCACCACAAGCGNCAGCAAGTAATCACTTCTCATCTTCAGATTACCTGCTCACTGCCCACAACCAGGCGTNGCCACCTAAGCCTGANTTTGCCAGCTGTACTTTCTCACCAGAACACCAATTATGGCGTCCAGGGTGAACCCCATAATGCCGATAACGACAACGATCGCTGTCAGGTGGTCATAAGCAAGGGTTTCGCGCGCGTCCTTGATCGCGTATCCAAGGCCAGAACTTACCCCCAGCAGTTCTGCAGGCACAAGCACTACCCAAGCGATACCAAGCGCCAGGCGGATTCCGGTAAAGATATCAAAAGCAATCGCAGGAAAAATTACCTGTGCGAGCATCTTGTAGAAATTCGCTCCAAGGTTCCTGGAAACCTTGAACCACGCCGGATCCACCTTCTTGAGCCCCGCCGCTGTCGCATAAATTACCGGCCAGATTGCTGCCACAGCGATGAGAAAGATTATGGCCTGATCCCACTTGGGAAACACGAACACCACCACTGGCATCCAGGACAGAGGGCTGACCATCCTTAGCAACTGGAATGGTTCATTGGTAATCTGCTCGGTAATCTTGCTGAGGCCGAGCGAAATCCCGATCGGGACACCGATCAGGATTGCGAGAAAAAGACCAATCGCAAGACGATATCCGCTTGCAATCACGTGCTCGGTAACGTATCCAGAAGAAACCAGGCCGGGTACCGCCTGCATCGTCGGCACTAAACCGAACTTCACAAAACTGCTGGTCGCGGGGTTATTCTCTAGAAACCAGCCACCAATGGCCCAAAGGCCTATCAGAATCGCAAAGCCAACCGCAGGGTACGCGATATGATCGATCAGCCATGTTCTGGCGACGAATCCGGACTCTTGTGCTTTATTGATCATCGTATCGCTTAGGGTTCGCTAGCCACGGTGCCAACTGAATCGTTTGATGAAGGCTAGGCATATGCCATCCATAATAAATCCAATAAATCCGATCACGAGAATCGTGACCGCAAGGTCGGCATACATCAGGTTCTCACGAGAGTCCTGGATCGTGTAACCCAGGCCCGATGTGATCCCCAGAAACTCTGCGGGAACAATAACAATCCAGGCGACACCCAGCGCGAGCCTGATACCCGTCAACACGTCAAAGGCAATGGCGGGAAGAATAATCTCCTTCAGGATGTTCCACCAACTGGCACCGAGGTTGCGGGCGACTTTGAACCACGCGGGATCCAACTTGGCGAGTCCAGCCGCAGTGGCAAATGCCACCGGCCACACCGCAGCCATCGAGATCAGGAAGATAATGGCCTGGTCCCACGTGGGCATGGCGATCACTGCGATCGGCTCCCAAGACAAAGGGCTGACCATCCGCAGAAACTGAAAGGGCGTGTTGCTCAGTTTGCGAAAAACGTTACTTCTGCCCATGAGGATGCCAATAGGAACTCCCGTGATAATGGCAAGCAACAGACCTATGCCGAGGCGATATCCACTCGCCTGACTTGCGTCCAGCAATGTCCCGGACTGAACCATGTAAGGCACTGCGTCGAAAGTTGGGAACGGCCCAAAATCTGCAAAACTCATGGTCGCGGGGTTGCTTTCGAGCAACCAGCCGCCAAACCACCAAAGGGCAAAGAGAACCCCAAGACCCAGCGCGCTGAACAACACCCGGCGCAACAGCATCACGAGCACTTCGTAGGCTGCTGCAGGTGCCTGATTGGGATTGATCTCAGCGGCCATATCTAGATAAACGATGCCTTAGTCAAACGGTTTGATCTGTGTTTGTGCCTGCTCGGAGCCATTACACCTGACACGTTTCTGATCCTGATCCGGGGATGAACGAGGAAAACCCGCTGCGGTCAGTGGGTCTCGGTGGAGGCCTGGCGGAAGGTCTCCATGAGATGTGCCCGGATCCTCTGAACTTCTGGATCCTGTGCAGTCCTCTCCTCTGGCAACTCGACCAGAATCTCTTCCTTGATCTTGCCGGGAGAGCCCGCCATGATCACCGCCCGATCCGCCATCAAAACTGCCTCATCGATACTGTGGGTAACAATCACCAGATTGATACCCATGCTCTTGGCGATAGAACGCACGTCTTTTTGCAGGGAAGCACGAGTGAACGCATCTAGGGCAGAGAACGGTTCATCAAGCAGCAGCATTTCCGGCTCCATGACAAGCGAGCGTGCCAGCGCGACACGCTGCTGCTGTCCTCCTGAAAGATCTTGCACATTCGACTCGGCAAACTCTTCTAGGTCGACAAGCTTAATGGTTTTTTCTACCCGCTCGCGAATCTTGTCCTCTGCAAAACTGGCAAACTTCAGTCCGATCCCGACGTTCTGACTGACCTGCATCCACGGAAAAAGATGCGGCGCCTGGAACATCATGACCCATTTCGGAGAGGGCTCTTTAATCTCGACATCGTTCAGTCGAATGCTGCCAGAGCTCGGCGCCAACAATCCGGCCATAATGTGGAGCAGCGTGGACTTGCCGCAGCCTGACCGGCCAATGATGGCGAGAACCTCTCCCGGTGTGGACTCCAGATTGACCTGATCAAACGTCACCGGCCCGCGGGACGAATACCGATGGGTTAAATCCTGAACAGAGATCTGTACGCCACTTCTGCTCATCCTTCCTCCTGTTCTGCTTTTTCTGTGAAAAACGATCGTACGCCCCGGCTAGACGGACGCAACGAAAGCTAAAACTACTTCAGTTTTTATTTTTTATAAAAGTAAACCTTATACAAAAAATATTTTAAATAACGTTTTCTTATAAGACGTTTTATTTTTATTTGAATCTAGTATAAGAAGTAACTGACATACTTGCCACATTTAATAAGATACTCGCACATTAAACGATCTTCTGATTCCGGTGAAGACGATCTCGTTATCCACGGAATAGGAATTTCCTATCGATTATCGGTAGGGTCGATTGATCAAGAAACCAGCCTAAATTAATTATATAAAAGATGAACCGTACCGCTATTTTTCCAAGATCGTTGAAGTACCTTCTGGCAGTTGCGGAGTGCTCGAGTTTTACGCGGGCTGCGGAATCCCTCTTTGTCTCCCAACCCGCCCTGTCTCAGCAGATCAAACAGCTGGAAGAGCAGGTTGGGGTGCAACTCTTGGAACGCTCGGGACGAAATGTGCACCTGACAGACGCCGGGGAACTTTATGTCCGCCATGTGGAGCGGGCGCTAGCTGAAATCAATGCGGCCTCCGACGCGCTGGATGACCTAAGCGATCTTTCACGTGGCAGTGTCTCCCTTGCGCTGACGCCCATTACAGACTATCTCACAGTAAGCCTGATTCAGGAGTTTGTCAGTCAGCATCCCAACATTTCTCTCGACATTAAAGAGATGACGCAGCACCAAGTCGAGGAGGCCGTACTCCAGGATAATGCCAACGTGGGCGTCATGTTCAGCAACCAGACGTCGCTGACAACAGGGCGTGACGAACTTGAGACGATGACGCTGAGCAAGGATTCTCTCGTTCTGGCATCAAGCAAGGCCGTGAACACGAACGAAGAAAGCCCTCATCAGGACCCACTGATCGAGTTGACAAAACACCCGTTGGCTTTACTGGAAACCCACTTTGAGATGCGCAGGCAGATTGATGCCTACTTCGCGTCCCACGGTCTGAGCCCAAGGGTCACCCTGGAAGCGAACTCGCTGGGTTTTCTCATCGAGATGGTCAAGCGTGGAGGCTTCAGGACTATTTTACCGGGCTCGATCGTCGCCTCCGTGGATGACCTGGTTGCAATCCCGGTCGAGCCCGCGCTGCCCACCCACACGGCTACGATCATTATCCGGAAGGCGGCGTACCGGAGCCGGGCAACTGATGCTTTTCTCCGGCTCGCCCTGCTTTGGAAACTCCCGGACGCGTTCACGCCAGACCGCAAACACTGACCCCTAGACGAGGGCCCGATCAGACTCAGTCTTTACTAGGTCTGTCGAAAAAAGACGGAGCATAGAGTTGATGCGAGATCAAGGTACAGATCGTGACCGCGACGATTGAGAGCAGTGCTGCCTCGTATGAACGTGTGAACTCAAAAATGATCAGTACCGTGGAAATCGGCGCGCCAAAGACAGCAGCCGCGACAGCCGCCATTCCTGCGAGACTAAGGCCCGCTCCACTCGCCATCCCCATAGTGGCCGCAAGCTTACCCAGGAGACTTCCTACGCCCGCACCCATAAAGAGCGAGGGCAGATAGATTCCCCCGTGTATCCCAGTACCCACACAGGCAATGGTAAGTACCAGTTTGGTAATCACCAGAATGACCACCGCAGCAATCGGCAGATTATTGGTGAGAAAATCCGGGATGACATCGAGTCCAAGACCTAGCGCCCCCGGTACCCAAAGTCCCACAACTCCGCAGAAAAGTGCAGCAAGCATCAAGGGCCACGCCGGCGCATTAGCCAGTTGGTCAACCTTATCCATTGTCTTTCCCAGCAGGCTCATGAACACCACAGCTGTAATCGCGAAAACTGGTGCACTCAGTATGATCAATGGCAAAAACTCAATCGTGAGATCATCAACCAGTCCATCGAAGTAGGGTCTACCGCCGAAATTAAACTGATCCGATAATATCGCCGCAGTGATGGCGCAAATTGAGATCGGCGTGATCGCCGACACCGAAAAACGTCTCAGGACGACCTCATGACTGAAGACAATCGCCGCGAGGGGCACTCCAAAGCCCGCAGCAATTGCCCCTGCTACGCCGCAACTAATCCAGATCTCACGGGGAATTCTGGTTTTGATAGTTTTCGCAACGGCAGCACCCACGGTACCGCCAAAATGCATTAGGGGCCCGTATTGTCCGACCGATGCACCGCCGCCGACCGAGATCAAGGCTGCAAGAGTGGAGGCAAGGCCCGCCTTGATATCAATGGGTCGTTCCGACTGTACTGCTGCAATGGTCTCACCCGGCGAGTGAAACCGCTTGAGGCCCAGCGTTCGTCTCAGCACCAGAATCAAGCATGCGGCAACCACCATAAAGACCAGCGGTACGAAGCGCGACCACTGATCACTTATTAGGTTTTCCGAAGGATCAGAAAACGCACTCAAGAATTCTGCAACATAAAGAAACGACCCAGCCGCAAGCGCCATCACTGATCCAATTGTGGCGCCAACCACTACATACAAAATTGAATCCAGGAAGACGCTTTTGGTTTTTGCATCCATGGTGCGCAAGGGTAATCGATGTCAAGGATATTCTTGAAAATCCGTTTGACTAAGCGCTTTCACCAAGAACTGTATTGCAGATACTTGCCGCTCAAGCTCAAGTGAACGCGATCTCCTTTTTCACTCTTCTCCCGGGACAACGTCATGTTGAAATCGACAGCAGACATTATCCCATCTCCGAATTCTTCGTGAATTAACTCTTTTATCGTTTCACCGTAGACCCCGACAATTTCATAAAGCCGATAAATTGCGGGGTCTGTCGGCACTGTCTGCTCCCACTTCTTGTTGGGATATTGCTGCAGAGCAATCGATACTTCGTTCGGCAGTCCAAGACATGCGGCCACCGCATCGGCATCCGCTTTTTCCAGATGATTCATACCGAGACATGCCGAAACTACAAACTCGGTTGACATCGATGTCGTCTCAGCAATCTGCTGCCACGACAACTGCTTTTCCAGTTTGGCTTCTTTTATTTGATCTTTCATTGCTTCTTTATTCATTGGTTTCTCCTTGGGTGGTCATCAATAGGTTCGAACAAGCGGTAACTGATTTTCGAATTCATCAAATACCTGGGACACTAGATAAAACGCATCGCCCGTTATGTGAATCACTGGATTAGGCACTGATTCCCGAAGATGTTCAGGTGCCATTCCAGATTCTCACTAAATGCCCGCTAGCAGATACTTCTTATTTCTTCTCCAAGCGATTGTAGTTTCGTTGCGTCAAAAGAATCTTCTGAGAAGATAATGTTCGGGAAAGCGCTGTCCAGATACGGGCTGACGCCCTCCAGATGGAGCTCTCCGAGACGGTGCAATATCTGCGCTGCCCGTTCGAACCGGCTTTGGTGTACGCCACTTTCAGACCCTGCCGATTCAACCGAGAACACACGCCCAGAACATGGTCATTTACGGTCATGCAAGCTTTGGATCCGATCTTCTTACCCTGTCGATAATCAAATCATCTTGGATGGGGCTTCCTTTGACGCGTTTATCTGGCCGCTTCATGATACTCTGACTTTAAAGACGATTCCTGAATTTCGAGGAAAACCAGCCATGAAACCGACCGACCTAAAGCCACCTTTTGATCGATCTATTGCAGCCCAGAAGGTGCGCATGGCAGAGAATGCCTGGAACACCCGTGACCCTGAAAAAGTCAGTCTTGCGTACACGGAAGACAGCGTGTGGAGAAACCGTTCGGACCATTTTCAAGGGCGAGGTGCGATCGTCGAATTTTTAACTCGCAAGTGGCAACGGGAGCTTGATTACCGACTCATAAAAGAACTCTGGGCATTTTCGGACAATCGAATCGGGGTCCGCTTCCAGTATGAGTGGCATGATGAAGATGGCAATTGGTACCGGTCATATGGCAATGAGCTCTGGGAGTTCTCTGATGAAGGCCTGATGCGAAGACGCGAGGCCAGCATCAATGACATCAGTATCCGCGAGGTTGATCGGAGATTTCTCTGGAGTGCTCCGGGACACAGGCCTGAAGATCATCCCGGATTGATTCCAACTCCGGAATAGGCAAAGCACCGACAGCCCAAAGCGGGTATCAGTTCTTCGGATCGCCGCCTGGGTTCATTCCCTTAACTACTCTCGCCAGCGTATAAATAGCATCCTGGACGTCGGGATCTTTTGCCATCCGCAATAGTCCGCCATAGCCGCCAGTTTTCGGTGTCTTCGCACTTACCGCCTCCATTACCGATCCCGAACGCAGCGCCTCGGCAAGACACTCAAGGCTATCCTGAACAGCGGGTTGATTGAGCGCCTGCAGCAGCGACATCAGGCCCTGATTTCGAGTAAGCCGATCCATCAGAATCATGCCTTCCCCCATAGCACTGGCGAGACGGGTGACAATATCATCGGTCATCGCATCCTGCGCAGACGAGATGGCTGCAGCCAGTTCGATAAGTTTGGCGAGGTCCTGGGGTTGGCTCGAGGAAGCTGGAGTATCTGGGTTAGTCATCGTAATTTCAGATCTGGGGTACGGGCATGGGGCTCAAGCAATGATCAGAGCAGACCGCGAGCGGAAGACCAGTACCACTGGTTGTAGGACATCTTCAGCATGTGCATGGACTTGGTTGGCGCCTTGATCTCAGGGGGATCGATGTAGTTGAAACAAGCATTTGTTGCACGATTCTGATCGGCCTCGATAAAGCAATAGACCTTCCCGTCGTACTCACGAGTCGCCGAGCCCGTGCGGAAAATCGAAGCAATATTCTCACCAATGACTTCGCTCTGAAAGTGCGCAGTGGAGCCGGTTTTACTGATGGGAAGATTACTGGTATCACCCAGCACAAAAACATTATCCTGGCCGTCCATCTGCAGCGAATAGCGATCTGTTGGGATCCAGCCGCCTTCTCCAAGATTATTTTCCTCGATCACCTTCATGCCCCGATGCGGAGGAACGGCGACCAGAAGGTCAAACTCTTTTTCAGTCCCTTCTTCGCTATGCACGATCCTGTTCTCGACGTCGACCTCCTTCATATTGAAGAAAGTTTCGTAGTCGACCTCCATTCTTTCGAACTCAGGAACCGCCCACTTTGCAATGTTCTCAATATTATGGATCCGAGCGATCGGGTAGGTGTATTGCAGTTCGACCTTGTCTCGGATACCGCGCTTTTCGAAAAACTCATGAAGCATGAAGGTAATTTCGATTGGGGCGATCGGGCACTTGTGCGGGACACCAACTACCACCGCGACTTTGCCGCCTTCGAAATCGCGCAGGCGCTTGAACATACGAGTCGCGCCCTCTCGGGTATACGGGGTCTCCGAAACTTCCTCGAGACCAGGCACCTCGTCATAGACGGCTTCACAGCCTGTAGCGATCACCAGCATGTCGTAGTCGTGGACCACGCCACCTTTAGTTCTGACCTTATTATGCGCCAGTTCAAATTCTTCGACGGGATCCACAAAAAACTGAATACCGGGTTCAAGCAGGCTGGACTGCTCCCGGACGATATCGTTCATTCCCATTTTCCCGAAGGCAACATACAACAAACCGGGTTGGTACCAGTGCTGATCAGTCGCAGACAGCATGGTGATCTCGACCTTCCCTTCTCTCATTTCCCGGGAGAGTCGCCTTGCCACGTTATTGGCAGCGATAGTGCCGCCCATGCCCCCGCCGACAAATAAAATCTTCATTGACCTGACTCCAGAATCACGAACATTAAACCCTGTTCTAGCTTACTTTATCTTCTTTACGGTAATGTGCCATATATCCTCGACTTTTTCGCTGCTGACAAGTTCATGGCCCACCTTAGCTATCCACTGGGGCACATCATTCGCCGAACCTTCATCAGTCGAGAGTAACTCCAGCTGATCACCGACCTCTGCGCGCTTCATGAAGGAAATCAACTCCATCAAAGGCCCCGGGCAAAAGGTATTTCGCGCATCAACGACTTTGGTTTCCGACATAATTTATCTCCTGACTAGTGGACTCGGCCTCAATAGGGTTAAAAAGAAAGAAGTCTGCCGTCTTCTGCGTCAGACAGAAAAGCGGTAAGCCCGGTAGCTGGACCGAACTCAAGGGTCAGGTCTTCCGGAGTGATTTTCATGAGATCCAGCGCCATCGAACACGCCAGCAGTCTGGCATCCCCCAGGTCCGCCGCCTGCTCAAACAGTTTACGAAAAGCGGGCACACCCTCTGTTTCAATTAGCCGGCCAAACTCACCTTCCTCTGGCGCCGCCAATTCAGCGTTGTCCTTTGTGAAATACTGCAACGCGTTCATCGAGAAAAACACAGTGACCTCGTCACCGCTTGCTGCAGCAACCGACGCAACCATTGAGGCCATCTGCAGTTTCTCTAGTGTCCCAGAAACACAAACAATTGAAAGTTTATTTGTCATCACGCTACCTGATCAGTGCATCCGAAAGGATACGTTGGGTCGGTGAAATTCTTGTACTTCATATCTCTCTACCAAAAATCGTCCAAAACATGAAGCGCATCTCGACACGAAGAGTCTACGAGACAAGGATGGTTTGTAGTGGTCGATTACGAGATGAAAAACGGATGAGCTTTATAGGAAAAATCAATCGCAAACGCACACTTTGAACATTTCTCTAATATCAGACCGAACACTCGAGCCAAAATTTAGTGCTGTAAGCTCGAAAAGTAGGTTTTGTGGGCATCTGAGCTGTAGCAAATCTGATCCCCTCTAAATCTCTCGCGACAGGACGTTATGCAGAGCCAAACTAGTCCAACTGCCGGGACTCAAGTGTCACACCGGCTACCCCAGGAAGTTGAGGCAAGATACCGAACGAGTGCGCGGTGAAAAATGCGATGGAGCCCCCGGAGTCTTCCGGGGGCTTGCCGTTGCAATAGGTTAAATCTCCAGAATCTCTTCGCGCTCGAAGGGGTTATCTCCTTGCGGCACGCTCGGATCGTTTTTCCATGTCGGATTGGCCAGTAGCGCGTTTCTTACATATTCGTACTGCACCAAATCGTTGATGACAAACTCCGGATCCAGGGTGTCAAGGAAGGTTCGATCACCTGTAACCAGTGTTTCGTTTTTAAGCTCATTAACGACCAGCCTCGTTGCAGACGGATAAGGCCACGCCTGGAAATCGATCCTGTTCTGTCCCCAATCAGTATGACGAATCGCTGCTGGATTGTTGTAGTACGCCGGATCGTAGAACATCATCGCACGCTCCACTACCTTGCTTGGGAAGGGATAGTACTTCTTACCCTCGCGTGACAGCAGCTGTGCGATTTCCTTGCGGTTTGACCCGGTGTAAAGCTGGGCCTTAACCACAGCATTGTGCACACCTTGCGCCCATGCCGCGCGGTCGGGATCCATTGCATCATCTTCATGCATGACCACGACACAGCAGGGATGCCCTTTCCATACGTCACCGGTAAATCTCAACACCTTACCGCCGGCTTTGATCTCACCGAGCGCGTTGAACGGCTCGGCAACACAGTATCCGTCGATCTTCTTGGCAGCCAGTGCGGGTGGCATATCGGGCGGCGCCAGCACCTGGAAGTTACATTCATTAGGTGCCAAGGCCGCATCCTGCGCCCGGATCACAGGTGTGATCCCTGCTTCCTTCATGATCTTCTGGGAAACGATGTTATGAATCGAATACCAGTAAGGAACGGCAAACTGCTTACCCCCGAAGTCTGCGGGTGTCTTGATTTCCGGATTGACCACAATTGCCGAACCGTTGCTGTGGTCCCAGGCCGTAATCTTCACAGGAAACTTGTTGTTGTACCGCATCCAGACCGGAATCGGGATGAGCATATGGGTCAGGTTGAACTTGTGGGCCGCGAACGCCTCAACAAGCGGAGACCATCCTCTTATCAGGGTTGGGCGCTTGGACTCGATTCCCTCTTCTTTGAAGAAGCCCAGTTCATGCGCGACCAAGAGCGCTGCCGCATCCGTGATCGGGATGTAGCAGATGTTGACGACAGGGTCGAATGCCTTTTTGCCGAAAGCGGGCATGCTGCCGAGGCCAAGGCCAGCACCTGCCAGTGCAGCACCAGTCTGAAGCACCGAGCGTCGACTAATTCCCGTCCCAAGAAAACCACCAAACAGCGGATCCGAATTTATTTTAAGGAACGGATCATCAATGACGTCTCCAAAATTCTTGGCATTCAACGGGAGTCCGTTTTCATCAACGGGTCCGCCGTCTACAAACTGGGCCTCTTCCTCGTCCAAAATGTCATTTTCAATCGCCTGCGATTTTGCCTTCGCGGCGAGAAACTTGCCTTCCTGCGATAACTGTTTTTTCATGTCCACGCTTGCTCCTCCGTTAAATATAGTCTTAGTACTTAAAGCTAAGTGCTTATAAAAATCTCCCTACAACTCGTTGTCTCTTTATCGCCGCTACATCGCATTCATATTCGACATTTGCTACGCTGCATTCAGTCGTGCTGTCACAGTCTTCACGTGTTTTTCAAGATCCTCTTCCGTAATGACTCCCCGGAGAATCATTGAGTGAGCAAGTGCCAGCAACTGCCGTTCAGGGTGTGGAATGTGTTGGTAGTGCGAATCGACCAAGTCGTCTTCCTCGTCTCTTCTCTCAAGTGAAGGCAGCACACATGATCCTTCGTTCAGCACCTCACACGTACTCTCCAATAGGACACGCCACGGTGGATCTGGGTTATCCACTCCATATTGATCACAAAGGTCTCCCCAGACCCGGCCTTCCTTCCCGATCTTCTCCAGTAAAGGGATAGGTTTGGTCATTGGTAATCTCTAGTGGCCGTAGGGGTGAATTGCGGGGATGACAGGTCGTTTGTCGTCAACCTTCCGGTCAGGATGTGGCTGTGCAACGCCAATCAGGCAATCCCTGGTGACGATTTCTGCCAACTGATCCTCACTCCAGCCGTCGGTCCCTTCAGGCCGCACGGGCATAACCACGTAGCGAGTTTTCTGATTGGAGTCTGCAACCCGGATCTCAACATCTTCGGGTAGCTGCAGACCGAACTCTGACAAGACCTGCCGGGGCCACCGTACCATTCTGCGGCGGTAGTTCGGTGTCCGATACCATTCCGGCGACTGACCCAAAATCGGTCTTGGGTAACACGAACACAGCGTGCAAACCACTACGTGTTTCAGTTTCGGAGCATCAACCAGAATTCTCGGGTTGCAATAATCGCTTGGGGTACCAAAGTTGGAGGGCATACTGGTGATCCAGTCAATGCCGACTTCCAGGCTCGCCTTGACTGGGTCATCGATGCACAACTGTTTGTAATCGTCATCTAGCCATGCTTTCGCAACCAGCCTTGCTGCTGGGAGCGGACCCAGTGTATGCATATACTCCGTCCACTCGTTATGGTCATCTTGGGTGAACAGTCCTTTTTCTATACAGAGTTCGCGGACCGCAACTTCCAGCGCCTCGAAGTCACTGATCTCATCCACCATAGGAGCGGCTTTATGGTCGTGGTTATCTGAATTTGACATGCCGTTTTCCTCGTTTCACTTCCTGATAATTAATTGTCTTGTTATCGACCTTAGAGTCCTTCCAGCCATCGCTCGGAAAGTTCTGTCTCCAGAGTATCCGCCTCGAATCTCTTCGGGTAATCCGGCCAAAGATCGGTCTGCTTGAAAAGAAGGCTATAGAACCACTCTGGGCTATCGGTGTTATCCCAGGCTTCGTCTTCTGCCGGCGGACTTTCGTAGACCAGCTTCACGACCGTGGCCTCGGCTTCTCGTAGGTACATCTGAGAACGTGTATAAAAGATATCCGGCAGGTTACGGATCCGTACCTTGTCGCCCACATTGAACTTCGGTGGGGGCGCTTCCCCTTTGAAGCACTGTGGATCACCGACCCCAGTGGCCTTTTCTACGTGGTGACTCTTGCTCATAAATCGTGCCCCTTCGCATCATAAAGTTGACCGTCCTGTTTCCTTGCGCGCTGCTTAACTTCCTCGACCTTATCTATCAGTTCTGTCAGTTTCACATGTTGCTTATCGACAAGGATCAGCGCGATTGTCATCAACCAACGTCCGTAGTAGGGCAAGCCAAGATATATCGTCTGTCCAACATCGACGTTCTGGCGGCGCCTACGCTCTTCAGCGTTCCAGACGCCACGCCAGGCAAGGACTTCACAGGTGACAAAAGTGTTGTGCTCCCAGATCTCCTCTTCTTTCTCTTCCCAAGTAATCGGAATGTCCGCCTCACCTCCAACATCGTGAGAAGCGCGCGTATACGCCCGAAAGTGGGCGTTATCGATCATGTCGCCAGTTGGAGCGTGCTGCGGCTGGTGTAGCGCCGGCTGCAACTGGCCGACAATATTGAGGTGCCGCATGATATTTTCGCGGTTAGACATTAGAAATACGCCTCCAAATTAGTAAGTAGAAACAACATACCGCGGAGAAATGATTTCTCCAAGACTATCTCGTTATCCCATGGATAAGAAAAATCAATCCCCTGATAATGTTATATTATAACATATTGTCAAAGGGATAATTTCAATGAATTACAGTGAGATTTTTGCGTTTTCAGTTTGATTCCGGCTAAAGATAGCTTTATTTTCTGCAAACTGCCGCCTCCGTCAGCGAAATTGGGGATTAGCGCTGTTGAATCGCCAATTTCTTTTTTCTTCTCCCGAGTTCCTTAATCAGCAAAGTCTGAGCGTAGGGCTTCATCGCCTTCCACTTTCGGCATTCCTCACGGGTGCGTGCGCAGCCCAAACACCACCCTTTCGGGCCGCGGAAATCACAAATATCGATACAGGGGCTCTTAGGGGATCCCACGTAATGTCCGAAAAGCGTTTAATTTAAGGGGAAACTTGGGGATAGCTCAGCCCTGGATGTCCTGCAGGGCTTGATCTATACCAGTCTCGAGCTGGCGTAGCCGGTTGAACTCTTCAACGAGACGCTGTTCCAAATTCTTGGTGTTGAGCGGCAGCTCGCGCTGGCAGACACGGTAACCGTCCCCCTGTACCCGATAGCCCTTCCAACCCCTGATCTCGTCGCCATGGGAATCAAGGAATCGGCTGATAAAGGTCTGCTGAGCGGGGCACTCTTCCTCAGCATGGAAACAGATCGGGAAACTTTTTTTCTTTATCTGGGGTGCTTCGATATAGGTTTCGAAATGCACTCCCCCTTGGTTCTGGTTGTACCAGTTACTTTTGTAAAGCTGGAGATAGACGCCCCGGTTATAGATTTCCCAACCGTCATCGAACCAGACAGAGTTTCTTAAGGTCTTTTCGAAGTTCTTGAATATGAGTTTGAGGTCCTTCATCTTGAAATAGGCCGTCGGCGATCAACACCGCCACGTAATTGATTATTGCGCAATCATACCAACTGGCGTTGGCATCAGGTCCTCTTCGTAATCAACATCCCGCAGGACCGCATCATTTGCCATGGGCACTTCGACAACGGCTGAGGCAAGATGATCAAAAAGGCATCGCGCGAGATCGTCTCCCGTTAAGGCAAGCAGTTTGCCAAACCAGGCGCGGGGGAAGAGCGCTGGGTGTCCCCGGCGCTTGCCAAAGCAGGCAACGCGGACCGCGTCCGGACGGAAGCCATCGATCAAGCGGTTGATCTGTCGGTCGCTCACCCACGGCATGTCGCCAAGACAGAGCACCATGCCATCGAGTTGATCAGGCAACTGAGTCACACCTGCGCTGATGGAGGTGCTGATGCCGCTGTGGTATTTCGGATTGTGAATCCAGTTGACGTCCCGCCCCTTCAGCACCTCCTGCAGGGGGGCAGGTTCGTGGCCCGTCACCACATGAACAGCGCTGACCCGCGACGCCAGCGCGGCATCGACGGCGTGCGCAACAACCGCTTTATCCTGCCAGGGGAGTAAAAGTTTATTGGGGCCTCCTGCTCGAAGCGAGCGCCCTGCAGCAAGGATCAGAGCATCGATTCTGGGAGACCGCATCGACTATGCCCGGTTTATGTTGTGGCTTAAGCGATTCACGCTCATTACATTTCAAGCATCCGTCTTTGGTCTTCTAAACTCTAGGTGCTCTGCATTTTCAGCCTTGGGTCATTACAGCGCGCCTTGGAGCAACAGTCAACAATCCTTCATGGAAATGTCATGTCCCCGGCGGGTCTCGGCCCGAGCTCGGGACAAAACCCAAGCGGTCTCAGATTGGCTTGTCGGCAAGTTCCTGCAGTGCGAGGGCGGCATACATCGCCACACCCGCGGGAAATGCCGCCTCGTTAAGACGCATTCTTGACGAATGACAGGCCTGGGGTTCACCGTCCAGCGGCGCCGCGCCGAGAAAAACAAAAGCGCCGGGAAAGCGTTCGAGCAGGTAGGAAAAATCCTCGGCCCCCATCCAGGGTGTGGGCATCTGCAGATACTGCTCCTCACCGAGC
Source organism: Proteobacteria bacterium TMED61 (assembly GCA_002171735.1). Classification (GTDB taxonomy): domain Bacteria; phylum Pseudomonadota; class Gammaproteobacteria; order Arenicellales; family UBA868; genus UBA868. The sequence continues at coordinate 29,067 of NHDO01000043.1, read as the reverse complement.
ACGGCTTTTGCCGCCCGCGCGACTGCCTGCGCTCCGCTGTCATGGTTCACCGTCGGGGGGTAACCCTTTTCAATTTCAAAGGTGACCTCAAGGTCATGTGCGGCAGGGATCTGGCGTACCAACTGCTCCACCCCTTTTGCCAAGCGCTCACGCGCTTGTACTGACAGTGAACGCAGAGTGATCTCCATCTCTGCGAATTCGGGAATCACGTTGTTGGTGGTGCCCGACTGGATTCGGCCGACGGTTGCCACCACTGGATCAAACACATCAAAACGTCTTGTGACCATCGTCTGGATCGCCTGCACGACTTCACAGGCGACAGGCGTCGGGTCAAGTGCGTTGTGCGGCATTGAACCGTGGCCCCCTTTTCCGGTGAGACGGGCAAACACGGTATCAACCGCCGCGAGTATTGGCCCCGTACGACAAGCGATGGTGCCGGCTGACAGCTCCGGCTCAACATGCAAAGCAAAGATAGCTTGCGGCGCGCCGTCGGCATCGAGAAGGCCTTCGTCGAGCATCGGCTTGGCCCCACCCGGCCCCTCTTCACCTGGCTGAAACATAAACCGCACGCTGCCACTGATCCGCTCCCTGTGTTGATAGAGCAAATGGGCTGCGCTCGCCAGCATGGCGGTATGAGCGTCATGCCCGCAGGCATGCATGCAGCCCTGCTCCACCGATGCAAAAGGCAGACCGGTCTCTTCTGGCATGGGCAACGCATCCATGTCGCCGCGCAGCAGGACCGCCGGACCCGGGTTTGCGCCGTGCAGTGTCGCAACGATGCCGCTGGTGTTTTTCGATAACTGGATGTCAAGATCCAGGCCTTGCAACGAATCAAGCACTGCCTTTTGGGTTCTAGGCAAGTGCAGGCCGAGTTCGGGATGCTGGTGGATTTCTCGGCGCAGGGCCACTGTGCGCTCCTGTAGGGACTGCGCCTGTTCAAGCAATTCTGTCGTCATATCTCCTCGTGCCTCGCTGGCATCAACTGGCGCCATTTTGCATCAAGGTGGGGCATAAATGACAGGCAAATCCCCGAATTTAAAGGAAACACTGAGATGCCTCGGTCACACCCGGCGGCATGACCGGCTCAGTCAAAAGGATTCGACCACAGGCCATCCTCTGGGTGCATCTCGACATACTCAAAGTCAAAGTCGGTAAGACCCTGCTGATGCAGCTTTTGTACCGGCACACCGATCTCGATCAGTTCCGTAATCATCGCAAACGTATTCTCTGCGTCTAATCTCTGGTGTTCCATGATTTCCATTTTCTAATCCCTCACTCACGGTTATCTGCATATCGTGAGTAGCATCATGCTAAAGCGCGGGCGTTTCATCAGTGACGGTCATCACACGAAACATGGGAAATTGGGCCGTCCGATACACCTTCCCTGATGCACGATGAGAGCTTCCAGATTAAAGCAGGGTATCCAAAAACTTTGCGACCTGCCGGGCGAACTTTCTGTCATCCCAGTAGGCAAGATGGGCTGCCGGCGTCCGGCCAGTCACCGGGCCGCCCACGTGAATGCGTTCGTCGCTATGCACCACATCAGCATAAGCAGCATTGATTGATTTCAGCGGCCAGGCAAGAACATCATCGGGGTCAAAAAAATTCAGCCAGCGTGCATTGCGCTTGAGGTGCGCCGGCAACCGGGGTGGGGGAAAGCGGATCGGCACCACTTCCGTGCAGGCAAAAGTGAACAGCGGAATATTGCAACCAAAAGTGATGAAGCCGCTCAACCAATTCATGCGCTCAAAAGACGACAAGCGCTTGTCTGGCCGCCGCTGACGATCCCAGATGTAGTTCGAAAGAATGTGTCCGCCGAAAGAGTGGGCGACGACCACGAGTGGCACCGGCCGGCCGGCCAGCGGCTCACGATACAAAGAACGTACTGCATCTCTTACACGTTCATGGATACGTCGATAGCTGATGGTCTCTTCGCCGCCGCGGCTTTTACCCGACGGCAGCTGCCGGTAACCGGCGGCATCACCCAATGCGTGCAGCAGAAGTGTTCGAACGGCCCGGGCATTGAGATCAGCGCTCTGATAGGCCGCTTTCAGGTAGGCATCCTGCGCCGGACGCAGAATGTCATCCCAATAAACCGACTGCCACGCCACCACTTCGGGGTCATAACCAAACGCATGCAGCTGGGCTGAAACCCCCGCAACGAGGCCGTCGGCAAAGTCAGGCTTCTGCCGACCAATCCCGTGAATCACCAGACACGCGAGTTCTTTTTTCATCCGTGGTTTTCCAAAGATCTTCCGGCCACCGCCGTTATCCCAGATGTTGATCAAGTGTACCGGTCGGCAGCGGTTTTTGACTGATCCGGCTAAAATTGCGCTTTGACAAAACCTCACAGAGTGACGTTTGAACGACAATCTTTACGAGCTGCTACGCCGACATTTCCCCGCTGACCCCAAAGCCCCTTGGCTGGTGACGCCAGAGGGGGATACCCGGTATTACAGTGAGATCGACGATGTCACTGCCCATTACGCGGGGGTTTTACGGAGCCTCGGCCTGCAGGCGGGCGAGCGACTCCTCGCCCAGGTCGATAAGTCCCCCGAAGTTCTGCTGTTGTATCTTGCGACGCTTCGGCTCGGCGCGATTTTTGTCCCGCTGAACACGGCGTATACCCCGACCGAACTTGCCTATTTTCTAAATGACGCCACGCCCAGAATTTTTGTGGTGGAACCTAGGAACGCATCGGTGCTGAAGAAAAGCGCTTCGGCAGTTGGGGCCACCCTGCTAACGCTGGGAAATAACGGCGAGGGCACTTTGATCGATGCAGTCGCTGAGGCGGATCCGTACACTTCTGTTGCCGACCTTGGTGCGGACGATATTGCTTCGATCATTTATACCTCGGGGACCACCGGGCGCTCCAAGGGTGCCATGCTGAGCCACGGCAATCTCTCCAGCAATGCACTCACGCTGATCGACCTTTGGGGTTTCACTGAAAACGATGTGCTGCTGCATGCCCTGCCGATCTATCATGTGCACGGCTTGTATGTCGCCGTCCATTGCGCGATGCTGCGCGGTATTCCGATGCGCTTTTTACCCCGTTTTGATTCCGATGAAGTAATCCGGCAACTGTCCTCGGTCACCGTAATGATGGGGGTGCCTACCTTTTACACGCGGCTAATGGACGCACCAAAATTCACCCGCGACCTTTGCCAACACATGCGGCTATTTATCAGCGGCTCGGCGCCGTTGCTGGCGCAAACTTTCGAGGCTTTCTTTGCTCACACGGGACGCCGAATACTGGAACGATATGGGATGAGCGAGGCCAGTATGATCGCCTCGAACCCGCTTGAGGGAGAAAGGATCGCCGGAACTGTGGGCTTCGCTCTGCCCGGGGTCACCCTGCGGGTCTGCGATGCCGAGCACCGCACCGTGGTGACCGGCGAGACCGGGGTCCTGCAGATGCGCGGTCCGAATGTCTTCAAAGGCTACTGGCAGATGCCGGAAAAAACCGCCAGCGAATTTACCGATGACGGGTTTTTCATCTCCGGCGACATGGCGACGATGGATGCACAAGGGCGGGTCCGGATTGTCGGGCGGGAAAAAGACCTTGTGATCAGCGGCGGCTTGAATGTCTACCCTAAAGAAATTGAAGATGCGATGGATGTGTTTGACGGCGTCAACGAGACCGCCGTGATCGGGGTACCCCATGCAGACCTCGGCGAGGGGCTGGTGGCGGTGATCTGTCCACTGCCGGGCGCTGTTGTCAATCCTGATGCTGTGATCGCCCAACTCAAGACTCAACTGGCGGGATTCAAGGTGCCTAGACGGATTTTTACCGTGGATTCCCTGCCGCGTAACGCGATGGGGAAAGTGCAGAAAAATGTGCTGCGCGAGCGCTACGCGCAAGCCTTCGATTCTTAGGCGGGCGAACTAGAGCTCGGTGTATTTTTTGGCGGTACCTCGGGCTTTCTCCACTGGGTATTTACGTCGGTTCTTTTCCAACTTAGCCCATGCTGCCGTCTCGATATCCACATCCAACCGCGATGCAAGACGCAGCGTATAAATAAGCACATCGGCAATTTCCTCTGCGACCTCGTCGAGACGCTCGGGCGAAAGTTCCCCGCTCTGACGCGCGGTCAGCCACTGAAAGTGTTCGGCCAGTTCAGCCGCCTCGACCATCAGCGCCATCGAGAGATTCTTGGGAGAATGAAACTGCTCCCAGTCACGCTCTTCGGCAAAGTCATCAACAGCGTCGCTCAGCGCCTTTGTAAACGTTTCACTCATCTCGGTGTCCCTGAACCTGGCTCGGCCGGTTACGACGTTGATCGGGCCCGGATCTCGCTCAATGTGGCGGTGTGGGCAATCGCTTCTGCGTCGGTAACGAGCTCAATCAGCGTGCTGCCGGAAACGTCCAACGCCCGTCGCAGGGCCGGGCCAAATTCAGCAGTCTGAGTTATGCGCTCAGCAGCAAAACCATGAGCCCCGGCGAGTGCCACGAAGTCCGGATTGTGCAGATCGGTGTTTTCGGTCCGGCCAGGGTAATGCATCTCCTGGTGCATCCGGATGGTGCCGAGCATCCCATTATTAACCACGATCACAACGATCGATAAACCTTCCTGTACCACCGTGGCCAACTCCTGACTCGTCATCTGGATATCGCCATCACCCGTCATGGCAATGACTTGACGGTCGGGGTACTCAAGGGCTGCCGCCACGGCCGCCGGGATTCCGTAACCCATAGAGCCGCTGGTAGAGGCGAGCTGGCGTCCGCCCTCACGAAACCTAAAGAAACGATGCAGCCAGCCGGTATTGTTACCAGCGCCGTTACAGATGATGGCATCGTCATCGACGGTGTCGCTGAGTTCGCTCACCACCGACGCCAGATCGATCTCGCCCGACGCATCTCCCGGGGTGCTCCAGCGAAGATATTCCTCGTGCAAACGCCCGGTTTCTTTTGCCCACGGCAGTACGGTGGGCGCCGCAATATCCGAAAGTGCGAGCGCAAACGCAGGAGCCAGCGCCGCGATCGCGAGCGTCGGGTAGTAGACACGCCCAAGTTCTTCCGCGCCAGGATAGATATGCACCAGTTGCTGATCCGGCATCGGGACCTTGAACCGGCTGTAATGCTGTGTGGTGACTTCACCAAGGCGTACCCCCAGGGCAATCACCAAATCCGCGTTTATCAGCGCGTCCAACAGTTCCGGATTGATGCCGATACCCACATCACCAATGTAGTGCGGATCGGCATGATCAAATACGTCCTGATAACGCCAGGCGGCCGCCACCGGAAGTTGCCAGCGCTCAGAAAATTCGTGCAGTGCAGCACGCGAGGGTGCATCCCAGTTGCGCCCGCCGACAAGCAGCATCGGACGTTTTGCTTGTGTCAGTAACTGGGCAAAACGCCCCATGTCCGAAACATCGGGCGACAACTGAAGTGGCTGGCGTACCGGAAGATCCTCAACGTCAGCAGATTCCTGAAGCATATCCTCTGGCAGAACCACCACGACCGGGCCCGGCCGGCCGTTGCAGGCCATGTGAAAGGCCCGGCTCATCGCCTCGGGCAGACGGGTGGCGTCGTGGACCTGCTCGACGTGCTTGGCGAGCGGGCCGTAAAAGTGGGTGTAATCGATTTCCTGAAAGGCCTCGCGGCAAAGCGTGTCGCGGCTGGCCTGGCCAATCAGCAGCACGACCGGGGTCGAATCCTGCGCGGCAACATGAATACCCGAGGCCGCGTTGGTTGCCCCGGGGCCGCGTGTTACAAAACAGACGCCCGGCCGGCCCATCAGTTTGGCGCTGGCCTCGGCCATCATGGCGGCACCGCCTTCCTGGCGACAGACCACGGTTCGGATCCCTGGCGCGTCCTGCAACGCATCAAGCGCTGCAAGATAACTTTCACCGGGGACACAAAAGACGTGCTTTACTTCCTGCGCGCAAAGCGCATCGACCAGGATCTGGCCTCCACTGCGGCTAGCAGATCGGTTCGGGGAAGGCATGTTCAGTCCTTGGTAGGTTTCTTGGCAGGTTTGTCGGTGCGGGCCGATGAACTGTCTGGGGCATCCTTCACGAGACCCGCAGAGCGCATAAAACTCTGCTGCACATCCTGCCAGGCTTCGAGATTGCGCTTGGCCATCTCTGACATCATGCCCACAGAAGTCTGGCCGAGAAACTCGGTGAGGCGGTCCTGATACACCTGCTGCTGCTCGACAAAAAGTTCGAGACTGCGGTTGAGGTAATCGGTAAACATCTTCTGCGTACTGCCGCCGTAAAAGCGGATCAGATGCGTGAGGATCTCCGTGGTGAAAAGCGGTTGGCCGCCGCTTTCCTGCTCATTGATGATCTGCAGCAGAACCATCCGGGTGAGGTCATCACCACTGGCGACATCGACCACCTCAAACTCTTCGCCCTCTATGATGAGCTGACGCAGGTCCGAGACCGTGATGTAGCGGCTGACTTCCGTATCGTAAAGCCGCCGATTAGGGTACTTTTTGATGGTGCGCATGGTGGCTGTCTATCCCCACGATTGTGCGGTGCAATAATAACACCTCGAGGCACGATGCCGCGGCCGGCACGCATCAGTACATATGCTGACCGCCGTTGATCGACAGAGTGGAGCCGGTAATAAAGGTGGCATCATCGGCTACCAGAAACTGCACTGCCCGGGCGATATCACTTGCATAGCCCAGCCTGCCGACCGGAATGGTGGCGATAATCTTTTCCAGGACCTTTTCGGGAACTGCCCGCACCATATCAGTATCGACGTATCCGGGTGCAATCGCGTTAACCGTTATGCCCTTGGCTGCCCCTTCCAAAGCAAGAGCCTTAGTGAAGCCGTGGATACCAGACTTGGCAGCGGCATAGTTCACCTGACCGTACTGGCCTGCCTGACCGTTGATCGACCCGATGTTGACGATGCGACCAAAACCACGCTCACGCATACCGTCGATCACGTTGCGGCACATGTTGTAGCAGGACGAGAGGTTAGTCTGGAGGACGGCGTTCCACTGCTCAAAGTTCATGCGGTGCAGTGTGCCGTCCCGCGTGATACCCGCATTGTTGACCAGAATGTTAATTGGACCAAGATCCGTCTCGATCTTTGCAACACTTTCGGCGCACTGATCAAAATCTGCAACGTCAAAGCGATACACGCTGATCCCCGTTTCGGTCTTGAATGCCTCGGCAGCTTCGTCATTGCCGGCATAGGTCGCCGCGACCTTATGGCCATCTTCGCTCAGGGCCACTGAAATCGCGGCACCGATGCCGCGGGTTCCGCCGGTCACGATTGCTGTGTGTGACATCTGTTTTGTCCTCTTTTACTCTTTACTGTGATTGTGTGGTGTCTTAAATCAGATTCAATAGGAGATCAGGCACGCTCGACGCACATCGCGATACCCATGCCGCCCCCGATACACAACGTCGCAAGACCCCGGTGTACCTCACGGCGCTTCATCTCGTAGAGCAGCGTCGTTAGTACACGAGCACCCGACGCACCAATCGGATGACCCAGCGCAATGGCACCGCCGTTGACGTTGATGATCTCGGGATTCCAGGCCATCTCCTGATTAACCGCGCATGCCTGGGCGGCAAAAGCCTCGTTCGCCTCTACAAGCCCAAGAGAATCAATGGTCCAGCCCGCCTTCTCAAGCGCTGCCGTACTGGCCGGGATCGGACCGGTCCCCATAATGCTGGGATCTACACCGACAGTGGCCCAGGAAACAATGCGGGCAAGCGGCGTGATGCCGCGATCGGCAGCATCAGCGGCGCTCATTAAAACGGTTACTGCTGCACCATCGTTGAGACCCGAGGCATTGCCGGCAGTCACACTGCCCGCTTTATCAAAGGCCGGGCGCAAGCCGGAAAGGCTCTCGACCGTGGTGCCGTGGCGAGGATGCTCATCGGTATCCACCACGGTGTCGCCTTTGCGGCCTTTAACCGTCACGGGTGTGATCTCTTCGTTAAAGCGGCCAGCCTTGTGCGCCGCCTCAGCCTTTTGCTGAGAACCGGCGGCAAAGGCATCTTGCATCTCGCGGGAGATGCCAAACTGCGTCGCGACGTTCTCTGCCGTGTTGCCCATGTGATAGCCATGAAAGACATCGAGCAGGCCGTCAGTCAGCATGCTGTCGATCATCTCCAGGGAGCCGATTTTCTGCCCGTCCCGAAGGTGTGCACAGTGCGGCGCTCGGCTCATGCTCTCTTGGCCACCAGCAACTACGATATCGGCATCCCCGCTGCGGATGGCCTGATAGCCCGCGGCCACAGCACGAAGGCCTGACCCACACAACTGGTTGAGCACCAGCGCGGTTCTTTCGAACGGAATTCCGGCGCCGACCGCTGCCTGGCGCGCAGGATTCTGCCCAGTGCCTGCGGTGAGAATCTGGCCCATCACGACTTCGCTCACCTCGTTGGGCGAAACCCCAGCGCGCCCAAGGGCGGCACGGATCGCCGCTGTACCGAGTTCGCTCGCCGGCAGGGCACTGAGCGCACCGTTGAAGGCGCCCACAGGGGTTCGGGCTGCACTTGCAATTACTACGTCTGTCGGGGATGTCATGAGAGGTCTTCCTCGTCTTTGCGTTTTTAGAAACCGCGCGGTTTACACCTGGAAGCGCCGAAAATCTCGGGCAAGTGGATCCGGTCAGATGATTGTGTCACAGCACCAAGACAACGGACTGTCCCCGGACAGGTCTTGCAGCCCTGACCAGCCCAAACTCAAAACAGGGAAGACCCATAACAGTCGGTCTTCGCTACCTAAGATGATCTCTTACTTGTGATCGCGCCTTGGGACACTTGGACGCTTAAGCGCCTTTTTTGGCAGCTTTGATATCGTCCTGAACTACGGCGCCGAGGTCGGTAGCCGACTTCGTGAACAAGGTCTGGGCTTCGTCCGCGTAGGCCCGGCCAAGTTCCATGATCTCGCCAGAGTCTTTGGTCATTCTCTGAACGATGCCACGAACCACTTCAGGCTGCTTTTCGAAATAGGACCGCGCGGACTGCGCGTCTTTTACTTCAAGGGCTTCGCGGGCGTTGTTCAAAAGTGCCTCGGCGTAGATCTTGGCAGACCCCATTTGCAATTCAATCATCCTTTCAATGTTTTTTACCACCAACTGGCCGGCGCTGTTGGCAGCCTTTGCAGCAGTTTCATAGGTCTCGGTAATGTTTGCATTCATCTGTTTGTCCTCGTCAATTTACGGGCGAAAAATACTTTGTTGCAGTGCACAATACCAGAAAATTTGTTGCAGTGCAACAATTGTTATATTTTTAGTTTTACTATATTTTTCAGTATCTTAAATATTCTATATCCTAGTATATCTCTCTCATATAACTGGATTTTTTCAGAAGTTTAAGGTGCAGGGCAACATATACCGAAAGTCAGTTGAAAATTCCCGTCGGGAAAACCGGGCCTGCTGAACTAGAATCACTGAATGAATCCAGATGCATCGACCGATTGGGCATCCGCCATCCTCGGACTGCATCAACTGCTTTGTGACCATTTGCAAAAAGCCCAGCTGGGCATGCCGCAGGTCAAGCTACCCGATCCCGTAGACTGGCTGCAGGCCATGGCAGGGACAGCGCCCCCTGGTATCGCCTCACCGCTCGGGCTGGAGGGTTTGCCAACTCACTTGGAGCGCGACGCGCCTTGGGAATCGGCTGCGCAGCGCTGCCGCGCTGCAACTTCTGCTCTACACGCTGCCTGGCTTGAGATCGGGTCCGATACCTTGAACGCCCTGCGCCAGGCCCTCAGTGACGACTCTGCGCCTCAGGATCTTCGCGGAATCTACGATCTTTGGGTAAGCTGTGGTGAACAAGCCTTTGCCCAACAAGGCGCTAGCGAACGCTACGCAGATCTCGTCAGCGAACTCATTAACGCCCAGGTATCTCTGCTGCTCGCCTGTGGCACCGGTTCGGCACCGCCACTCCAAGACTCCGCGGTGCTCAAGGACGAGCTTGCTGCCGCGCAAGCCCGCGAGGCCAGGCTGCGTGCTGATCTTGAAACACTGCGCAAGGCCGAGGGTGCGCATACAGCTCCGCCCAAAAAACGCACCGCCAAGGTCGGAAAGAAAAAGCAATCGAGCACAAAGGCCAAGACCCCGCCTCGCGCAAGCACTCCAGATAGACAAAAGACTGAGGCGGTGCGCGCTTCGGGCAAACGTAAAAAAGCGAGTCGCAAGAAAGCTGCTTCCACTAACAGGCAACGTCAGCCCAAGCTATGAAGTTGCCGGAAAAATTTGGCCCGGAACTTGCCCTGCTGACGGAGCGGCTAACGCAAAGTGCCGGCCAACTGGCCAAGATCGGTCTGCCGGATATTGGTGCCAGTCCCCATGAAACAGTACTCGCCGGAGAAGGCTTCCGACTGCTGCGCTATAACTCGGGGGCAGTGCGAGAAAATCAATGTGCGGTTCTTATCGTCTATGCGCTGGTAAACCGGCCCTGGGTGCTCGATCTAGAACCTGGCCGCTCTACGATCGCACAACTTATTGCGGCGGGACTGGATGTCTTTCTCATCGAATGGGAGGACCCTTTGGCGGAAGACCAAAACCGGAGTTTCGCCGATTATGCCTGCCGCATGCTGGATGAGTGCGTCGACACCGTCAGTCGTCTTCGCAACGAAAGTACCGTGAACCTACTGGGTGTCTGCCAGGGGGGGACTTTCACTCTGTGCTACACGGCACTTTATGGTCACAAAGTACGCAACCTTGTCACCATGGTCACCCCGGTCGACTTTCAGACTGAGGATAACGTGCTATCCAGCTGGGTGCGCAAAGTGGATCTGGACAGACTGGTCGGCTGTTACGGCAACGTGCCAGGATCTCTCCTAAACGCCCTGTTCGTGTCGCTGCAGCCCTTTCGCCTGGGATCAAAAAAGTACCTCGATCTGGCTGATCTCGCCGACAACCCTGAAGGTCTTAGCACCTTCGCCCGAATGGAACGCTGGATCGCGGACAGTCCTGACCAGGCAGGACGGGCTTTCTGTGAATTCGTGGGGGCACTCTTCCAGCGCAATGCATTGGTTCGCGGCGAGCTGATTCTCGATGACAAAGTCGTCGACCTTGGCGACATCCGCTGTCCGGTGCTCAACGTATATGCTCTTGCGGACCACCTGGTGCCAGCATCGGCCTCAAGTGTGCTGGCAGATCATGTGGCCAGTACAGACTACAGCGAGCTCACGTTCGACGGGGGTCACATCGGGATCTATGTCAGCCGCAGCGCACAGGAGAAAGTACCGCCGGCAGTCGCTGGCTGGCTACAGGCACGGCACTAGACAGGTTTGAGCTTTAGGGCTGGCGAGATACCTTCAAGCGCAGCGCCCTAATTTTCAGATCTGCCAGTACGCGGTTCGCACTCTCCATGGTCTCCATCGACGGATAAGGGCCAACACGGACCCGGAAGAAATCGCCCTGGCCCTGCACAGAGATGTGCTGGATACTGGGAGCAAAACCGGCGATCGCAAGACGCGCCTTCATACGCTCCGCCTCACGGCGGTTATCGTAAGAAGCGGCTTGCAGCATATAGAAACTCTGCGAGGCCCCAGTGTCTTTTGGCTTTTCGGTTGGATCCTCAGCTACAGTCTTTTGCTCCGATGGGTCTGATGCATCAGCCTCCGGAATAACGTGTTCGATCTCCGGCAATACCGTATAAAAATCGAAACTGGCGCGAGCGGGAGTTTCTACACCGGCGCTGACCACTGCTGCCGGCTCGAGCTCAACGTGCCGGGTATCCGACGAGCGCAGCAGCTCACTGATGCCGGCCCCCATCCGGTCGGGATCTCCACTCGTGGCGCCCTGATAGAGCGCCACGCCGACCACGCCGACCGCAATCCCCAGCACCATCAGCACCACATCGTAGCCCAGGCGTGAGTCCCCGTCCGCTTTTCGGGTGCGGATGTTCCGAGTCATTGGCTACATGCGCTCTGGCGAAGTGACGCCCAGCAGATCAAGCGCGTTGGCAATAACCTGTCTCGTGGCATCAATCAACGAGAGCCGGGCAAGGCGAAGATCCGCCTCGGCAGCAATGAACGGGTGCGCGTTGTAGTAGGTATGAAAATCATTGGCAAGTTCGCGAAGGTAGTAGGCCACTTGGTGGGGCTCGTAAGCGCCGGCTGCGGACTCGACGACCTCCGGATAGCGCGACAACTTTTGCAGCAGGTCAGCCTCACGGGGTTCCGTCAGCAGGCTGTGGTCAGCCGCGGCAAGATCTGCATCGATATTTTTTTCTGCCAACTGTCGAAAAACGCTGCAGATACGCGCGTGGGCGTACTGTACGTAGTAAACCGGGTTATCACTGGATTGTGACTTGGCGAGATCAAGATCAAAATCCATATGCTGGTCGGGTTTTCGCAGCGCATAGAAGAAGCGTGCTGCATCGCAGCCAACCTCTTCGCGCAGTTCACGCAGCGTCACGAACTCGCCGCTGCGAGTAGACATCGAGACCTTAGCGCCGCCCCGGTACAGCACAGCAAATTGCACCAGCAGTACGCTGAGATCGTCTGGATCAAGACCTAAAGCCGACATCGATCCCTTTACCCGCTTGATGTACCCGTGGTGATCGGCACCCCAAATGTTGATCACGTGCGAAAAGCCGCGCAGAATTTTGTCGCGGTGATAGGCGATGTCGGTGGCGAAGTAGGTGTGGTTGCCGTTGGCACGAAGCACCACCCGGTCTTTTTCATCACCAAAATCACTGCTGCGAAACCACCATGCCCCTTCGCGCTCATAGAGAAACCCAGTTTCCTTGAGCGATGCAATGGCGTCCCCAACCGCACCACTGTTAATCAGGCTCCGCTCCGAAAACCAGTTCTCGTATGACACGCCAAATTTCTCAAGATCTGAACGAATATCCTCGACCAGTGTATCGCGGGCAAGCCCGTGGATACGCCTGAAACCATCATCACCAAGGGCAAGTTGCGCCCGCGAGATCAGCGTATCCAGCAACGAATCATCCTCTTCGGGCAATTCGGCGAAAAGCACCTCGCCATCGGTGCCGTACTGAGCCCCATCTTCACGGTGCAGGGTGGCCGCGATATCGAAGATGTAATCTCCCTGGTATGCAGATCTTGGGAAGGGCAGCGTTTCTCCGCACAGTTCCAGGTATCGCAACCAGACACTGAGCGCGAGGATATCCATCTGCCGGCCGGCGTCATTGATGTAATACTCGCTGAACGCTTCGTAACCCGCTGCGCGCAATACCCGTGCAAGTGCATCACCGTAAGCCGCGCCTCGGCCGTGCCCAACGTGCAGCGGCCCCGTCGGATTGGCCGAAACAAACTCGACCATGACTTTTTCACCAGCACCGGCGTTGCTCGTGCCATAGGTCTCACCACGCAAACGGATCTCGTCGGGCAAAGCCTGGTAAGAAGACGGCGACAGAAACAAATTGATAAAGCCCGGACCCGCGACCTCGGCACGCGACAGCAACTGAGTCGCAGGCAAAGCGGCACAGATTTTTTCAGCCAGGTCACGTGGCTTCAGACCTGCGCGCTTGGCCAGCACCATCGCCAGGTTGCTGGCAAAGTCACCGTGTTCCTGGCCGCGTGATCTTTCGACCTGGACATCGGTATCCAATGTGTCCGGCAATACGCCTTCGTCCACCAGAGACACCAGTGCATCACTAAGCAGCTGACAAACCTCATTGCGCATAACGGGAACCAGATGTTGGATAAAGCAGGACATCCATGCGGCGTTCACGCATAGACGAAGCCTGTGACGGGGGCTGATTTTAACCAAAGCCGCACATCCACCAAAGCCGACTGTAGTACCCTTTGGCCTGTCACATCACTACTGCGTTCTTTTATGGACCATCTTCAACGAAGTCGGCTCAACCTGTTGACCAGTCACATGCTGGATCGGAGCGCGCTGCTGCGTCTGGATCCCGACGTGATTGCAGAACGAGCAGCCGGCGAACGCGCACGCTTTATCGGGATTCATCACCTGCGCATCGCCGTGGATGAGGCCGATCCGCAGCGCCCAGCCTGGCTGACACCTCGGGAAGTCACGGATCGTTTTGGGAAGTGTGAGGCATCTGTTTATCTGGGCGAGGAGGACAACACGTCCTATTTCGCGCTGCTCCTGGATCATAACCTGCCCAAGACGACCGAAGGCTTCGCCGGTTTACGGACGCTGGCGCGGGAAGTCAGCAATGCCCAGGCGACACTGCTGAGCTATGCCCAGGCGATGGCTGCCTGGCACCATCGCTACCGCTTCTGCAGCTCCTGCGGCAGTGCCACACACATCGACCAGGGCGGTCACATTCGATTGTGTAGCGAAGCGCAGTGTGGTGAGACCCACTATCCGCGCACAGATCCTGCCATCATCGTATTGGTACAACGGGAAGACCGTGCACTCTTTGGCCGTAAACCGGAATGGCCTTCGAATCGGTATTCCACGATCGCCGGGTTCGTGGAGCCGGGTGAAAGTGCTGAGCAGGCCGTAGTTCGAGAAGTTGCTGAAGAAACGGGCATCGATGTGACCGCTGCGCGTTATCACTCATCGCAACCGTGGCCCTTCCCCGGCTCCCTGATGCTGGGCTACCACGCAGAAGCCGGCAATGATCGAATCAGTCTAAATGATCACGAACTGGAAGACGCACTCTGGCTCAGCCGTGAAGAAATTACCATACGCATGGACCAGGGTCTTTTTGTACCGCCGCCGTCCATTTCCATTTCTTTTAGACTTATCGAGGACTGGTTTGATCAGGCCGCGTCTTGTTCCTCTCAGGAATCACGCTTTCCTTTTACCTTACGCAGGTTTTGTCAAAAAAGTGGGGTTGAAAATTTTTAGGGTGTTGCACCCGACCACAACACGGATACAATGCGCGTAGGGGATGAAAGTTAATGAAACAAAGTCCCTGGATTGTTTGTAGTCACCTTAGTGGAGGAGTTCATGTCGGAACGACATACCGGAACCGTAAAGTGGTTCAATGAAAGAAAAGGCTTCGGCTTTATTGAGCAGGAAGGTGGAGACGATGTATTTGTTCACTACCGTGAGATTCGAGGAGAAGGATTCAAAACTCTGAACGAAGGACAGCGTGTTGAATTTACTCTGACGACCCGTGACAAGGGTCCCGCAGCGGAAGACGTTTCACCCGTCGATTAATCTTGCGTCGATTGGCTGCCCGAGGCAGCCTGAGACAGAACGCTTCTCGTTATACCCGTGAGTCCTGAGCACTCGCCGGTGTCATGCTGAAGTTCGTCTGCATCAGCTTTTTAGCGCTGGGTGCGGGGCTTGCTTTGCTCGCCGCCGCCGGGCTGGCTGCCGTGGTGCTGCCTGTGCCAGGCCTGCCGGTGGCATCCTTTTCCGCCGTGATTCTTGCTCTGGCGTTCGCATCACTTGCGGCGATGACGGGAATTATCGGCCTGGCGAGATCAACGCCGATTGCAGTCGAGCAACCGCTGCAGCAAACCGCCTCTCCTGACTGGCGGGTCGTCGTACTGCACCTTTCCGGGCTCTCAGCGTACGCCGGCGCTCCCTTGGGTCATCTGCTCGGGCCATGGATCCTGTGGCTGCTCTGGCGACGACATGGACACGGGCTGGATGTAAACGGGCGGGCAGCCCTGAACTTTGCCCTGACGATCAGTATCTTCTACGTCAGCGCCCTGATCCTGGTCTTCTTCTTTGTGGGATTTATATTGCTCTGCATCATCGCCTTGTTCCACGTCATCGTGCTGCTACGAAATGGCTGGCGCGCTTCAATCAACCTCCCGGCGCACTACCCGCTTTCAATCAACTTTCTGAACTGAGCTCACCGAACACCTCGGCCGCGGCAGCGAGAGTTTCATCGATCTCGGCATCTGTGTGAGTAATGGAGACAAAGCCTGCTTCAAAAGCGGATGGGGCAAGGTATACCCCTCGTTCCAGCATGCCGTGAAAAAATCTTGAAAAGCGATCACTGTCACATGCCATCACTTCGGCAAACGAACTGACGCGGTCGTTGTCCGTAAAAAAGAGGCCGAACATGCCGCCGACCGATTCTGTTGCCAGCGGCACGCCCGCAACCGCTGCTACCCGGGCAAGGCCGGCAACCAATGTCTGCGTGCGCTCGGTGAGCTTGTCGAAAAATCCTGGTGCCGCAACCTTTTGTAATGTCGCAATACCGGCGGTCATGGCCAGAGGGTTGCCCGACAGGGTGCCGGCCTGATACACCGGCCCAAGTGGCGCAAGGCGCGCCATGATCTCAGCGCGCCCGCCAAAAGCGCCTACCGGTAATCCGCCGCCGAGCACCTTGCCAAGCGTAGTAAGGTCAGGTTGGATACCGTAAAGCCCCTGAGCCCCGCCCAACCCAACGCGAAAACCCGTCATCACCTCGTCGAAAATCAGCACTGCACCACTTCGGTCACAGACCGTGCGCAGTGCCTCAAGAAAGCCCGGAGCAGGTGCGATGCAATTCATGTTTCCGGTAACGGGCTCGACGATGACCGCTGCAATCTCCTCACCCGACTCGGCAAACACCCGCTCGATCTCGTCGATATTGTTGAACTGAAGGGTCAACGTGTGGCGGGCAGCATCTTGCGGGACCCCCGGGGAGGTCGGAATCCCCAGCGTGAGCGCCCCCGACCCTGCTTTGACCAGGAGGCTGTCGGCGTGTCCGTGGTAGCAACCCTCGAACTTGATCAGCGTGTCGCGACCGGTGTAGCCACGAGCGAGTCGGATCGCGCTCATGGTCGCCTCGGTTCCAGAATTCACCATGCGCACCTGATCCATCGACGGAACCGCCTGACACACAAGATTAGCAAGCTCTGTCTCAAGCGCTGTTGGCGCGCCGAAACTCAGCCCCTGCGCGGCAGCCGATTGCACCGCCTCGACAACATCTGGGTCAGCGTGACCGAGAATCATCGGTCCCCAGGAACCCACATAATCGATGTAGCGCTGGCCGTTCGCGCCGTACAGAAACGGGCCCTTGGCATGATCGATAAACACCGGGGTTCCGCCGACGGATTTGAACGCGCGAACCGGAGAATTTACTCCACCCGGTATCACCGCGCAGGCGCTTTCAAAAAGACGATCGTCGTTGCTCATGCAAATACTCCGTATCTAAGGTTGGGCAAATCGAAAGTTCTGGGTAGCCGTCAACCTGGATTGAGGCCCTTAGGCTAGAATCGCGATCCTGATATCGCATCCCTATAGATCTTGTAATGGCCAATCGAACCTTCATGTGCATTATCTGTGGTTTTGTTTACGAGGAATCCGAGGGACTTCCCGAAGAAGGCATTGCCCCCGGTACCCGCTGGGAAGACATTCCCGATGACTGGAAGTGCCCCGACTGCGACGGCACCAAAGCGGACTTTGAGATGATCGAAATCTGATCAGCATGGCAACCCCGGATCACGTCGTCGGGTGATTCGATGAGACCAGCTCTGTGGCCTCGATCGCAAACACCACGGCCTCGCCGTTTTCCGACATCAACCAGGTAAAGGGCGTACGCGGCCACGCCGCTTCGAGCGCGTCTCGTGCGCTGCCCGCCTCAACGACCAGCAGACCGCTCTTTGTCAGGTGGTCTCCCGCCTGATCCAGCAACCGGTTGATAAAGTCCAGGCCACTGCTGCCGCCCGCAAACGCAAGTGCCGGCTCGTGGCGATACTCGCCCGGCAGTGTATTCATAATCTCGTCACTGACATAAGGCGGGTTACACACGATGAGATCATAACGGGCTTGACCCAGTCCGTCGAAGAGGTCGCCCTGCAGTAGCCGCACGCGTTCCTGTACTTCATAGCGCGCTACGTTGGCTTGAGCCACCTCAAGCGCGCTGGCACTGATATCGCTGGCGTCGACCTGCGCCTCGGGAAACGCCAGCGCGAGCGCTACCGCGATACAGCCGCTGCCGGTACACAAATCAAGGATCAACGCGGCCGGACGTTCCACACGCCAGGGAGAAAACCGATCCGGGATCCATTCACCGATATGAGAACGGGGCACGATCGCGCGGGGGTCAATAAAGAAATCATGGCCGGCAAACCACGCGCGGTTCACCAGATACGCCAGAGGCTCACCGGTCTGTATCCGTCGCTCAAGCAGGGCCTGGACCGACGCTTGTTGGCCCGCGGTCAGCGCCTGATCCCAGGGGACCTCATCACCACTGGGGTCGAGTTCACAGGCTTCGAGTACCAACCAGGCGGCCTCATCAAAGGCATTGTCGGTACCATGACCGAAGCAAAGACCCGCCGCATCGAGGGCATTGGCTACCTGCTCAATTTGCTGCTCTAGACGAATAGTCACAGCAAGCTCTATCCGGCAAGCACTTTACGCACCGCTTCGGTCATCTCCGCAACCGTCGCATCGTGCTTTAACAGATTCCGGACCTTTCCCTTTGGACCAATGAGATAGGTGGTAGCGGAATGATCAACGGTGTAGCCCAAAGCGGAACCTGCGTCTTCAACCTTCTGGTACAACACATAATACTGCTTGGCCACGGCATCGACTGCCTGCGCTGATCCGCTGACCCCTGTGATCTGGGGGTGAAAGAAGGCGGCGTACTCCGCCGTTCGTTGGGGTGTATCCCGTTCAGTATCGACACTGACGAAGAGTCCCGTTACCTTCTGCGCTTCCTCTTCAGGTAACTGACTGATGACAGCACTGATCTTGGCAAGATCCATCGGGCACACATCCGGACAGGTGGTATAGCCGAAAAACAGCATTACCGCCCTACCCCGATAATCCGCCAGCGACACCGGGCCGCCCGCCGACGCCAGCGTGAAATCCCCGCCGAGGTGTTCGTAGGGGTTGGCCGATTGGACACCACGCTGATGCCACCATAAACCGGCACCGAGGCCGACCGCGGTAGCAGCGGCCAATGCTAGTATGGGCACATACCAGGATTTCAGCATGATCTAATCTCCCGAGATAAACAGTGGCGTGCTGGATCAGTCGCCGTGATTCGCGTGATCATGTCCCCCTGGCGCCATTTGTACTGGCGCTTCGAAAGACAGGCGTTTGCCGTCGGCAAACTCCAATTCAATAGCGACCTTCTCACCCATCTCTAGGCTGCGGGTCAGGCCGATCAGCATCATGTGAAAACCGCCGGGTTGCAGCACTACTTCACCGTGCCCAGGTACAACAATCGCATCTACCCGGCGCATTTTCATCATACCGTCCTCTGTGATGTGGTTGTGCAGTTCAACTACATCAGCCACATCAGAATATGCCGCGACGACAGACCGGTCTTTCATACCGTGATTGTGCAGGATCATAAAGGCTGCGCTCACGCTCTGGCCAGGCGGCACCATCCGGACCGTGGGCGCGTGGATACCGAAAGTACCGGCCCATACCGGTCCGCCTGCCATGCACATCACCATGGCGAGAAGAATAGAAACTGTTTTTGTCATGTTGGTCTCCCAGTTCAGTTGGACGGCAGTCGCCGCTCTGACTGCCGGCACTGGTCCATGACCCCTTTTGGGGATAACAACTACGAGTTGAGATTCGCCGCTAACGGCGGTGCACGTGGCGGGAGAGCAGGCCCTGCTGCAGAAATAAAATGCGAAGGTGCCAATTGGGCACTCTCAAGCACAGCTCGGAAGGATAACGGCATAAAGGTACCGATACTGGCAAAAGGGGTGCCCGCTGGAGGTGTTGAGACACAATCGGGACAAGCCCAGCCTACGACCTCTGGGACGGGCGGTGCATCGTCCGGGCGGGGCAACACCACCTTGATCTGGTGNGTGCCTTGCAGGNTACACACCGTCATCCATTGNCCCGAACCTGCGCCAGGCTGGTTCATGGCAAAAAGTCCTGACAACGGCTGTGCCACCAGAAACAAAGCGGCCAGCCAGGGCATCGCCTGATTGATCTGTCGAGACTTCACGGGCCGAAGTGTACCCGCCTCGCCCACAAAAAGGGGTTGTGATCCCCGGCCGCCGCCGTCAGGTACCTGATGCAGATCAGGGGCGTGTCAATCATTGTTGCACAGGCGCTGTGGATCGATACCGCAACGCTCGAGCATAAAAGGATGGTTGATCACCAGGGTCGCACGAGTCTTCTTTTTCGAAAACCACCCGCGGACGGCGATCCTGGCCTGATCCAGTGTGCCGGGAGAATAATCAAATCTCGACTCCCAGGCAGTTCGGCGAACCAGGATAACGAGATCTTTCTCAACGGAAAAAACGAACCATTTCTTTCCTATCTCGATGCGCGAAAGCCGAGNCCGTACAAACTGATAGCCACCGCGAACCTTGTTNGCCGACGCCGGCATATAGTATTCCACTGACCAAATGCCACGCTCGGCGCGGTGTGCGGCCTGCTCGGCCTGGAAAAATTGATCGAGATAGTGGTCATTAGGAGCGATGGCCACCGTGCTTGCCAGTCCTTCGCGAAGNAAGGCTTCCTGCACGCTGGCCCCGTCGGNGCGAAAAAGGTAGGCNAAAGTTCTGCCATATCGATCAAGCCGCTGTGGCGCATCCTCGATAAGTACCTGCCTGTCGGCAAGTTGCGCTGCGAGGACTTTATGCGCCTCATGCGCCAGGGGCTCTGCCGGCCGGCTGTCTGTAGCCATCTCGGGTGTGTTAATTCCTGCGAGACGNATTGTCTCACCGGAATCCAAAATCAGAGTATCCCCATCGACAAACTTGGCTACCTCACCACGGCGCCATTGCGCTTCGGCAGTGCCGTGCAGAGCAACAAAAAGAAAAAGGCACCACAACAGAGAGACCACCCCGAAGGGTTGGCGTTCAAAGACAGTACGGGACCAGGTTGCCCTGGTGGACTGGAGGTCAGGCCGAACGGCCGTACTTTTTTTGGAACTTGCCAACGCGCCCGGCAGTATCGACGATCTTCTGCTGACCCGTGTAAAAGGGATGGCAGGCCGAACAGATTTCAACATGCAGTTCCTCGCCCAGCGTGGACCGGGTTTCAAAACTGTTGCCACAGGCACAGACCACCTTGATGGTGTCGTAGGATGGATGAATTTCTGGCTTCATAACAAAAACCGTTGGGGTTGCAGCATGCGCGGTCCGCGGGGGAACGGGATGATAGGCGAAACCGTCCGGGGCCGCAAGTTCACAGCTAACGGTTCATGGATTTAAAGAATTCGGCGTTGCTCTTGGTTGCCCGCAATTTGTCCAGCATGAATTCGGCCGCTTCGATATCGTCCATCGGGTGTAAAAGTTTTCGCAGCAGCCAGATCTTCTGCAATTCCGCAGGGTCCGTCAGCAGTTCCTCGCGTCGGGTTCCGGAGCGACTGATCACGATAGAAGGGTACACCCGTTTTTCCGCGATCCGGCGATCCAGGTGTATCTCCATATTGCCCGTGCCCTTGAACTCCTCGTAGATCACGTCGTCCATCTTCGAGCCGGTATCAATAAGGGCCGTCGCCAGGATCGTCAGACTGCCACCTTCCTCAATGTTGCGTGCAGCACCAAAAAAGCGCTTGGGCTTTTGCAAAGCATTAGCGTCGACACCACCGGTCAGGACCTTGCCCGACGCCGGCTGCACCGTGTTGTAGGCGCGTGCCAGACGGGTGATGGAATCCAGCAAAATCACCACATTCTTCTTATGCTCGACGAGACGCTTGGCCTTCTCGATTACCATCTCGGCTACCTGCACATGGCGGGTCGCCGGTTCATCGAACGTTGAGGAAACGACTTCGCCGCGCACGGTGCGCTTCATTTCCGTCACCTCTTCCGGTCGCTCGTCAATCAGCAGAACAATCAATTCGCAGTCGGGCTCGGACGCAGTAATCGCGTGCGCGATCTGCTGCAGCATCACGGTCTTACCGGTCTTCGGTGCAGAAACCAGTAGCCCGCGTTGGCCTTTGCCGATTGGTGAAACGATGTCGATAGTCCGCCCAGTCAGGTCTTCAGAAGATCCATTGCCCTGTTCAAGCCGGATGCGTTCGTCCGGATGCAGGGGGGTAAGGTTTTCAAAAAGAATTTTTCTCTTGGCTTCCTCGGGAGGCTGGTAGTTGATGGTCTCAACTTTCAGCAACGCAAAGTAGCGTTCGGAATCCTTTGGCGGACGCACCAGGCCGGCTATGGTGTCGCCGGTTCTGAGTCCGAAACGGCGGATCTGACTGGGAGATACATAAACATCGTCGGGTCCGGCGAGATAGGAACTGCTCGCCGATCGCAGGAAGCCAAAGCCGTCCTGCAGGATTTCGACCACCCCCGCTCCTTTAATCTTCTCACCGCGCTTTGCCTGTGACTTCAGAATGGCGAAAATCTGATCCTGCTTACGCAGGCGGGTGACATTGTCTAACTTAAGCGATCGGGCGAACTCTGCAAGTTCAGTTGGGGTTTTCTCTTTTAGTTCTGAAAGGCTCAGGGACATAGCGGTACGGGCCTCGGTAAGGGGTAGGAATGTAAACCCGATTGGCCGCGTGACCGTGTGGTCTTCCGGCATGCAGGGTTAGGGGTTGATGGAATCTAGTGGTATGGCGGGATGGGCAAGTGGCCCTGGGTTAACTGAGTTTGTGGTTATGTGTTCGACGGGCGCCTGCTTGGCATCGGCAGCCGCTGGAGTTCTTGGTGATCAGTGTGCTGACTTGGATCTCAGATATTCTCATCCAGGAAAGCGGTTAACTGGGCTTTGGAGACGGCGCCGACTTTAGTTGCCTCTACCTCGCCGTTCTTGAACAGCATCAGCGTAGGGATGCCTCGGATTCCGTACTTGGGCGGTGTTGCCGGATTCTCGTCGATGTTCAGTTTGGCGACGCGGATCCTGTCAGCGTATTCACTTGCCACTTCATCGAGCACGGGAGCAATCATCTTGCACGGGCCACACCACTCGGCCCAGTAATCGATCAATACGGGCTTTTCTGACTGCAGGACTTCCTGCTCAAAAGAATCATCGCTGACGTGAATAATGTTATCGGACATGTTCAAAAAATTCCTTTTTTCCTAATATCGCTCTGTCACCAATGCGCCAGAAGACGAGCAAATAAGGTATAGGGCGCGGTGATCGGGGGGTGTGATATACTGCTTTTCCCGCTTTCCGCAAGGGTGAAATTGTACCGCACCCTTCCGTGAACGGCACAACACCTCTAAACGATTCGTTAGTTTTACCAGATTTTCGCATCAGGAATCAAGAACCCATTTTCCCGACGTTTCTGACAGTTTCATAATTCCGGCCAATCCGGGCCTGTCGGAGCAACAGCGGATACGTGCGATATATACCCAAAACACGCTGATCACGGACTCCTGATCGCTGGCATCCATCCAAGATGCGTAACCCACCAAAAAGAACAACATGGAAGACATTAGCTACCTGACCGAAACCAAATTTACCGACTTTTCCCTGGAGCCTCAGTTATTTGCCGGACTCAACGACGCCGGCTTCGAATACTGCACCAAGATCCAGGCAGAGTCGCTGCCCCCGGCACTTGCCGGCAAAGACGTCGCGGGCCAGGCCCAGACGGGAACCGGCAAAACCGCCGCGTTTTTGCTCGCAATTTTCAATCACCTGCTCACTCATCCACGGCCCGACGCTGCTGGGGACGTGAGCCCGCGTGCTGTCGTGCTAGCGCCCACCCGGGAACTCGCCATCCAGATTCATCGTGATGCCCAGACACTTGGCAAAGCTACCGAATTGAAACTGGGTCTTGTCTACGGAGGCACCGGTTACCACGAACAGCGCGAAAGCCTGGCTGGCGGCGTTGACGTGCTAATTGGCACTCCGGGACGCCTGATTGATTACTACAAACAGCAGATCTTCGACCTTAAAGCCGTGCAGGTCGTCGTGCTGGATGAAGCGGACCGTATGTTTGACCTGGGATTCATCAAGGATATCCGCTTCATCCTGAGAAGGATGCCGCCCCCAAAGGAACGGCTCAATTTGCTGTTCTCGGCTACGCTTTCACATCGTGTTCACGAGCTGGGCTATGAACACATGAACGATCCGGAAGAGATCAAAATTGATTCGCAGACCGTGGTCGCAGATCACTTGCTGGAAGAAGTCTATTACCCTGCCAACAGCGAAAAGCTGCCACTGCTCCTTGGCCTGATGCGCCAAACCGACGGTGAACGTGTGCTGGTCTTCGCAAATATGCGGGTAACCTGCGACCGACTCGGACGCTTTCTTAAACAACAGGGTTATTCCGCCGGCGTGCTTTCTGGCGACGTGCCCCAGAAAAAACGCGAGCAACTTCTAAAAGGATTCACGGAGGGCAAGTGCCGGGTGCTCGTCGCGACGGATGTTGCGGCACGGGGCCTGCACATCCCGAGCGTCAGTCACGTATTCAATTACGATTTGCCACAGGATGCCGAAGACTATGTGCATCGGATTGGTCGAACTGCGCGCGCCGGGGCCAGCGGTCACGCTATCAGTTTTGCCTGCGAGGATCACGCTTTCTCGCTGATGGATATCGAGCAATACATCGGCCATCCGCTTACCCGCCAAGAAATCTCCGAAGGGACGCTGGAGGCGCCACTTCCCGGTGCCCAGACTGATGGGCGGAAAGCTAACGCCCGCAAAGAGCGCAAAGGACCAAATAAAGACAAGCCGCGTCGACCCGAGCGTTCCGTCAGTCCAACAAAGGAAACCGCTTCGGTAAAACCTACCGGACCGGAACGGGCTTTGGACTCCGCCGCGACAGGTGCCTCCGAAACGTTGACACCGACAGCCCCTGCCAAGCCAGCGCCCGAAAAGGCGCCGGCCGTTTCCCAGCCAGTGCAAAGCATCCAGCCGCCGCGTCAGCGTCTGCGGCCCAAGGTGGAGATTCCTGCCGTCGGCTGACCGATCAGCCTATCGCGTTTTTGCTCGGCAGCAGCGCAAGACTCTTGTCCACGTCTTCTCTCAAAACCCATCAGGCGGTGACCCGGGAAGCATCCGGACTACGCCGCTACCAAGACGTGATGGTTGGATCGCGCAGTCTAGCTACCACGCTTTATTTCGAATGGTGCTCCTGGCTGGCACCCATCCCTGGCGCTTTGGGCCTCGTGATGAGAAAAATCTTCTGGCCAAAACTGTTTAGGCACTGCGGCACCGGTGTGATGTTCGGTGCCAACATGATTCTCCGTCATCCAGGAAGAATCAGCATTGGTAAGAACACCGTCCTGAGCGAAAGTGTTCTGCTCGATGCTCGCCACTCGACCGAGACCAACGCTATTCGAATCGGTGAGGAAGTCATCCTGGCGAACAACACAATGATTTCTTGCAAGGAAGGTACGGTTGAAATCGGAAACCGTACCGGGATTGGCGCCTACACGGTTATCCAGTCCGCCCAGCACTGTCCCGTATCGATTGGTGAAGATGCGATACTGGGACCGAGGTGTTATCTGGTGGGTGGCGGCAATTATCAGACCGACAGGTCGGATGTGCCCATCGCCCAGCAGGGCATCCGCCCCAGCGATGGCTGCAGGGTCGGCAGCGGGGCGTGGCTGGGCGCCAATGTCTCCGTTCTTGATGGCGCCCGTCTTGGCGAAGGCAGTATCGCCGCCGCCGGAGCCGTCGTAGTCAAGCCGGTTGCAGCCCGGGAGATTGTCGGCGGTGTACCGGCCCGGACCATCAGCCAGCGCGACAATAACTGACGTCGCCCTGCGCGCNCACCCCATGCAGAAAAAGACGCTTTTCCTGCTACTCAAACTGCTATTTTCAGTTGCGCTGATCCTCTGGATCACAAACGATATTGNGCTGGACGCTGTGCTTGGGGTGATGGCGTCTTCCAATGCATCTTTGCTGGCACTCGCCTTCAGCCTATTTTTTGTCGGCTACGTGATCGCGGCGTTTCGCTGGCGAACACTGATCCGGGTGCAAAGCGGCGACGCGCCGATTTTCTTTCTGGTGCGCTCTTTTATGGTTGCCCTTTTTTTTAACAACTTCCTGCCGTCTACAGTCGGTGGAGATGTCGTACGAATGTATGACTCGTGGCGACTNGGCAACAGTAAATCGGACGCANTCACCATCGTGCTGGTTGATCGCTTCCTTGGCGTTATTGTGCTGCTGTGTTTCGCGCTGCTGGCACTCATGTTCGATAAGACCGTCGCTGGCGAGGTGCCGTTTATCGCGGTTTGGGTGTCGGCAGGTCTTNGCGGACTCGCCATGNCCACCTGGCTGATACTGAAGATCCCCGCATCNNACGCAGAGGCACTTGCCTTGAAAGGCGGTGGAATTACTGCACANATCGGTGGCNTTCTAGCCAAGGTGCTTCGCTCGTTTCAGGCTTATCGCCATGCGCGCTCGGCAGTGCTTCGTGCCCTGGGGCTTTCCATACTGCTTCAGGTCAATGTGGTTGTGCACTTCGTACTGCTCGCCCGAGCGGTTGGCGTTGAAGTACCGGTGGAGTCCATGTTCTTGATTATTCCGGTGGCCGTCTTCATCATGATGCTGCCGATTTCGATTAACGCGATCGGCGTTCGTGAGGCGGTCTTCGTCTTCCTGTTTTCGCTTTACGGAGTAGAAAGCGTCCAGGCCCTGGCCTTTGCCTGGATCGCATACAGTTTCACCCTATTNCAGGGTGTTCTGGGAGGAGTCGTGTTTGCGCTGCGCCGGGAACGGCACACCNGCTAAATCGCCCGCTAGCCCCGTTTTACCGCTGCCATGGTGAAGCAGTTAAAGCGCAGACCGAAAGGAATCCAGATCAACTGCGACAGCCAGAGCGAAAGCGGGCCTGGCCGGGGAAATTGCCTGACAGCTTCCTGTTCACCATAAAGGCGCTTGGACACACTGTCCATACCGTCAGCGACAAGACGCATCACCGGAAAGCCACTGAANGTTGACCTGAATGTCTGGTATTCGGGCANCGAAAACGCGTAAAAGTAATCACGGACCCTAAGCGGNGCGAAAGCNCCCTTGTATTCAAGGTTGTTCTCATCAAACCAGCGCAGAATTTCCTGTCCCGTGTGCAACGACTCATGNGGGAAACCGAAGATGTCATAGCCGATCTGTTTGGTATTAAGTCCNTGATAACGCTTGTCGAGTTTGCGCAGGGTCCCGCCGAAAAGTTTTTCTCCCCACTCCACCCGCTTGTCGATATCGTCTCCACCGAGCAGTTTGCAGATCTGCTGTTTGGTACGCAGGATCCGCCGGCTGTAGTGACTGTACAAGCTTACAATGACGACGCCGCCTGGTCGGGTCACCCGGGCAAGATGGCGAAACCCTCTTAAGGGATCGCCGGTGTGGTGCAACACGCCGACGGAATAACTGAAATCAAAATGATTGTCCGGCAGGTCACAGTTCAGGATGTCCATCTTCCTGAGATCAACATGATCGGCCTGCATNTCTTCCTTGCGCTCGCGGGCCACGGCAAGTGATCCATCAGAAAGATCAATGCCGGTGACACTACGGGCACCGTTTTTTGCATACCACAGGGCATACTCACCGGTACCGCAGCCCATATCAAACACCCGCTTTCCCTGATAGTCNTCCGGCANAATNCCAAGACACTTGAGACGCCAGCCCATCTCTTCGTCGGTGCGTCGGTTAAGTGGCCAGGGATTCTCCGAGTACATCCCCACGACGGTTTCCTGAATTTTCTGAATTTCGGGGGATAACTCGTTAGCCGCCATATTGTCTCCTGAACGGACTGCTGCGGGCGCATATCGGGAATCCACCCCATCGCCCGAGTCCGATTTACNTCTACCCTGGATTGACAAGGGCAGCTGTCATTAATGAAAGGATCTGCAAAATTACTGCTGGANCGCGATTATACAGCCTGACCACANANGCTNCGGGCAACGTTGCGCCACCGTCGACACTTGAAACACTGCNCGGTTCTGACTATGGTTACTGCCCCCNAAAAGGNCGGCCCCTTCCGGGATCCNCGACTGGAAACCCCGNGCGGCNGNCCGTTTGAAGNTATGAAAGANCGTTTACCNACAAATATCATTGGCGTACTGCTTGCCCTCAGTATTACTGCTGCCGGGGCGGCCCCCGACGTCAATTCCGGTGAATACTTTAACCAGCCGTATCTCGCCGGTATCAAGGTAGTACCGGCATGGGACGCAGGCCTTCTCGGCGCGGGGGTGGTCGTTGCCGACCTTGACTCGGGAATTCGCGCAACCCACGTCGACCTGGTCGGCAAGATTGCTCCGGGCGGTTATGACTTTGTTAATGATGATAAAGACCCTGATGATGATGAAACTTCGCTCACCCACGGACACGGCACTGCCTCTGCCGGAATTATTGTCGGCAACTGGAACGGTGTTGGGGTAGGCGGCATTGCGCCGAGCGCCCGGGTGTTACCGGTCAAGATCACCGACCATAAAAATGAAACGAATGGCACCCTGATCAGCCAGGGAGTCGACTACGCTGCTGCCAACGCCAGCGTCAAGATCATTCTGCTGGAGGCGGTCGGCGCCTCCACCTCGGCAGAAGAGTTCGATTCATTTGCCAACGCAGTGGCCAAGGGAAAGCTCATCATTGCGCCTTCGGGCAACGCCAAGCAGGCGGGGCCCTTCAGTCCTGCAAGCAGTTTTGCTTTGCTTGGCGGTGCGGCATTGATCGTGGGCTCCCATAACGGCGCGGGGGATCTTTCTTTTTTCAGTAACGGTGCGAAAGGTGTTGAGACCAGTTTCATCACCGCCCCTGGCGAGCAAGTTGTCGCCGCTGGCAACCAATCTGATAACGCCTATTTTCGTGTCAATGGTACTTCGATGGCAGCGCCGCAGGTGGCGGCGGCGGCGGCATTGATCTGGGGACACTCACCTGGGCTCACCGCCAGTCAGGTGGCCTTTATCCTGAAGTCCACCGCGACCGATATCGGCGCTGCTGGCGTTGACAACCGAACCGGCGTGGGGGCACTCAATATCGAGGCAGCGCTTGCGCCCATCGGGATCATTACCGCCCCGATAGAAGAGGAAGAGACAGACGAGGACACCGAAACCTCTACGGAAGAAGACGAAGACGCCACATCCGATGACAGTGACTCATCGGAAGATGCAACGGATTCAGGGGGCGGCAGTTCCGGCGGGGGAGCCGGCGTGGCGCTTGCGGCGCTGGTGGTCGGCGGCGTAGGTTATGCGCTTATCGGCAATAGCCCGGACCTTAGCGAGACTCTGGTGCTGGACGACTTCGGCCGCACTTATGAACTTGACCTTGAAACCCGGATCAGCGTGCGCAACCCTGGACCGACGGCAAAGTCCGTTATTCAGGAACTCGATACCGAAGAAGTCAGCGAGAGCATTATCCAACGCAGCGACTTCAGGGTAACCACCGTCTACCGGGCCGACCGCCTCGAGGCATTTTCAATATTTGATGATCCCAG
>NHDO01000042.1 GCA_002171735.1 Proteobacteria bacterium TMED61 | reverse complement strand
TCACGCCACTGTTCATCCTCGCTTAACGACGACAGCACATAGTGATTGACCGAATGGCTGCCATAACTGATCAGCGGATGGACGGCCAGTCCTTGATCCATCTGTGTGTAGTATTGAATGCATACATCGATTGCGGGCTCATCCTCAAGAAAGCTATCAAGCATCTCTACCACCTTGGTGCTGTTATTTCTTGGATCTTTGGTATAGCGATAGAAGGGCTGCCCGGGATTACGCTGAAAGGCTCTGGCAAACCGGGTTTCGAATGCCTCGACACGCCCACGCTCCATGATGCAGCGCACCTTGTCACGCCAGAAAAATTGACTCTCCATGAACGAGCGGTTCACGAAAATCGCCAACGGTATCTGCAGCGCCTCAAAAACACCGAAGGCCTCATCAAGGACACACTGATAACCATCGTCTACCGTTATGGTTGCAAGACCTTTAAGGTCTCGGGCCGCGCAGTATTCATCAACCGATACAAAATGAAAGGAGCGCGACAGGGTTTCCAGTTGACGAAAAAGATCCTCCGGTGCAACGTTATGCAACGCATCACCCAAGAGTGGTGGTGGAGACGCGAACGTGCTGTGATACAAAAGCGCCAACCCGCACCGGTTGGCAAGGTCCTGCACCAATGGGTCTGGGCTGCTCATTGATTCTTCCGATACTGAGTTAAAGATTTCATGCGCACTGTCCGTGAGGCAAGAGGCTAAACTAAAGTCCTCCTACAGGCAAAAGCATTTATCCATGACTTCCCACTCCTTTCACATTGGCGCCGCGGAAATATTCGAGCGCGTTGGCTTCGAGTCACTGGTCGATGATCTCGTCCGCATGCACCGGGAAACCCCTGCCGATCTTCGAGATATGCTTTTGGAGCAACCTGGAAAAATGGACAAGGACTACTGCCTGATTCGGGCCGCCTGGCAGGAGGGTGCGGCCCTTGGAGTCAAGATCGCAAGCGTTTTTCCCGCCAACGTATCGCAGGACCTGCCTGCGATACATGCTGCCTACATCCTTTTTGACGGCATCACGGGCGTTCCCGTGCGTTCTATTGATGGCAATGCGTTGACCTACCTCAAGACTGCCGCGGACTCGGCGCTCGGCTCTAAGTTGTTGGCTCGACCTGACTGCCGCCGGTTACTGATGGTGGGTGCCGGCGCCATGGCCCCGTATCTGATTGAAGCTCACTGCACCGTCCATCCGGGGATCGAGACCGTCCGGATATGGAACCGCTCAGCTGGGCGGCGCGATGCATTAACTGAAACGCTAGCGAAGCAGCGTCATGTCGAGACTGCCCACGACCTGGCTGAGGCGGTCGGTTGGGCTGATCTCATCTGTTGTGCGACTATGACGTCTGAGCCACTGATCCAGGGAGACTGGCTGAATCCGGGCACACACCTCGATCTGGTTGGCGCTTTTCGCAAAAATATGCGAGAAGCCGACAATGAAGCGATGCGCAGGGCACGGCTTTTCGTCGACTCGCGCAAAACCACCATTGGCGAAATCGGTGAGCTAGTAATTCCGATGGAGGCCGGGGTCATCACCGAAGACGACGTACTCGCGGATCTTTACGAGTTGTGCGCTGGCACAAAGGGCCGGAAGAGTCCCGAAGACATCACCCTTTTCAAGAATGGAGGCGGGGGTCATCTGGACCTCATGACCGCGAGACACATTCAAAGTCAGTGTGCCTCGGTGTAGCGAAGCCCCAACTCATCCCGCTGGATTCAATACCTGCCAGAAAAGCGGTAACCAGGCGATCGTCAGGAGTCCGACCAGCGCCGACTGGGTAATCAGTACTTTGCGGTGCTTGGCGCGGCGCTCGCCAGTGCTGGAGGACATAAATACGGCACTCATCAACACATCAAGCAGTGTCACAAAAAAAAAGATTGGCACGAGAGCGGGAACAATCACTGTCGTCACAAAAGCCCATCCCTCATAACTGGTGGGTGCAAGCGCCAAAGGCGCCAGCGCTGACAAGATCCCCAACACCAGCGCGAGCGCTAGTCTCAAAGGGCCAAGCAATTGTGAAAATTCTTTAAGCATGATTCTTTATCTCAAGTGCTTTAGGGAGTTGGGGAGCAACGCTGGAGTTTCAGGGCTTTCCGGTGCTATCCGGGGTTTCCACAGTCTGTAGCCGCTTCCATATCTTGAGCACGTAGTCAGGATTCTCAGCAAGCAGTGTCTGCTGGTTCATATCAGCCATGCCACAGACGTCCTGACTGCCCGTAAACTTATCAATAAGACCCTGAGCCAGAAGTGATAGGCCCGCGGTCGCCGCCGCGAAGCCCCAGGTTGCCCCGGTTTTCAGAATCCCTTCGGGGTCTGCCTCAATCTTCGGTTTCAACAGGGTCCCGCCGACCCGGTAGAAATTGGTGAGATTGGCTGCAGAAATCCCAAAGCCTTTACGGGCTTTTGGGTTGATCAACAACACCACAGACTCATCTCTAAGGCTGAACCCGCCTCTGATCAAATAGGTCACATCTGGCGTCTTAAGGGCAACCGTGTCTTGCGACATCGCGATCCCCTCAACGACCCGAAAGCCGAGGAGGCCACAGTCTAGACGATGAAACTCAGACTTCTTTTTCGGATTGCCTATATTCAACACCTGCGCCAAGATCGAATTGGTCAGAACATCAAGACCGCTTGCCGGAATGTAGGTATTGACCCCGCGGGCAAGCAGAGATCCCGAAGCCGTGGACACAATCTCTTTTGTCGAGACGCCTTTTCCGGAAAGATCTATCTCTACGTCGACCGCACCCTCTAGAGGCAACTTGACATCCTCAAGCGCGGGCACGCGATTCAGAACCAGGCCCTTGATATCGAATCCAAAGTGGGTGTCGTAGGGTATCGTCTTTGTATTAAGTCCAATATCCATTCTGAAGGTCCCGCCGGAAAACTCTCCGGAACGGGCGCTGATATCCAATACCCCGTCGGCAACTGCAATGTCCGTACTAAGCCCTTTTGCCTCAAATCCCCGAGAGACGAGATCATCAGCCTGAAGAGCGGCATCGAGATCAAACTTTTGAAGCCAGTCTACGGAAATAGGATCATTCGAGAATAGCGCGGCCTGGGATTCCGGCGCTGGTCGGGGCTCCTTACGGGGCGGAAAGATTTCCATCAGATTCAAGCGGGATGACTCGAACTTCCCTGCGATGCGAATTTTTTCTCCCGGGTTCACGGAGAACTCCGGGAACTTGCCAAGATTTATCCCCTGAATTCTGGCATCACCGGAAAGATCATTGTTGCCCAGTGTCACGGCAAAATCGCCGGANGGNGAATTTTGCTCATCAATCCCGAAGCTGCTCTTGAAGCGCAAAGGGCCGGGATCAAGGTAATCACCCGGCAACCATTGTGAAAGATGGGCCAGCGACGGAACTTCAAATTGCAGGCTCATTTGATTNCCGCTTCGCAGGGGCCAGGAAAAGACNCCTTGGGCTGNCGCGTTNAGGTNGTTAGAAGACATCCTGACGATGCCGTTCACCGTTTTGGTATCCTGTGATGCATCGCGTCGCAACTCAGTCTCAAGAGNGAACGGCCCATCCAGAGGANTAGTCAGTCCGAAGATCTTGCTCACCTTGGCGACATCATNGGCTTGAAANCGCGAGTTAAGGGCAAAAGTCGTTTTCTTATCGGAGGGACTGACCTGACCATTGATCTGTAGCTGCATATCATCGCTGACGCCGTCAAAAACGACAAAGAGTGGTGATCCNGGCTTCGAGGTTCCCACCACATTCGCTGAGAGTCTNGCCGGGAGCGCGACTGCAGTTACCAACCCGAACGGACCGGTAAACTGNCCCAGATCATCCACCGCAAGCGTAANCGTGATCGATCCGCTGGCGAGGTGNGTGAGGTCCGGCAACTGACCGAAGAATCGACCTGACCGGATNCCCTTCCCGTTGATCTTGCCGTCGACACCAGAGAGGCGCANCTGGNTCTCCTCGCGCAGCAGCTTGGCTCTGCCTNAAAGGCNCACGCCNGAATACTGATCCAACGGCCAGTCCAGAACCGGCTCCAGNCGGGCTAGATCAGGAACAGCGGCATCGATGTCTAGTTCCAACTCGGCATCAGGGCCTAAAGACGCTACANGGCCATTGAATCCGAAACGGCCAAAGTNATTNTCGAGCTGCACTGATACCCCGTTGAGATNCAGGGCNCCAACGGTTCCCTCCAGAATGGCTGAAAGNCCAACCTCCCCGCCGANCGGTGAATCCAAATCAAAAACTTTCGCGAGCGNCNCCAAATCTCCNGATTGNGCNGTGAACGGCATGTTG
Organism: Proteobacteria bacterium TMED61; assembly: GCA_002171735.1. Lineage (GTDB taxonomy): Bacteria > Pseudomonadota > Gammaproteobacteria > Arenicellales > UBA868 > UBA868. The sequence continues at coordinate 10,119 of NHDO01000042.1, read as the reverse complement.
AAAACCGCTGACGCACCCAAGGGTCCAATNACCCCGCGAGCGCTCACATCGATAAGCTCTGAGGTGACGCTAAGCTTAATGTCTNTNACGTCAACCGCTTTTGGCATCCCNACCAGTCGCCCCGCCGCTTGTCCTTTAAAGCCCACGGGCAGGNTNGCGCCGAGCGGCTCGGCAAGCTTGGAAAGGTCCTGGGAATCGATCGTGAACGGCANNTCGAATTGAACTGCTTTTCCAAACGGACCTATGCTNCCGTTGGCCTCTATCGTCGCTGCCTCCGTAATCAACTGGATCTCGAGGTTGCGGACATGCGTATCCCCGGGATGACCGCGGATCTCGCCAGCCGCGATGCCGGTTCCGGTATAGGGAAATTTAATCCCGTAGGACTTTGTGAAATCTCCCAGCTTTTGNGTCTCAGCCTGGGCCGTAAATTCCATCCAGGGTTTTGTGGNGCCNCCCAGTCTCTCTAGGTAGCCATTTGCAGACAGGCTCCCATNNTTGCCTGACGCGCTGATCACGACATCGTCGACCCTAAAATTACCCAATGAACCGGTCAGAATACCCCGAGCCTGAGCGCTTGCTGCAAACGGCACCCGACCCTGGTAGAGACCCATGAGTTCGTCGAGTTGCTCTGTTTCGGCAAGCACCTCGAATCGAGTGGAAGGAAGTGGACCACGCTGNCGCGGTGGNACCAGGCTGATCGANCCGGAGGCCGTGAGCCGCAGTAACGCAGACCGGGTCGTCAGGTCAATATCATCAATGCGCAGGTCCGTTCCTGCCCGCCCGCGTATCGTGGCACGCACCTGAGCCGTCCCGCTGNCCAACCCTCTNGCGCGCTCTGTAAGTCCAGGCACAAACATGGCGACGGACTGGGTTAGGTCGCCTGTTACGAGCGANAGGTTGAGATCGGATGTGCCGCCGTCAAGTAAATCACTCACAGTACCGGTGACACCTCCGGAAATCGTACCCAGTACAAGATTCAAAGAGATTTCGAGATCGTCATCTCCGACCAGCATCAATGAACCCTGTAGCTCGAGGGCGCTTCCATTGAGGCTGCCAGNTGCCGTGACGGNACTGTCACGAGNCCCCTCCGGCAGANTCAGCTCCAGCTTATTNAGCTCAAGGTCCTGATTGAGACGCGNATCTGGCCCCGAATACTTCACCCGACCCTGACGCACCAACGCGTCACGCACAATCACCGTCGGTCGCGTCGACACCCCTCCATCAGGTACTTGGTCGAGGTCAAAGTGCCAATTGGCCTCGCCCTCTGAACCCGAAACNAAAGTGANAGATGGCGCNTCCAGTTCCAGTCTGTTGATGACCACCGTACCGGATAACANCGGCCATATCGCAAATTCGATTTCGCCATGCGCAAGATTCACCAGTGGCAGATCAGATACACCTTCAGGACTCGATACCTGCAGCCCGGAAACAGACAGGCGCGTGGTCGGCCAAAGCCGAAAATCCAGCCGATCGCTNATGCTGACTTCTCGCTCGATCACAGAACCCACCCAGACCGCAACACGNTCCCGATAGCTGTCCCAGTTAAAGTACTGCAAAGTCAGCACAGGCAGAATCAACAACACCACCAATAGCCCAACTGCCGATAAAATAAGGTGCTTTCGACTCATGATGGCCATAGCATAAGGCAATGCATGTTCAGTCCGCCAGAAAACCGGGCTTGCCGGCTAGACATTCCTGATCCTGAACAACCAGCAACCCCTATCCTTGACCAAAGCCTTTTGCACCGCAACCCCGATACCATGACCCAATCCGTTGATGAAAAGAAACTCGGCAAACGGCTTCGCCGTGAGACGGGNCGAGCTATTCAGGATTTTCAGATGATTGGCGAGGGAGACCGTGTCATGGTCTGCGTTTCTGGAGGNAAAGACTCCTTTATCCTGCTGGACGTTNTGGAACAACTACGGCATCGGGCGCCGATCTCATTCTCACTGCGNGCGGTTCATCTCGACCAGAACCAGCCAGGGTTTCCGGTAGAGACANTACGGGAATATCTCGTGAGTCGCGGAATTCCCTTCGATATCATTGATGAGGACACCTACAGCATCGTCAAACGCGTCATCCCCGAAGGAAAAACCATGTGCGGCCTTTGCTCAAGGCTTCGNCGNGGNATTCTNTANCGCTACGCCTGCNACCACGGAATGAATCGGATTGCCCTGGGNCATCATAGCGATGACATGATCGAGACCCTTTTTCTCAACATGTTCCATGGCGGGCAGTTGAAATCGATGCCACCCAAGCTTCGCAGCGATGATGGGCGCAACATTGTTATTCGACCGCTGGCCTATTGCCGTGAAGCCGATCTGGCNCGTTACGCNAAGATNAAAGAATATCCTGTNATNCCNTGCAATNTNTGCGGCTCTCAGNANCATCTGCAACGCCAGGCGATCAANGGNATGNTGACNGACTGGGAAAAATCACATCCCGGACGTATCGCCAGCATCTTCCGAGCCCTAACCCAGGTGGCGCCCAGCCAACTCGCTGANCGGACGCTTTTCGACTTTGGCGCTCTGGAAACCACGGCATCCGATCATCGCTGGCTTCCCGAGGGTGCGGTGGCAAATATCCAGCCGGATGCCGATGATCGTACCCCTNGCGCCAAAGTTGAACCATAGAGGAGAACACCCCCTTGAGCCCAGAATCGTTTAACTCCGGACTGATGGCGTTTCTGGACGCCTCACCCAGCCCTTTTCATGCTGTCGCCTCGATGCGCCAGGCGCTGCAGCTGCAAGGTTTTAACGACCTCGATCCGACCGCGACATGGTCTGTCGNGAGTTGCAAAAACGCACTGATTACTCGCAACCATTCATCCCTGATTGCTTTTCGGGNAGGCACCGCACCGCTTGCCGACACCGGCATCCGGATTATCGGGGCCCATACTGATAGCCCCTGCCTGCGGATCAAACCATTGCCTGATGTCAGAAGATCAGGTGTTCACCAACTCGGTGTGGAGGTNTATGGCGGTGTGCTGCTCGCGCCGTGGTTTGACCGTGACCTTTCCATTGCCGGGCGGGTGACCTGCACGGATACTCAAGGCCACCGTCTGTCACTGCTGATTGATTTCGAAAGACCGATCGTCACGATCCCAAGCCTCGCGATTCATCTTAACCGTGATGTGCATAAAAACCGTACGATCAACTCCCAGCAGGAGGTCGTTCCGATCCTGTGCGATCTGACAGAACANACCGAAACTGGGTTTTACAGAATGCTCCTTGACCAGGTTCACCATCAACACCCCAAATCAGATGTTCTGGCAGTGACCGACTATGAGTTGAGTTGTTACGATACGCAGGGTGCGCAACAAGTAGGCATCCACGGCGATTATCTTGCAAGTGCGCGGCTGGATAATCTGTTGAGCTGCTATGCAGGTCTTCGCGGCCTGCTGGATGCCGAAACGGAGCAGTCGGTTCTGCTGGTATGCAATGACCACGAGGAAGTTGGCAGCGCATCGGCCGCTGGGGCGCANGGGCCTTTCTTGCATACCGTTCTGGAGCGTCTTTGTGGTGACACCGAAACCTTGGCGCGGGTGCTGGCGCGCTCCCTTCTGATCTCAGTGGACAACGCCCACGCGTTGCATCCCAACTACGAAAACAAACATGACCCACAGCACCAACCGCGACTCAACGGTGGCCCTGTCATCAAGTTCAATGCCAACCAGCGCTATGCAACCAACAGCGAGACCGCNGCGACCTTTCGGGAGCTCTGTACCCGGGCCAGCGTTCCGGTGCAGTCCATCGCAATGCGCAGTGATATGGCCTGCGGCAGCACCATTGGTCCAATCACCTCAACGGTGCTCGGTGTCAATACGGTGGATGTGGGAGCNCCCCAACTGGGCATGCATTCAATTCGCGAGACCACTGGCTGGAAAGATCCNNTACTNCTCTACCAGGCACTTCTGCAAGTCTTCGAATCGGAAAANCTNTAATCCAACCGCAGCGCTNCGAACAAGATCGGTAAAAAAGCCAGGCGCGATGCCTGGCTTTTATTTGCTTCTAAATGATCCGGTGTTTTCTATCGGAACATNGGTGCCTTGATCTTACTGGGACTGCTCNACCATATAGTCAACGGCAAGCTTGATATCATCATCACTAAGATGCGCAAAACCGCCTTTGGGTGGCATATAGCCGGCCTCACCCTGAAACCCAACGATGGCATGCTCGTACAGCAAATCCATCCCTTGGGCGATGCGATCCGCCCAGGCATCGTTGTCACCAACCTTCGGCGCGCCTGCGACACCTGAATTATGGCAGGCCATGCAACCACTGTTATAAACGGCCGCACCATCTGCAAGGACTGCTGTCGAACCTAAACCCATCAGCGNCAGACTGATCAGGGCGAGTTGCTTTTTCATCGNCTTAACTCCTTGAGTTCAGCATCNTAAATGCTGGAACGTGAATTNAAAAATCGTGAGAAATTTGTNGTGTCGCCATTTTATGATCTGTCTTACCTGCGGTAAACCTTCTACAGTACTCGGGATTTTCGTCACAACTCCCGGGTAGCATGAAAGGCGACTTCAGACCAGCGTTCCTGCGCGAGGCGAAGATTAGCGAGGTTGGGCGCCANATAGGTCAATGCACCGGACGCATCCAGCGCAAGATTCTGGACGGCTTTCTTTTTGAGTTCCTCCAGCCGGGGCGCATCCTCGCTGTCGAGCCACCGGACCGTGGCAACCGGCACGGCNTCAAAGCTGCACTCCACGCCATATTCNTGCTTGAGCCGGTGCGCCACCACATCAAACTGCAAAATNCCAACCGCACCCAATACCAGATCGTTACTCAGCATCGGCCGGAACACCTGAGTAGCACCCTCTTCGCTCAACTGATCAAGGCCTTTGTTCAGCGCCTTGGCCCGTAAAGGGTCTGCCAGGCGGACTCGCCGGAAAAGTTCCGGTGCAAAACTGGGAATGCCTAGAAACTTAAGCTCTTCACCCACCGTNAAAGTATCGCCAATCTGGATCGTACCGTGGTTGTGCANCCCAATGATATCTCCGGCCACCGCACCACTCGCNGATTCGCGCCGCGCCGCCATGAAAGTGATCGCATTTTGCAGNTGCATATCCCGACCCGCGCGGACATGCCGAACCTTGAGGCCCTTGTTAAAGCCACCCGAGGTGATGCGAAGAAAAGCAACCCGGTCGTGGTGGGCAGGATCCATATTGGCCTGAATCTTGAACACAAATCCAGTAAACGATGATTCCCCGGCATCNACGATCCGTGTCTTGGACGTTCTCGGNAGGGGTGACGGCGCATAGTCGACGAACGNGTCNATCAGTTCGTCAGTGCCCTCATGGTTCAGGGCCGATCCGAAAAAAACCGGCGTCAATTGCCCAGAGAGATAGGCGTCACGGTCAAAAGAATGCGAGGCCCCCTGCAGCAGNTCAATCTCNTCTCGCAACGTGCGCACGTCATCAACTGCCACNGCGTCGAGTTCGGGATTATCCAGACCCTGGATNACCCGGGCCGTGNNNCCNCCNGATCCCGTGCGNTCNAATAGTGNAANNCTGTCATCCAGAAGCCGNTANACCCCGCAGAAATGTCTGCCGGATCCAAGCGGCCAGGTTACTGGGGCGCAATTAATTTTGAGTACCGACTCAATCTCGTCGAGCAGTTCCACCGGGTCTCTNNTTTCGCGATCCATCTTGTTCACAAACGTCATGATGGGTGTATCTCGCAGACGGCAGACGTCCATCAGTTTGATCGTTCGCTCTTCGACACCCTTGGCTGCGTCAATGACCATGAGCGCTGAATCCACCGCCGTCAGCGTACGATAGGTATCCTCTGAAAAATCAGCATGGCCAGGTGTATCGAGCAGATTCACGATGAACTGCCGGTACTCGAACTGCATCACCGACGAGGTGACCGAGATACCTCGCTCCTTTTCGAGTTTCATCCAGTCGGAGGTGGCATAACGNCCCGTCTTACGGGCACGCACAGTTCCCGCTTCCTGGATGGCGCCGCCGTAATGGAGAAACTTCTCGGTGAGGGTAGTCTTACCCGCGTCCGGGTGCGAGATGATGGCAAAGGTACGTCGCCGCTGTACCTCGCCCAGGTGATCCGACATAAAACCGTCGCCGCTGGGATGAAAACGACGGCGGATTATAACGCCCTGCCAAAAGTACACTTGAGGCGGCGTTCCCGGATGCCTCAAAACCGCAATACCGCATGACGGGGGGCGCCGCTAGTATTCCTCCCTCTTTTCNCTATCTCCCTCGTTGTGGCTGGGACGGAAAGACTGGGAAAACGGCAAGGGTATCTGCGGGTTATAACGATCGAAATCGTGGGTGCGCCGGCGACGAATCCGTTGGATCCGCTGCCGGGTATTCCATTTACTTCGGTTCAAGGCGTTTTCGGTTCCCTGCGGGGTCGGTGGCCCCATTCTAACGGTCAGGGGGTCACCCTCAAGGGTGATTTGCACGTCTGGCGCACGGATTCTGCGCACTCCAGCNTCTTAACATACGGCATAATGCTACGGANATTGGTTCAAGTNCTGCCTATGGAATTTTCTACCGGGGAATACCTGACCACCCGCGAGGTCGCTCAACTTCTNCGGGTCAAGGAGCGAAAGGTTTACGANCTCGTGGCCAGGGAACAGATTCCCTGCACCAAGGCTACGGGAAAACTGCTTTTCCCCAAGGTCGCTATCGAGATCTGGCTTGCATCAAACCGCACGGGGCCAAAAACTGCGGGCAATCTAGATACTGCACCGAACGTTATTCTGGGCAGCCATGACCCTCTGCTGGAGTGGGCATTGAAGGAGTCCGACTGCGCCATTGCCAGTCATTTCGGAGGTAGNGTAGACGGGCTTGAGCGCTTCGCCCAAAAAGATGGAATCGCAACGGGCCTGCACATCTATGAACCCGAGACGGGCGGATGGAACATTGATGTGGTTCGTCAGCGCTTCACCGGTCAGGATATCGCNCTGGTTGAATTNTGTTGGCGNCAGCGTGGACTCATTGTGCAACCCGGNAAGGAAACTGTCATCAGCGGAATTGCCGANCTGCCCGGTNGACGCGTGGTGAAACGCGTGACCGGNACCGGTAGCCAGATACTGCTGGATCAGTTGATCCGCCGTGAAGGAATCTCGCCGTCCGCTATCGACTTTTCTGCCGAGGCGCATACTGAAACAGAGGCAGCGTCTGCTGTTCTGGAGGGGCTGACCGATGCAGCGCTCGGGCTCAAGGCCCTGGCAGAGCGCTATCAACTGGGTTTTGTNCCCCTCATCCGGGAGCGCTTTGACCTGCTGATCTACCGACGGTCCTGGTTTGAACCTTCCCTNCAGGCGTTGGCCCAGTTCTGCGCCTCGTCGGATTTTTACGCCAAGGTCAAGTCTCTAGCGGGTTATGACACCCGCGGACTGGGCACGGTCCACTTCAATGGATAACACACCTCTTACCTGGGTTCGAAATCTTCAGGGNGAGGCGTTGGGAAAAAACAACTGCTGACCAGCACGCCTGAAGCTTGCTATCGCGTTCTGGCCCGCTTCACCGATCATCCAGTCAATAAAGGTTTGCCCAGCCTGGGCATTCACATGTGAATGCTTTTTCGGGTTAACGAGAATGATGCCGTACTGGTTAAAAAGCGGCGGNTCATCTTCATATAGCACCGTCAGTCCCNGCTTGTTGGCAAAACTGATCCAGGTCGCGCGGTCAGTCAGACAATAGGCGTTCATGCCCACCGCAATATTCAAGGTCGCGCCCATCCCCGAGCCCGTCTCACGGTACCAGCCCCCGCTGGCGCCCGACGGGTCGATACCGGCCGCACTCCACAACGCCAACTCTTTTTTATGTGTGCCCGAATCATCGCCGCGCGACGCAAAAAGTACCTCGTCGCCACTGATGCGCGTGAGGGCATCGCTCACGCTCTGAGCCTCTGACAATGCTGCCGGGTCGGCTGCAGGACCGACCAGAAGAAAGTCGTTGAACATGAGATCAAACCGTTTCAGCCCCCAGCCGTCCTGNACAAACTGNTTTTCGTCGGATTCGGCGTGTACCAACAGGACATCGCCATCACCGCGGATGGCATTCCGGATCGCTTGCCCGGTGCCCACCGCAACCACGTTGACTTTAATCCCGTGCGCCTTCTCAAAGAGAGGAAGNACATGATCATAAAACCCCGAATTGGCAGTGGAGGTGGTCGACTGGACGACGAGCGCATCACCACCCGCGTTCACGCCGAGAGGAATACAGCTGAGCAACACTGCCGCAAGCAGAACACCGTACAGCAGGGAATTTCTTTTGTTGCGGTAAAGCTTGACCTGAAGAATGCGCTGATACATGTTGCGGATCTCCTGACCTTTCCTTATTCAGTAGGTCGCCGCAGCGTTCTTCTTGCCGAAGCTCTCGGTNGGCCGGATTAANGCCAACAGCAGATTCACCATTAAGGCTAGCAGCATCAGGATGATACCGAGCGCCATTGCCAATTCCAGATCTCCTTTGGAAGTTTCCAGGGCGATTGCGGTCGTCATGACCCGGGTCAGGTGATCAATGTTTCCGCCAACAATCATCACGGCACCCACTTCCGAGATTGCCCTGCCAAATCCCGCNAGGCAGACCGTCATCAGNCCGTACCGTCCTTCCCAGAGCAGGGTCATGACGCGATACCTCAAACTGATGGCAATCGAGGCGAAATACTCCGCGTACTCTGAGTTCAACTCCTCNATNGTCTGGCGGGCGAGCGCGATCACGATAGGCGTAATCAGGAACGTCTGAGCAATCACCATTGCAGTGGGGGTATACAGCAGGCCCAGCACCCCAAACGGACCGGTCCGCGAGAGTCCGAGATAGACCAACAGTCCGATAACCACCGGGGGCATTCCCATTAACGAATTGCTGATCACAATAAGGCCAAAGCGCCCGGGGAATCGCCCGATGGCTATAGCCGCCCCCGCCGGCAGGCCGATCAACAAAGAGAGCCCCACCGCGAACAGACTGACTCTGATAGAAAGCCCAACAATCTCCATAAGATCGGCATCCAGCGCTCCAATCAGGGAGAAAGCAATTGCAAATGAACTAGATATTTCCTGCATAAATATGTCTTTTTTACATATTTATGGAAATATTAGGGAATTTATCNTTATTGTCAAATGTTACGAAGGGGAGCGCTCTGCTTATCGAGAGCACCAGATTGGGTTCAGGTATCGAGTGCCTCAGCATTAAGATCGTGGGCGTCGTAGCCCGTGATCTTGACGTCAATGCGTTGGCCGGGAGAAAAAGCACCTGCGCCCGCGACGCGAATCACCCCGTCGACCTCAGGTGATTCGGCATAGCTGCGTGCCAGCGCACTGTCCCCCTCAACCTCATCAATCACCACCTCAGTCTGTGAGCCAACACGGTTACGCAGNCGACCCTCCGAAACCTCGGCCTGCACCTGCATAAGCTCTTCGAGGCGCTCCTGCGCCAGCAATGGGTCTACCGGATCAGGCAAGTCATTGGCACGCGCGCCGGAAACGGGGGAATAAACAAAACATCCAACCCGGTCCAGCTGCGCCTCACNTATAAAGGTCAGCAACTGCAGGAAGTCATCTTCCGTTTCACCGGGAAACCCCACGATGAACGTGCTTCGGATNGCGAGNTCGGAGCACCGCTGACGCCAGGACTCAATCCGCGCCAGATTATCTTCTGTGCTTGCCGGACGTTTCATCATTTTCAGCACACGGGGGCTTGCATGCTGGAACGGTACATCGAGGTAGGGCAGCACCAAACCGTCAACCATNAATGTGATCAGGTCATCGACATGCGGATAAGGGTATACATAGTGAAGTCGCACCCACACTCCCAACTCCCCCAGCGCTCTGGCAAGACTATACACATCTGGGNGCAGNGCATCTCCCGTCATGAGGTCTGAGTGTTTTTTCAGATCTATCCCGTAGGCGCTCGTATCTTGGGAAACNACCAGCAGNTCGCTCACCCCTGCTTCAACCAATTTCCCNGCTTCCGTCAGTACATCACNCGGACNTCGACTAGCGAGGCGCCCGCGCATGGTTGGGATAATGCAGAAACTGCATTTGTGATTACATCCTTCAGAAATCTTAAGGTAAGCGTAATGCCGAGGCGTCAATTTGACGCCACCGGGCGGCAAAAGATGATAAAGCGGTTCCTGCAAT
>NHDO01000041.1 GCA_002171735.1 Proteobacteria bacterium TMED61 | reverse complement strand
ACTGATGATCAGAATGCTCGTGGTCATGGGCATGATCAGAATGCTCGTGGTCATGGGCATGATCAGAATGCTCGTGGTCATGGGCATGATGACTATGATTATTCTGGCCGCAGCCGCAAACGCTACACATATTTATACCCTCTTAGGTCGTTTCCACTCTCCAAATTTTTAAGACATACATTAGCTTGCATCATCCGTTAAATATAACAACTAATACTATCGAGGGTAGTCGAACAGCCACATCAACTTTTCCTCTCAGGAAACTTTAGAATTCNGTATTCNAAGGATCTCTATCAGGCGGTCCCAAGTTCGAATCTCTCTCGGTGCGCCATCCAGCCGCACAGTTTTTTNCTGGAACCTGCGAATACGTAAACCGCTTCTTAAGCNGGTGTTATCTTTGCTCACGTTNAGCTTCTGCTGATCTCGTCACTCAAATTAGTCTTAGAGTAACGTCTGCGTTTAGGGTATTGCTGACGGTACAGATAGATTTCGCACCTTTGAGTAGCCGCTCTGCAGAGCCGTAATCATCCACAATNCTGCGAGGCACCAACACCTCGAANCGGTCAAAACGNCTTGGCGGATCCTGCGCCTTTTTNCAGAATGNCTGAACTCTGAATGGCTCTAGCGTCATTCCATACTTTTCNGCCGCCATATGNAATGAAATAGCAATGCAAGCAGCTAAAGCGAAGAGAAGCGTATCGGCGGGGCTATCAGTGGGCGGTGAAACCTGATCAATGGCGTCCTCAGAACGACCATAGCGAACCGAACGCCCTTGGTCGATATAAACAAAAACTGGCCCATACGCCTTTGGCTTNATTTTTATTTCCACGAGGCTTTTTCCTTAAACTGGNTGCTCANAACGCAACGCTTGGCAAAAACAGNGCAATCTGAGGAAACAGGGTCATGATCGCAACNGACAGCANTANAAGCATCCAATAAGGAATTGTAGCCACTGCAACTCGTCCGAGCGGCACTTCATTATTGGTCACTCCCGCAAGTACTGTGAGATTTAATCCAACTGGGGGAGTTACCTGACCTATTTCGATCATCACAGTAATAATCACACCAATCCAAATGGGATCGAAGCCAAGNCCCACNAGCAAAGGGAAGACGATAGGCAGTGTCATGATCATCAAAGAAAGGCCATCAAAAATGCAGCCGAACAAGACATATATCAGGATNATCAGTGCNAAAATTCCGTACTTTCCAAGATCAGAGTTAATCGCCAATTCCAGGATGGCTTGCGGTACGCCAAGAATACTGACGGACAAAGANAAGATAGAAGTACCAAGGACGATAAAACCAATTGAGGCGAAAAGCAGTATGGATCGCTGTACTGCAGCAGCNAATCTGGCAAGAGTCAGCTGACCCCANACAAACGANATAATGATCGCGACCACAACGCCTACTCCTGCCGCTTCCGTAGGTGTGGCAAGACCGAACATGATACTTCCCATGATTGCAAAAATCAGGAGAAGGATCGGCCAGATCTGCANCATACCCCGTACCACTTCCCAAAAAGAGATGCTCTCAGTCGATCGCGGAGAAATACCCTGCTGTCGCAAACATAAGAAGAGGATATAGATCATAAATAGCGCACTGACCATGATCCCGGGGACCACTCCTGCAACAAACAGTTGACCGATTGAGGTTTCGGTCAGCGCNCCAAAAATCAGTAGGGANAGGCTAGGGGGAATTAACAGGCCAAGTGTTCCACCCCCCGCAAGAGATCCGACGACCGCTTCTTTGTCATAACCTCGTTTGGACATCTCCGGATAGGCGACGGAACCAACCGCTGCCGCGGTTGAAAGNCTTGAGCCACTTACGGCGCCNAACAGAGTGCAGACTGCGATATTNGANTGAAGTAACCCGCCCGGCACCTTGGCAAACACTGGAGTGAACGCGGTATAAGCACGCTCGGAAATTCCGCTGCGCAGTAATATTTCTCCAAGCAGAATAAACATAGGAACCGCACTCAGCGTAAAACTGTTGAAAACACCCCAGATTACGTCCAGCGCAAGATACGTGGAGCCGTTCCCAAAAAACTCCAGAATGACTAATCCCGTCAACCCAAGCGCCGCTCCAAGTGCTACCCCTGACGATGCGGTAACGACGAGAATCCCAATCAGGGTTGTCCAGAACATAATACTCCGCCGTTGCTAGGATTTTGGTAGGGGCTACAGGCTTTCTTCGTCATGTAGATCGTCAATCCAACCAATATGCCGAGCAACAAGAATCAACGAGGTGAGAAAAATTGATACAGGAAGAGCCAGCATTCCTGGCCAGAGCAGTATGCGCGTGGTTTCGGTACGCAAATTTCGACTGAATGCAAATTCGAACCACTCTTTTGATTCAATCAAAATCCAGCCGCAGAAAAATACACCTGATATCGTGGCGATCAGAAGCGCAATTGCGTGAAAGACGGGACTCTGGCGCTTTAGATATTTGGTCAGCATGGAGACTCTAATGTGATCCCCCTTCAGCGTTACCTGAGGTAATGCCAAGAAAAGCGACACACTCATGAGGATGCCGACAAACTCCTCAGTAAACGGCAGCGGCATCGAAAACAGCTTGCGCGAGATTACGCTGGTAACAATGATTGCAACCATCGCGACCATGCCGAGTGCTGCCAGCAGGGCCAGAAGGAGGGCCGGATACTCCAGCCCTCCNTTGACCCAACGTCTGCAGGACTGCATCAGCGGCCCATGGCTGCCAGAACACGCTTCCGATACGCGGGAGCGTCACCACCCGCTTCATTGGCTAGTTTTTCCCAAGTGACGTTTACGGCTTCAATGTAAACAGCTCTGTCGGCTGCAGGGAAGTCGTCCAACCACTCCACGCCCTGCGCCTCCAATTTTTGGCGCGCAGCCAACTCTTTTGCATGATCTTCCGCATAAGTATTGGTGCGATCCCATGCCGCCTGACCCGCATCCTGAATCGCTTTCTTGTGCGTATCGGATAAGCCACCCCATTTTTTTGCCGACATGCCGAGAACATAAGGCCCTGAAGCCATCGGATACAAGAAAGCTCCGTATTTGGCTACTTCCTGCAAGGACACAGTGTGTGCATAGAGCGCCGGATAAACAGCGCAGTCGACCACACCCGTCTTCATCGCCACATACATTTCTTCCTGCGGAATAATCTGGGCAGAAACACCGAGGCGTTTAAAGTTTTCAACCTGGTCTTTTGCCCAGACACGTAACTTCTTTGTCTTCAACTGGGCCAGGGTCCTCACGGGCTCCTCCCGGCAAAAGATCGAAGCTTCTAACATCGGCAACGCTACGAAGCCAGTTGCTGTGACACCCCACTCCGCAAATGCTTCGGTATAAATGTCTTTGACCACGGGCAACACTTTTCGCAACTCCTCTTCCGACCCGATCGTGCCTTGCACCATTACGGTTCCCAGCGCAGGCGCATCGCGACCAAGATAGTTGGCCCAGACCATGCTCATATCGACAGCTCCCTTCGGCAAAAAGCGAAGCGCATTGGTGTTCTTCAACCCCAATGAACCGCCTGAATACACCGTGATATTGATCTCGCCGTTGGTATTCTTTTTTACATCTTCGGCAAACTGAACAAATTCAGCAGTCTGTGTACGCTTCTCGGGAAGCGGATTGTTAAAACGCCACTCTGCTGCTTGAGCAGAGGCAATCATGCAGCCTGCCGCGAGAACTCCCACAACTGTATTTCTTGCGTTCTTCATCACTTTTCCTCCTCATTATTTATTAGTTGTTATTTCTGTTTTCCAGAAATGGTAGAGCGTCGATTGCCGGTTTTGTTGAACTCCGTCAGTCGATAATCTTTATGACATACTTAATTGAATCAGACAAGTACTTGACTTTTAAGTATTTGGTTTCTTCTTGCTCTTTTACTTAGGTGATTTGGATTAAGATAGTCTCAAATGACATGTGCTTATTCTTTTCTTAACGACTTTGCTAACCCCTGATGAAGAAATATTTAATCCAAATCTCTTTCACTGCGGAATCTTTTGCCAGCTTGGTAAAAAAACCTGAAAACCGATTGGAGTCGGTAATTCCAATGGTTAACTCCATGGGTGGTTCGTTTGTCGGCTCGTGGCTGTCCCTAGGTCAGTACGATTCGACAGCAGTGATTGAAATGCCCAATGACATTTCTATGGAAGCATTTAAGATGGTCGTAATGGCGGGGGGCGGACTGACACGATTTGACCTTACCCCACTCATGTCGTTTGAAGACGGCGTGCAAGCAATGCTGTTAGCTCAAGAAGTCCGCTATGCACCTTTCTCAGGAAAGAAAGACTCCGAATGATCAATAAATTTAAAGCAATAACGGAGGTCGACATATCTCCGTTATTTGACTCCCCGGATGCTCAACACTCTGAAACGGATGCTCTAATCGCGAATACCTTAGAAACAGATGGCGCCTTTGTCGCGACAGGCTTTTCTGCTAGTGATCAATTCGAACAGGCGATGACAGATTTGATGCGGTTTTTTGATCTGCCGCNGAAAACCAAGATGGGTTGTGCGGTCAAGACCTATGAGCCGAGCAACCCGAATACTTACCGGGGTTACTACCCTCTTCCTGAAGTATCCGACTGGACTCATAAGGAGTACTTTGATATCGGACCGCAACCGTCAATGGAAATCCCAGATATCCCCGGCNGGGCCTCCTTTTGTGAGTCCAATGTCTGGCCTGAAGAAGCAAATCTTCCCAACTGGCAATCGGAGATGCTGGGCCAGTTACAGGGGCTAAGGGATATCGCCTGTGTATTGATGACCGCAATTGCCCGTGGACTTGATCTCGATCCAAAACTCTTTGCTGACGTTAGCGCAGGACGAAACGCTTCCCTGCGCCTTCTTTCGCGCCCCGAATTGGCCAAGTTGCCCGAAGCTGACTTCGTGTCAGGCGGTACTGATCGCTTTCTCAAAAATCTGGAGACTCTTCCAGACGGTCGACAGATCGTGACCCGCAGCCATGTTGACCAGAATCTGCTTTCCATCTTGTGGCAGTCATCCGCTGGCGGGCTACAGATGCAGGGTCGTGACGGAACGTGGAAGGAGGTATATCCGAGGCCTGGAACGCTGTCGTTTCATTGCGGAACGCTTCTCGCGCCCCTCACCCAACAAAGACTTATAGGAACCCCACACCGAGTTGCTACAGACGGCACTTACCGAACCTCATTGGGGCATTTCCTGGAGCCTGACTTTGAAACCAACGTGCGCGCGCCGGATAACAGGCAAACAGTGAATTATGCTCAGCATCTCGTCAACCTTTTCCCGGATCGATTCACTGAGTCTAATGCCGCATAACAACCAATGGCTAAAGTCCAGGTGATGCACCGGCTCGATGTACCCAGCGTTATTCGGTGGCGTGATTTAAAGTGCACAAAATATGAAAGTAATTGATTTATCGATACCAATTGTCCACGGCGATGGACGGCTTGGCTTAACAGTCTCAGTAGAAACTCCCTACACATTCGACAACTGTGGATGGCAAGGCTCGACATTTTCAATGTTTGCTCATTACGCGACTCACGTCGATGCGCCTCTACATTTTATTCGTGACAGCATGACGATAGACCAGGTCCCACTGCAGAGTCTGATTGGGCCAGCATCAGTGATCGAACTCTCTGATCATGGCGAGTCTGCCGGAATTAGTGGTGATACGCTGGAAGATCGGGGGCGACATGTCGAGAAGGGTGACATCGCTATCCTGCGTACCGGCTGGACGGACAAGTACTGGGGAAGTGAGAAATTTTGGCGAGAAGGTCCATTCCTGCTTGGTGATGGCGCCGACTGGCTGGTCGAGCGTGGGGTCAAGTCAGTTGTGTATGATTTCTCTGAAGAATTCGTCGTGAGGGACCCTGGCTTTCAGGGTGAAGACTGCGAAGTGCATCATAAACTCCTCGGCACAAATATATTCAACATCGAGTACGTGCGTGATTTAGCCCTTATTGAACGACCCCGTTGCGCTCTTATTGCCTTGCCGATAAAACTACAGGGCCTTGATGGCGCCCCCGCCCGCGTTATCGCAATCGAGGGTCAAGACTTACCAAAATTGTTTGAGGTAACCACCGCCTAACTCTTTTCCACAAAATACATCGTCGGCCTCTGATTCATCGGCAAGACTTTTAACCCAAGGTTCCTTCACTCGTGACATACCGCTATTTCATTTGCGACGTTTTCACGGATACACGATTCAGTGGCAATCAACTGGCCGTGTTACCTGATGCTGCAGGACTGTCTGAGGCTCAGATGCAGCAAATTGCACGAGAATTTAATTTCTCGGAAACTGCATTCGTTTTTCCCGCTGAACAAGGACAGACCCGAAAGGTGCGAATCTTCACCCCCACGACTGAAGTGCCGTTTGCCGGGCATCCCAACCTTGGCACGGCTTTCGTGCTGACTGAAACCGGGGAACTCGGCAGCGACATTGTCC
Source organism: Proteobacteria bacterium TMED61 (assembly GCA_002171735.1). Classification (GTDB taxonomy): domain Bacteria; phylum Pseudomonadota; class Gammaproteobacteria; order Arenicellales; family UBA868; genus UBA868. The sequence goes on along the minus strand of NHDO01000041.1, from coordinate 203,410 downwards.
CTGAATCAATCTGTTTTGAAGAAAAAGCGGGTCTTGTGCCCATTAACATTTCTCAAAAACCAAGTGGGCAGCGCCAATTTGAACTTAAAGCGCCNGANTCTTTAACTGCATGTCCATTTAAGGCAGTGTCAACGATCGCAGACGCACTGTCATTGAACATGAATCAGATCATCGANCAAAATCATCCTCCCTCAACGGCCTCGGTGGGCCTTCCCTTTCTTATTGTTGAACTCGTGAATACGTCTGCGCTCGCCGATATCCAAATCAATACGGAGAGTTTCCATAACCTCCTCAACGAAGGGAGTCCGCCTTATATCCTTGTCTACACTCAGAATACCAGCAATGCTGACCTCCAAGCGCGAATGTTCGCACCTCTTGATGGCATAACAGAAGACCCCGCAACAGGCAGTGCCAACTGCGCCTTGGCAGCGTTATTGACACAATACTCTGNCTTAACCAGTGGAGATTTATGCTGGGAGGTGGNTCAGGGACTCGAGATGGGGCGGCCCAGTCGTCTTAGGGTCCGGGCTCAAAAAGAAAACGGTTCAGTTACCGGAAGCTGGGTCGCCGGTACGTGTGTGATGGTGGCTGAGGGTCTTATAGAAACTGGCTCGCTTATTTAAAAATAGGGTCACCAATACCTGTCTCGACTCCAATCTAAAACATCGGCAAATGCCTGCCTATTTTTGGACAGGAATACGGTCGGCGAGAACCTCCAAATGAGAACGTCGCTAACTTTCTCTATAAAGGTCGATTATTTCCTCAAAACATCGTGTCACCTCAGGAAGATAGTCGTCGGTAAATGCGTGCTGGTCTTCCAGAACGCTGAAAAAGCTAATAGCAGTTCCAGTATCCGGATCTGCAAGCATGAACTGCCCGCCATAACCCCCGTGACCTAGCCATCTGCCGTTCGTGAACGTCGCGTTACTGTAGCGGTAGTAACGGTTCTGAACTCCTTTAGTGCCTCGACCATTACGTGTTTCCTGAATAAACTGCGCGCTGCCAACATTGACTCCATTTACTCCCTGACCACTGCGCGCAAACAGTAGGCCATATCTCGCCATATCTCGAGCCGACATACAGCCGCCACCGGCAAACTGCGGAACCCCATCACAATCTAAACCTATGTGATAGGCCCCCTCAATTCCAGCTGCCTCAATCACCTCAATGAGTAACTCTATTGGGGCACGCCCTGTCACTTTCTCAGCGACCCACCCTAGGACATCAGTATTGGGAGAGCGATATTCTGTGTAGCCGTCTGGATTGATGACCTTATTGCTGACAAGGGATGCCGCAAATTCCCGACTGCTGAACTGCCACTCCCCTTCCGGCGGCAACCGCCAGCCTAACGCTATCTCCTCACGGTTGTAACCCACAGGCGCTGCCTCCCGCGGATCATGCTCGTAAGAGGCATCATAGTTTTCATCAAAATTATTTACGACATCCATATCGAGCACTTGCTGGATTGTTGCCTCCGCATACCCTGATCCAATTTCTGGTATGTAATCTTTTACCTTTTGATTGAGATCGATTAAGCCGTCCTCTACTAATCTGCCAAATATCAGATTCATTACGCACTTGGTTATCGACTGCATGCTATGACATTGTTTTGGGTCGAAGTCTGGTGCGTAGGTCTCAAACAACAACTCCGTGTCTCGCGCAACCACCATGGCTGAAAAGTAGGTTGTTCCGGTAAGCCTGCGAACTTCGGACATATCACCGATCCGACGATCAATTCTCTTGGAAAGCGGCAAAACCCGTGGAGCACGAATCCCCATGCTATAACGCATAATCTTCTCGAAATTATGAAAAGCGTGGCGCCTGTTGTCAGGCAAATTCCAATTAGGCTTGTCGTCTTCGATAACAACGAGGTCTGGGTTTGGAANTGTTAAAACAGATGATTCCNGTTTAATGCCTGACTCAGCCATGTGACCTCGCTTCNNTAGNTTATTGTGTATTCACGTTAAGAATTNCGNGGGTAGNCAAACCTTACCTCAATTTAACTATGAGTAAAATATAGACTTGTCCGAACGGTCGGGGAACCCCNCGGAACTTAGGATATTACAAACCCATGTCTCCACAAGAGCTGATTTTTCTCAGCGCCAATGAAATTCTCAAGTTATTTCGTTCAAGCCAGTTATCCCCCGTAGATCTACTGGAGGCAATTGTTCAACGTGCGGACGAGATCGATGACACTGTTAATCCGTTCGCGGATAAATACTTCGACGACGCCCGAGTCCGTGCCAAGAAGTCAGAAGAAAGGTATCTTGCGGGCACTGCAAGGCCGTTAGAAGGTGTGCCTCTGCTCGTAAAAGACAGCTCCCCCATAAAAGGAATCCGGTCCACCGTGGGGTCTTTGAGAAACGCTGAGAATATCGATGATTACACTGATCCTTCTATAGAAAGATTACTACAGGCAGGCGCAAACTTTTTCGCCCGCTCGACCTGTCCCGAATTCTGCTGGCTATTCACCTGCCATTCGAGAATGTGGGGGGTAACCCGAAATCCTTGGCGTTTGGATATAACCCCTGGCGGCTCCTCCGGGGGGTCGGCTGCAGCCCTCGCCGCAGGAGCAACAACGATTGCGACAGGGAGCGATTCCACTGGCTCGATCCGTCAGCCAGCTGCCCAATGTGGAGTGGTTGGGTTTAAGTCGCCCTATGGTCGCAATCCACTCGACCCAAATTCATCTTTTGATCCTTATGTAAATGTCGGGCCAATGACGCGTTCCGTCTTCGATGCAGCGCTGATGCAAAATGTCATGTCCGGTCTGCATCCACTGGACCATAACAGTNTTTNTGACNCNGTTACGCTCCCAACNTCAATGGGTGATATTCGGNGATTAAAGATTGCNTTCTCAATTGATNTAGGACACTACGAGGTCCTCGATGATGTNCGNCGGGAAACAATAAACACCCTAAATGTGCTGNGANANGCTGGCGCGGAAATTACTGAAGTCAACATCGAGTGGGCTNGTGAGGCAATAAGACTCGCCCACGCCAGCGAAGAGTTTTTGTTTGAGAATGTTATCCGTCAGGCATTGACTGATTGTCCAGAACAACTAAGTGATTACGTGCCACAACTATACGANACNGCATCTGCGGTCACTGCAGATGACTACCGAAATGCACTCCAGGTCGCTGGAGTCGTATGGACAGAACATATGGGNCCTCTCTTTCANGAGTACGATATTCTGATCACCCCTGGAGTCTCTTGCCCAGAGGTTCCGGCTGAAAACTGGCAAAAAGACAAGGTACTTGTGAATGGCAAAGAGNTNACCGACACCGATACCGCTATGACAGCTCTATTTAACATGTTCAATCGATGTCCGGTGCTTAGCGTCCCAGCCGGCATGACGGATCGCGGGTTGCCCGTCGGAATTCAANTAATCGGCAGACCTTATNATGATTACTCGGTCTTCAAAGTGGGNGCAGCANTTGAACTTTCCCGCCCATGGTCCAATAAACATCCAGAAATTTAACAATCACGCTATTGAGCCACCGTCAACCGGAAGCGCGATACCGTGAATATGCATAGCATTTTCTGAGGCAAGAAATAGGATTGCATTAGCAATATCTTCTGGTGTCGCGAGCTTTTTATTAGCTGCATCAGCAGCCCAAAGGGTCTTGCCATCAGAGACNGAAAGTCCAAANGCGGCNGACTCTGCTGCGAGCATCGGAGTATCCACGGCGCCCGGACAGACCGCGTTGATGCGGACATTATCCTTAGCATGATCAATGGCCATTGACCGTGTCAGTTGAACCAACGCTCCTTTTGANGCGCAGTAGGCCGCTGAATTCTCTGCTCCGACCANNCCCCACGTTGATGCAACATTAACAATAGNCCCGCCGCCATTNNCAACCATCTTAGGTATGACGGCCCGACAAAGNTAAAAGACTGCGTTGAGATTTACTGCCATTGTGGTGTCCCAAATTCGGTCATCTGTCTCTGTCACAGCGCCGTGCAGTGCGACCCCCGCNCTATTGACCAAAACATCGATATNCNCCACNGCCTCCATCACTTTATCNACAAGTGATTGCACTTCATTTTTATCGCTAAGGTCTACCGAGATAAACGAGTGCCCAGAACCTGCCAANCTGTCAACCAATTCTTCACCCTTAGATACATTCCGGCCAACCGCAACAACNGTTGCCCCGTTTTGTGCCAGGAGTTCGGCTGTTTTTTCACCAATTCCTGAGGTGGCGCCGGTGATCAGCNCGGTTTTATTTTTCAACACGGGTGCTCCATATTTTTTGAACAGTTCTAAGCAAAGGTTGATAAACTTCTGCTAAATCTAGTCGAAATCGTCACGATCATGAAACAGCTTGGAGCNACCACCCAATCTCGCGCCTACGATAGCCTTTATCGCATCCCAACNCCAGAAGCCACNGATGGTGAATTGGCNCCCTCCTACACCCTGGGAACAGATCTTTCNGTTCCGGAGTCGGCGATTAAGCAGCTAGAGAACGATGGCGTCGTGTGCTTGAGAAACGTTCTTGATCCTGCGACTGTTGAAGCGCTTCGTGATGAAGCNGATAACGCACTCGAGAACCCGAGTGAACACGCCCGGTTTGTCAGTGGTCCAGATGACGGCGGTATTTTCTACTACGAGTTTAATTTGTGGCGGCGCCATCCTGTCATTCGTTCGGCAACCTTTGACAGTCACCTTCCTGATGTCGCGGCGCAACTTATGCGTTCGGATTCGGTTACNCTTTATTATACGAATACTTTTGTAAAAGACCCGGGCACNGATACCAAAGTCACCCCATGGCACGAAGACGCTTCCTATTCCAGATTCGTCGGGATAAATGTCATCAATATGAATATTTCCTTCGACTTTATGCCTGCCGANACNACGCTTAANTTTAAGCAAGGCTCNCATGCGCGTATGGACCCNCTGTCCGTTGGNCCTACGTTCATTCCNGGAGTCGAGTATCNCGAGTCNATGCCCGANCAGACACCNATGCCTTCGCTAGAGGAANTGGAATCCCGNTTCCCAACAATTTTTTGGGAGGTGAATCCNGGGGATGCGTTGATTTTTTATCAACGTACGATTCATGCGGGTCCAGGTAATACTCTGAAGACACGTAGGCACTCCACCGCATTCAACTTCGCTGGTGACGATGTGACGTATGACGCGAGGGAAGGTTTCATCGACTCACCTGATGTTGATGTCGCCCTTCAACATGGTGAACACCCCGCTGGGCAGGTCTTCCCAAAGCTCAGGTAAAAACGGATACCAAGTGATCAATATGGATGAAAATCTGGTCGAGCTTCCCAACTACGAATTGAATCCACTTGGCGGTCCGCCATTAGGAGCTATTGAGACATACGAACGCGACGGCGTCGTCTCGCTACGTCAGGTGTTCGATACTAAGTGGATTCAACTTCTCGCTGAAGGCATGGAAATCGCGATTAATGAAGGGTATCAACGAGACACCGCATTCAATATCGCGACACCGGGTGAGCCAGGCTTCTTTTTTTATGACACTTTTATGTGGCAGCGAATTGAAAACTTTAAAAAATTTATTTTCAATTCAAATGTGAGCGATGTTGCTGCCACAATCATGCGATCAAAAAGTTTGATTTTTTATTTTGATTTTATGTTGGTAAAAGAGCCTGGGACTAGTAATAAAACACCCTGGCATTACGATGAAGCCTACTGGCCGATTAAGGGCAACCAGATTTGCAACTTATGGATTGCGCTAGACGACATACCCGTTCAAACGGCACTTCGTTTCCTTGTTGGATCTCACCTTTGGGATAAGTCTTACAACCCAGTTCATTTCAACCCGGCTATGGATTACGCCGATCTGCCAGATCAGGCAAGAATGCCAGATTGGGATAAAGAACCGGGAGCGTATCAACTGGGTTTTTCGGCGATGAGTCCAGGCGATTGCCTGGTATTCAACAGTCGCACTTTTCATAGTGCCCCAGGGAACAACCTAAAGACTTCTCGGAGACGTGCTTTGGCGACTCATTGGATCGGAGATGATATTACTTATAACGATAAGCCTCATGAGACTGATCCACCCTATCGGGGTGAAAATCTTTTTCATGGAGGCTCCATGGAGTGTGCCACGTTCCCCCGGATACGTTAGGAACATATAGCAATCGTCAATGGTGTTGGACAAGACTGCGAATACTTTTGACTACGTGATAGTCGGCGGTGGTACTGCGGGATGTGTGCTCGCTTATCGACTTACTGAATCGGGAAGTCGAAGCGTATTGCTGATAGAAGCGGGTCCACCCATTTCGGGATTATTGTCAAAAATCCCGGCGGCGCTTGACTTTGCGCTTCACGATTGCCGCTTTAATTGGTGTTTCAATACCGAGCCAGAGCCTTTCATGGGCAATCGCAGGATGAATTGCCCAAGAGGTCGTGCCTTAGGGGGTTCTTCCAGTATTAATGGAATGCAGTTTGTACGTGGAAATCCCAATGACTTTNATNGTTGGGCNCAGAACAGATTAGATAGCTGGGATTACGCNCACTGTCTNCCTTATTTCAAGCAACTAGAATGTTANCAGCGTGGAGGCGACGATTATCGAGGAGATAACGGNCCTCTTCACGTTACCCCCGGGTCGATTCACACTCCTCTAGACCGTGCTTTTTTGGATAGCGCTTCTCAAGCGGGGCATGGAATTAGTGACGACAGTAACGGTTATCGGCAGGACGGATTCGGACTTTCTGANAAAAATACCTACCNCGGTCGGCGCTGGAGCGCGTTCGATGCCTATCTAAAACCTGCGCTGCACCGAGACAATCTGCGTGTCGAGACTGGGTGTCTCGCGTATAAAATTATCTTTGATAACAACTCCGCAATAGGGGTCGAGTACAAAGCCAGGGGGGGNATTACTTCCGCCTTCGCTGAAAAGGAAGTCTTAATCAGCGGGGGGGCAATCAGTTCNCCTCATCTGCTGATGTTGTCCGGTATTGGAGATGCAGAACACCTTCGACACCACAACATACCGGAGCGCCAGCATTTACCCGGTGTAGGGCAAAATCTTCAGGACCATTTGGACCTTCGAATTCAGATAAGTTGTAAAAAGGCGGTGAGCCATTACCCTTCAACCCGGGGAGTTGGGCGGGTTGCGGCCGGATTGCAGTGGTTATTGACTCGCTCTGGGGTTTGCACAACTAACCTGTTGGACGTGGCGGGCTATGTTTGTAGTCGGCCCGAACTGTCCTTTCCAAANCTTCAGTTGTGTTTCATGGCTGTCGCCGCGAGTTATGACGGCTCAAAGACCTATGAGGGTCATGGATATCAGACNCATATTGATCTGATGAAACCGACCAGTCGTGGNTGCATCCAACTNCNGTCTGCGAACCCAGAAGAGCCTCCGATGATATTGTTTAATTATCTTCAAACTGAAGAGGACCAAAAAGTGGTTATTGAGGGATTTAAGTTGGCGCGGGANCTNCTCGCACAACCTTCCTTCGATGAATTTCGAGATTTGGAGATCGACCCTGGGAATGACGTTAAGTCAGATCAGGCTATTCTAGATTGGGCGAAAGTTAACGGAGAGACCGAATATCACCCCACCAGTAGTTGTTCTATGGGTTACTCAGATTCCGCGGTTGTTGACAGTGAGTTGCGAGTCCACGGCGTTGCCAACTTAAGGGTAGTTGATGCATCTATCATGCCCGAAATAGTGACCGCGAACACCCACGCAACGACGCTAATGATTGCNGAGAAGGCATCAGACTTTATCTTGGGAAAACCTCCCCTGGGCCCGCTTTCTGTTCCTCTTTTTCAAAAATAGATCGCTTTTATTCTCGACGAATTTCGCTCCGCGCTCTTCCGTACCCAGCCCGTTAAATCGGCATCGGATCGTAAAGTGGAATTTGCCCAACTTAAATAAAAAATCCTCCCAAAAAGGTCAAGCCCTTAGAGATTAGGGATGTTCCTGGGAAAATGACAGGAATAATCGTGATCTGCCGAAAACTTCTGTCTGGAGGGGGCTAACGTTGAACAGTCTTCCTGGCTGAATGGACACCTTGGGTGAAACTCACAACCCGTTGGACGATTTAAAAGGCTGGGCACCTCTCCTTGCAGCTCAATTCGATCAATGCGTGCATCAGGATTAGGCTCGGGATTCGCAGACAGCAGCGCAAGAGTGTACGGGTGGGCCGGATTCTCAAATATTGCCTTTGTTGGGCCTTGCTCGACCATCCTTCCGAAATACATTATCCCCATTCTGTCCGTGACATGTCTTACGATATTGAGGTTGTGGGTGATGATCAAGATTGTTAATCCAAACTCTTTCTGAAGCTTGTTCAAAAGATTCAGAATCTCTCCTTGCACCGACACGTCTAGCCCGGCAGTTGGTTCGTCAGCAACAATCAGCTTTGGCTTTAGCGCAAGNGCCCGTGCAACACCCACTCGTCTAGCCTGGCCTCCGCTCAATTGGTGCGGATACCTATGTGCAAAGTCGTCACTCAANCCAACCATTTCCAACATCCGACTGACTTCGGACCTCAAGTCCAAATTCACTTGGTTATGAATCCTGAATGGCTCAGACAGCAAAGAGAACACGCTCATTCGGGGACTCAACGACCCAACTGGATCCTGAAACATCACNCCTATGTTACGCCTTACCTTTTTCCATGCCCGCGGAGAGAGCCCTATCAACTCATCGCCATCATATCGAACGCTTCCCTCCTGCGGCTGCAGGAGCCCAATAATCGATCGCGCGAGTGTGGTCTTGCCAGACCCGCTCTCTCCTATTAGTCCGAATGTCTCTCCTTGTCTGATTTCGAGGGACACTCGATTGACTGCGTCAACAAAAGGGTCTGCCACGCCTTCAAGCACCGCTCTTGCGCTTGATAATGTTCTAAATCGGACACGAACATCACTTAATTGCAGCAAGGACATTACCGATTCACCAGGTGGCTAGAGAAAGGACAACGTACCGAATGTTCTGNTGTTATATACGTCAATTCCGGCTCGCTATCCCGACATTGTTGAACAGTATGCTGACAACGATCAGCAAAAATACAGCCGTTCGGTAACCGCACTAAATCCGGTACTTCTCCGGGAATAGTTGGCAGTGTGTTGGTAACCTCTTTGATTCTCGCCGGATCACACTCCAATAACTTCTGGGTGTATGGATGAGAGGCTCTGTGAAAAACGTCCCGAACGCTTCCTGTTTCCACGATCTCGCCGCCATACATCACTACAACGTAGTTACAAAGTTCAGCAATAACGCCCAAATGATGAGAAATAAATAAAATNGAGCANCCTATATTCTGTTGCAACTCCTTCAATCGTTGAATGATTTGAACCTCTAAGGTTGCATCGAGAGCAGTGGTTGGCTCGTCGGCAATGAGCAATGTTGGCTCGACTTGCAAAGCCATCGCTATCGCAATTCGCTGGCGCATCCCTCCTGAGAATTGGTGAGGATAATCATTAAACCGCATTGATGGATCGGGTATTCCAACCATCCTCAACATTTCGATAGAACGATCCCGCTTCTTACTTTTACTCACATCACTCCGATATTGAATATCAACCATCTGGTCGCCGATCGACAGAATTGGATTTAGCGCAGTCATGGGATCCTGGGACACCATGGAAATCCGCTGACCTCGAATCTTTTGTAGATCTTGTTTTGATTGCTGGAGGAGATCTGCACCCTCGAAGATCATGCGACCTCGAGTTACACCCGCATTGGGGGCCAACAGACCAATAATCGCGTTGATCAACGTTGATTTACCGCAGCCACTCTCACCCACGACACCAACAATTGCGCCTCGTGACATCGTCAAATTGAAATTTCGCAATGCTTTGAGAGGTCCTTTTGGCGTCGAAAACTCAACGTTGAGATCCTCAATCTCCAGAATATTTTTGGAGTTCACTCAGGAATCCTTGCGCAATTTTGGGTCAAACGCATCCCGCAAACTTTCCCCAAGGAACGTGAATCCAAGAGTCGTCAGCACCACCGGTAACCCGCCCGCAATCACAGGCCAGGGTGTATTGTAGATATAGGAATAACCGTCATTCAGGATAGTGCCCCAACTTGGTGTCGGCGGCCTTACCCCCATGCCGAGAAAACTTAAACCCGCTTCTATCGTAATAACGAACGGAATGTCCATACTCGCAAGGATCAGTAACGGGCCAATTACATTGGGGAGAATATGAAGACTGATGATGCGAAAAAATCCTGCCCCCATTGCGCGTTCAGTAAGAATGAATTCGCTGGTCTTTAAAGCGAGTGTCTGAGACCTCACCATACGACCGTAGATCGGAATTTGTGTTACCACTACCACGACCATCACCGTCGTCAAACTTGGTCCAAACAAGGTGACTACCGCGAGCGCAAACATTACTGTCGGGAAGGACCGAACTGAATCAAATAACAACATCAGGATGTTGTCCAACCACTTAGGACCAAAACCAGCAATCAGGCCTAGTGTTAGGCCAATAATCAGCGCCGCTCCAATCGACACTAAAGACACCTTCAGAGCAATCTGGCCTCCGACTAGCACTCTAGAAAAGATATCCCGGCCTAACTGATCCGTACCAAGGAAGTGCTCTAAAGATGGTGATGCGAATGCTGCTCGCACATTAATTTTGTTAGGATCATGCGTGGACCATAAATCTGCCCCGATCGCGCTAATCAGTACGGCAACCACCAGGACAAGGCCCATAGCACCCAAGGGTTCGCGTACCACCCGTTGAATCGTACGAAAAACGCTAAGCCAACCTTCCCAGATTCGTAGACGTTCTTGCTTAATGGTTGCCCTTTTCAATCTCTTGCTCTCAATCTCGGGTCAACCATCGCGTTTATCAGATCAGCAAGGGTTGTGCTCACAACGAACAGCACCGTGGTCACCAACACCGACCCCATTACTACTGGATAATTCCGGCTGGTAACCGCGTCATAGATCAATCGGCCGATACCTGGTCTTGCAAACACGATCTCCACAAAGACAGCGCTTGATAACAAAATACCAATGCCCATACCTATCAATGTTATGGTGGGCAGCACCGCAAGCCGTAAAACATACTTAAAGACGATCGTTCGCTCTTTGAGTCCAAATGCGCGCGCATTCCGAACGTGAGATTCACCCATGATCTCCAGCATAGAGGCTCTTATAAGGCGCGCAAGGTACCCAACCCACCCCAGTCCAACAGCAAATGCGGGGAGGATTAAATGACGTACATAACTCAGCAGCGAGCCATCTCCTGCGCCAATTGCAGGAAGCCATTTAAGCGTTACAGCGAACAAGAGTACAGAATAGATCGCCACCAGAAATGTTGGAATCGCGATACAACTTACTGAAAGAATCCCGACGACCCGATCCAAAACACTATTCTGATAAACAGCTGCGAAACAGCCTAGAGGGATACCAATTAATAATGCCCATCCAATTCCAGCGAGCACTAGATAAATTGTATGTGGTAGTTGTTCAAAAACGATTGTATTGACCGACTTACGCTTAAATACATCTTCTCCCAGATCGCCTGTGGCAACGTTCCCGAGAAACTTAACGATCTGTAGCGGCAAGGGATCATTAAGTCCCATTTTTTCACGAATTTGCGCCTGAATCTCAGGACTGGCTCTTGGGCCCAGAATGGTCTTAACAGGGTCTCCTGGTACCAAGTGAATCATCGCGTAAAGCAGCGAGACCGCAATAACGACAATTACTACACCCAAAACAATTCTTTTCAAAAAATAAAGCAGCATGGGCTCAGGCCGTCGGTATGTTCTTTGTGCTGATGTTCAAAACTCGTGGATTTACGTTCCTACCGCCTAAAATTCACCGCACTTGTAAGACGAAAGAAATCATTTGATAATATTTTTCAACGGTGACCTCAAATATTAGCTCATTATGTTATATGCTTTAGTCCTCGCGGTGTTTTAATGAGGTCGGTATATTCAATATACGTGGTAGCGAGCACCAAGGTGCAAAACTAATTGATCGACTTTATTTTTCATGGTCGCATCATAGATTAATAAGGAGGATTTTATGCTAGAAAACGGCATTAATAGACGACAGTTTTTGGGGGGTTCAGCGGCAGCAGTTGCACTCACCACACTGAAGCCTGGAATGACTTTTGCGGCGTCTGGGGATACTTTGACTATCCGGGCTCCGGGCGATATTGACACTGTCGATCCAGGATTCTGGAAAAATACGACCGATCTTTGGGTGATGGATGCTGTCTTTCCTCGTCTGATAAATTTCAAAAGCGGATCAAAATGGGAGTGGGAGTTGTACTCTGCCGAATCAATCAGTCAGCGAGATCCGTTGACGATTGATTTCAAACTAAAACCTGGTTCAATGTGGACAGGTGGTTATGGAGAATTGACAACCGCTGACGTCAAGTTTTCATTCGAGCGTTATTTGGATAAAGAGCTTGCTGCGGAAACCAGTGATAACTGGGCGCTGTTGGACCACGTTGAAGTCCACGACAAATACTCAGGCACGATTCACCTGAAAGAGCCTTTTGCCCCCCTCTGGTGGTTCGTATTGCCTTATGCGACGGGAAGCATCCTATGTAAAGCTGCGATGGAAAAAGCCGAGGGAGGGAAATTTACCCTTGAGCCGCCTGCGATGGGTGGTGCGTACAAAATTACCGAACACACAGCGGGGCAGCGGCTCGTCCTCGAGGCTCACGATGACTTTGCTGGACCGAAACCACATTTTCAACGAGTTGAGATCCTCCCAATCACGGATTCCAAGGCGGCTGAAAATGCTGTTCAGGCCGGTCAAGTGGACTGGACTCGGGTAAGTCTAAGTATTGTTCCGAAGTTGCGGGCTAATCTCCCGGACAATTTAAGTCTGGATCTTAAGTATGCGCCAGACAATGTTTGGATGGGCTTGAATCAGGCGAGTCCGAGGCTTTCTGACATTCGGGTAAGGCAGGCTATCCTGAAGGCGATCGACTTAGAAGCCATACTCGACGGGGCCTACTTCGGCGTAGCAGAGCGTGCGCACGGTCCAGTATCGAAAGGTTTGTTGGGTTATCGAGAAGAAGGCCCGGCACCTCGAGATGTAGAAGGGGCGAAAAAACTTATTGATGCCGCGGGAGCATCTGGAGTCACGATTACATTAGACACCCTTGCAGATTCTGATTTTCTTACTGGGGCTCAGATCGTACAAGCAAACCTAGCCGAAATTGGCGTCAACCTAGTAATCGAATCGCACGAGGGTGGTTCCTTCTGGTCTCTGGTTTCCACCAAAGGTAAGGAAGGAATAGATATGAACTTCAATCGATGGCTTGCGCCACCGGATTTGAGTTGGACTACCCAATGGCTGTTATCGAGTCAAGCAGGGATCTGGAATTGGCAATGGTTTGAAAGCAAGGAGTTTGACGATTTGCACTTCGCAGCTCTTGGCGAGACAGATAACACCAAGCGAGCCCAGATGCTAATGGATCTACAACAGATGCTCGACGACAGTGCATGTTATCTCTGGATTACCCAGCCGCCGCGGCCTATGGTGTGGCAAAACAACATTGCCCCCGCAATGAAGCCTAACGGCGACCCGAGACTTGAACTGTTTCAAAAAGCCTAAGCTGACTTAAAACGCGTTCCGGCCCTTTCTTCGCTTTTTAGGGGGAAAGGGTCGCTAACGTTTCGCACTTCTGACTCAGGGGCGGTCATTAAGTTTGCTAGCGGCAGTAGTCAGCCTCTTCCCTGTTCAGTTTCTTACGTAATTCGGCAAAATGAAGTTCCGCGCTGTAAATAAAATCCTGCCAATCCTGTGCAGTTCGATTAGCGACATCGCTAGATACTATCTTCAATTCTTTTCCGGTGGTATACGCTGTCACTAGAGTCTCGCAAGCCCTTTCAAGATGATATAGCTCATCGAAAGCGAGAGCTACGGACGGTGCGACTACTGTAACGCCGTGATTCCCCATCATGAGTATGTTTTTGTCTCTTAACACGTCACAAAGCCGATCTGCTTCTGTTTGATCGACAATCATTCCTGAGTACTCGCTATCAGTTGCGACCCTGTTGTAGAACCGCATACTCACCTGATCAACTGGATAGATGGTGCTGTCCAGTAACGTTGCCAGCACAGTGGCGTACTTGGGGTGCAGATGTAAAACGCATTTAGCGCTCTCAACTCGCTGTAGTATCTGTCCATGAAGAAGCCAAGCAGAAAGATTCGCCTGCTGAGTGCTTGTGTGCTCATCTAGATTGATTAATAAAAGATCACTTGCTTTCAGATTTGAGAAATATTTCCCATCTGGATTAATAAGAAACTGATTTCCGTTTTCCGATACAGAAAGACTGCAATGATTTCCGGCCGCCTCCTGCATGCCCTCGCGGGCCGCCCATCGCAGAACAGCGGCAAGATCAGCACGTTCATCAGCGAATTCGTTAGACATGTCTCAGAGTTCCTGTCAAATTAGTGCGTCAATCGACGATAGTGTTCCTGAATTTTAATTTGTCTCAATTGTACTGATTTTGTACCGGATACTAGCGGATCACTTTGACTCTTCAATTGCGCATTACTTAATCGCTCACTAACCGAGGAGCGCACGTTGTCATATTATGAATAAAGGGCATGACATAGGGGGCAAGCCCGGATTCAGCGAAATCCCCTTCAGTCATGATCTCAATGAACCTGTTTTTCAGGCCATGTGGGAGGCGCGGGTATTTGCGTTAACCACCGCAGTGGAATATCTGGACAAGTGGAATCTAGATCAAGCAAGAGATGCTATCGAAAAACAAAGTCCTGACCAGTATTTTGAACACTCTTACTATGAGAATTGGTTGTTCGGTCTCGAAAAATTGTTGATAAAGACGGGTTTAGTAACTACCGAAGAACTGGAAACAGGTGTAGCTGACGTCAAGTCTGACTCTAGAAAAGCTGCACCTCTAAGAGTTGAGCAGGTTGAAAGCTACATCCACCACCACTACCCAAACCCCATCGGTACTCAACCTGTGGCTCGATTTAAGGCAGGAGATTCCGTGACAGCTATGAATATTACTTCGAGGGGCCATACGCGCCTGCCGGGATACGTTCAGGGCAAGCGCGGAGTCATTCGCCACCAACAGGGTGTTCACGCACTTCCCGATCAAAATGCGCTCGGAATTATATTCTCAGAGCATTTATACAACGTATGCTTTAGTGCAAATGAAATATGCGGTAGCCGCGAGGATCCAAAGTTTAGTGTCAACGTCGACCTTTGGGAGTCGTATCTGAAGCCTGCGTGATCGAAAGGAATCAGGTTGTCTAGTCAGTCGCTAGGAATACAGTTATTCGCTCATAACCGAGGGTCGTTAACCGAGCTAACTCAATTCCTAATTTTTTCAATAACTTAAAATGCTCTTTAACTGTTAATCCGGATAAACGTCTAGGTTCGATGCTTACGAACTATTTGACCGGGCCCTTAATTTGGTAGATTTCATCGACAACCTTTTGGAGCCCGAGAAATGATTGACCGCCGAGATCAACTTATCAAACTAACCAACGAGTTTGTCGATGCCTTTAATCGTATGAGCCTTGACGATGTGGTTGCCTTCTTCGCCGAAGATGGCATCTACGAGGATTCGACCGGTGGTACGCACGTCGGTCACGATGCGATCCGGACTGCTTTTGAGCCATTGGTTGGTGGTTCCCGCGGCAAGATCCGCTTTGACGGAGAAGACGTCTTTATTGANGCAGACTCCGGGAAAGTCCTAGCGAGTTGGCGANTAAATCTTGATAAAGATGGAGAAATCTCGGTTATCCGGGGAATCGATATTCTTGAGTTCGAGGCAGATAAATTAAAAAAGAAGATGGCCTATATGAAGGTTGACAAACCTCACCTGGAAAATACCTAAAACGTTCGNAATCTTCNGATCAACATTGAGCNGCCNNATGNGTTCAANCAAGCCGTNTTNNATCTTTTGTATGATGTCGAAAAACCATCGGGGTAGNCAGGCATGGCAGCGATTAAATCGCCTGACGGTGTAACGGTTACTCTTGACGCGGTCAACCGAAAATTACGCCTTAATTGGCCAGAGAACCAATCGACGGAGTTTCATTATGTCTGGCTAAGACATCATGCACGGTGTCCAGACGGGTTGCCCAACGATACCAGCGTCAAGATTGATCTTGTCCCGGATGATCCAGCCTCTCTGGTCATCAGCGATTACACCATTACCGATGAATCTCTTGAGATAATCTGGGACGACAATGATCTTAAAACAACACACCCCCTGGGCGCATTGATTTCGGTTCGGTATGACCAGAGTAGTCGAAAGCGAAGAAAACCGGCTCCGATCCTGTGGCCCTTGGATACGAAGTCATCCATTCCCTGCTATCCCTACTCCGATCTTGACGACCCAGCATCCCTTCTCCAGATTGGATTGTCGATCAGAGACTTCGGTATTGCGAGAGTCATTAATGTGCCTGACGCACCCGGCACAGTTGCAGAGGTAGCTCAACAATTTGGTGTTGTACATCGAAACAATTATGGCGAAGTCTTTGACGTCAAAAGTAATGCTTATAGAGCGCTGGGATCCAACACCGGGAAATACCTTGGCCCCCACACTGACGAAAGTTACCGGCACGCAGCGCCCGGGATTACATTTTTTCACTGCCTAATTCCTTCAGCTGGTGGTGGAGGCGCGAGTATCCTGGTTGACGGGTTCAACGCCGCAGAGCGTTTGCGAAACTGTGCCCCAGATCTATTCGGGATACTTACTGATGTTCCTGTTTTCTTTCAACGAAAGTCTTTACCTGATGAAGACATGCAATCACACCGAAGAATGATCACGCTAGATATAGACGGGGAGGTAGAAGGCATTCGCTTTACCGATCGGACCCTCCCGCCACAGGATCTGCCCGACCACCTGATGGAGAAAACCTACCAGGCCATCAAGGCATTTTGGAACATCGTCAACGCCGACGATATGAAAGTTGAATACCCAATGGAATCTGGCGATTTGCATATCTTTGACAATCAGAGGGTTCTGCACGGCAGGACCGGGTTTGACCCTGGCCAGGGTGAGCGGCATCTGCAACAGTGCTCAGTCAACCGGGATGAATTTCACAATACCCTTAGAACACTGGCAGCTCGTCTTGATCACCCAGCCCAAATGGAGACGATGTCTGGAGGCGCTATGGGGTAGACATCGGGTATAACCATCAACTATATAAAAGACACGGGCCTCAGCCTACATAAACGATATGAACTACGAATTGTTTTCTCTCGGTGACGTCACACTGCAAAGTGGGCAGGTCCTGCCCGGGGCGAATCTCGCCTATAAGACCTATGGCTCTTTGAATGCCGATCGAAGCAATGCTGTCTTGCTGCCGACTTTTTACACAGGCACTCACATTCGAAATGAGATGTTCTTTGGCCCCGACCGCGCCATTAATCCCGAGAAGCACTTTATCGTCTCCATCAACATGTTTGGTAACGGACTCTCTTCATCTCCGAGTAACACCCAAGCGCCTGCTGATCGAGGTCACTTCCCGCTGGTGACGCTCAGTGACAACGTAACCTGCCAGAAGGCGCTGCTGGAGAGCGTCTTTGGGATCGACAAACTTTTGCTGGTCTCCGGGTGGTCTATGGGGGGATGCCAGACATTTCAGTGGGCGGCGCAATATCCTGAGCGGGTGGAGAACGCACTCCCCTTCTGCGCTTCGGCGCGTACGTCACCCCATAACAGCGTTTTCCTGGAGGGTGTCAAAGCTGCGTTGACCGCTGACGCCGCCTTCATGGGCGGGTTTTATGAATCGCCACCAGAAACAGGACTTAAGGCCTTTGCTCGGGTCTATGCAGGATGGGCATTCTCACAGACCTGGTACCGCGAGCGTCTGCACAGGGCACTGGGCTTTGAAACGGCAGAGGATGTACTGCTGGACTGGGAGCAGGATCACCTCGACTGGGATGCCAACAATCTTCTGGCGATGCTTGCCTCCTGGCAGAACGGCGACATCAGCAGTAATGATCTTTATCAGAATGATTTTCACAAGGCGCTTAAGAGTATCCGTGCCAAAACCATTATCATCGCCTGTGACAATGATCTTTACTTCCCACCGGCGGATAATGCGCTGGAAGTCACTCACATTGAAAATGGTGAACTGCGGGTTTATGAGTCGCCCTGGGGCCACTGTGTCGCCTCCGGTGAGAATGACCCGAGGTTTCAGGATTTTCTTGACCAGGCCATTACTGATCTCATCNGCTGACTGAACGCATGACCTCTTCTATTCAGGATCGCGCCCAATATGGCCCNTACTGTGGCTATCACCAGACCTGGGAAGGCGGGTCGCTTAAGGATCTGACCGAGGTGGGGCCCGGCACNCCGNGCGGCGAACTTCTGAGACGTTACTGGCATCCAGTCTATATCGCGAGNGACGTAGGCGAACTTCCAAAACTGATTCAGGTTCTTGGCGAAGAACTGGTGCTGTTCAAAGACCTTTCCGGCAACTATGGCCTNGTNCACAAGAAGTGTCCGCATCGCCGAGCATCACTGGAATTTGGCCACTGCCAACCGCGCGGCATACGCTGCTGTTACCACGGCTGGGTGTTTGATGTTGATGGCACAGTGCTGGANATCCCAGGGGAACCCGATGGATCTGAACATGTCCGTCACGCAGTTGAGCATGTGCGCCTCGGTGCATATCCAGTAAAAGAGTTCAGAGGATTATTGTTTGCCTATCTGGGTCCACCGGAACATACCCCTNAGTTCCCTTTCTACGATACCTATGAACTTCCAGACTTGGTGATGACCCCCTATGCGGTTCCGTTTAACTGCAACTGGATACAAGTACTAGATGCAATTGTGGATCCGGTTCATACAGCTTTTCTTCACGAATCCCAGTTCTCAGACGGATTCGGCAAACTGGGTGCAATTGAGTTCTATCAACGAGACAAACTCCGATTCCTCGGCACGGCTTCCCGGCGCGTCGGTGACAACATCTGGGTCCGAGTCAATGAACTCATCCTGCCGAACTTTACGCAGGCGGGTGCAGCATTTGCCTGTGATGGTACCCGGCTCCGCCATTTTGGACGTAGTGCATTTACGCGTTGGGTGGTCCCTTTAAATGACCGATCCACGATGGCGTTTGCCTGGGGCAACTTTGGTGAGCGTGCCGATCCGCCCGAATACAACACCCTCGAGGGTATGCAGCAAATTGAACAGGGCGAGATTCTCGACCGCACCTACGAAGAACGTCAAAGACGCCCCGGAGATGTTGAGGCGGTCGAAGGTATGGGCGCGATTGCCGACCAGGAGAAAGAGTTCCTCCTGCCAGGTGACCAAGGAGTCAGCCTTTATCGTCGTCAATTGCGTCAACTTGCCCGAAATCTGGAAAAGGGTCAGGCGCCACCACAGCCCACAGATCTTGGTGATGACTTCATTCCCACCTATGGCAGCGACACGGTACTACATCGGCCCTTGTCCCCGGATCAGGATGATCAGAAACTCCTGCGTGAGACCGGGAACAAAGTCATGGATATTCTTTTTNATTCCGATGCAGGTCCGGCGCCTGATCGGGACAGCCGGATCATTGCGCAACTTCAGCAGTTAGGGTGAATTTGATGTACCACGTTCATATTAAAAACAACCATCACAGGATCGATACCTTTCCCAATACTGCCGAGGGCGAGAAAGTCTTCACNATTACCCGGGAACGTTTTGATACCGTTGCATCGGCGCATCCGGAAGTGGCTGCGCAGACTAAAGTATCCATCGACTGGGATACCGACAATTTCGATCACTATATGGCGACCGCGGATGTTCTGGTCACCTGGGATCTCCCAACGGAAAATCTGGCCAAGGTTGCACCCCGCCTCAAGTGGATTCACATCATTGGAGCCGGTGTTGAGCACCTGACACCAATGGATTGGCTGCCCCCGGGGGTCACCTTAACGAATAACAAGGGCGTTCACGCTGACAAAGGCGGTGAATTCGGCATCATGAGCATCCTGATGCTGCANAACCACCTACCCAGAATCATCACCCATCAGAATCACGCCAGGTACGACTCACTTTATTCCACACCCATCAAAGGAAAGACCCTCGTGCTTATCGGCACCGGGAGCATCGGGCGGGCTGTTGCCAAGCACGCGCAGGCTCTGGGAATCCATGTTNTCGGAGTGTCCCGACATGGAAAGCCTCTGCCGGAACTGGATGAAGCAGTTGCGGTGAGTGAACTTGATCGTGTTCTGCCCCGGGGNGATTTTGTCTTTGTCGTTACACCNCTCACTCAGGAAACCACCAATCTGCTGAGCGCCAACCGCCTTGCTTTGATGAAACCCGGCGCNGGGCTGGTCAATATCGGACGTGCTGCGGTAGTCGACTACGATGCGCTTGTGGAAGGTCTGAATTCCGGGGCGATTGGGGGCGCGGTTCTTGATGTCTTTGATCCTGAACCCCTGCCGCCTGAATCGAAGTTGTGGTCCCAGCCGAATCTGGTGATTACACCCCACGTCTCCGCTGACGACGGCAACGCGTATGTCCCGTTGACGCTGGATGTGTTTTTCAACAATATGCGCAGACTGATCAACGGTGAGGCTCTCGAAAACCAGGTCAACACAACGCTTGGCTATTGAGGAAGCGGTCCGCGCTGCNCCNTAACGGCATCCCGCCGCAAATCGGCTTAAGATTGCGACTGAAGCAAAGCCATCCTCGTGTGTTGATTAGTCGATGAGTAAAGGGAACTGAAACAATATGATTATCGGATTTTTAGGCACGGGNGTGATCACCGAAGCCGTCATACGCGGTCTTTATNATGCCGCGGACTATGACAACACCATTTTGGTATCGAAACGTTCAGCCACCCGATCTGCGCAATTGGCTAGCGACTACCCAAAGGTTCGCGTAGTCGAGGATAACAGGCAACTGACTGAAGAGAGCGACTGGATCATTGTTTCCGTGTTACCCGAACAAGTGTGCGATGTCCTTTCGGAACTTAATTGCCGGCCGGAGCAGAAGATTATCAGCCTCGCTGCCGGNGTTTCNCTNGANCANTTNCANACTTGGGCGGCCCCCGCCACAGATATNATTCGGGTAATTCCGATGCCGCCGATTGAACATGGTCTTGGACCGGTTGCCATGTGTCCGGCCGACGCGGATGTCGAAGGACTCTTTGAAAAGATCGGCACCTGTGTGACAGTTGCGGACGAAGCGCAGTTCAATCTCTTTGGTGCGGCGAGTGCCTTGATGGCTGACTTCTTCGATCAAGTATCGGGCGTAACGCAATGGATGAGTGAAAAAGGACTTCAAACCTCTACCGCTGCGCGTTACACCACCGCACTGTATTACGCACTTGCAGACCTTACCGTCCGGCAGTCCGCTGAAGGACTCCATAAGATGAGCGAAGCCTGCCAGACGCCGGGCGGACTGAATGCTCAGTTCATCGCCCGCAGGAACAAACTCGGCACTAAAAAGTCCCTGACGGAAGGCCTGGACGATATCCTCGCCCGCCTTGAGTCTGCGACGGATTAAAGAACATAATCGAGCAACGATTAGCCNGATAGTTCGATATATTTCTATGAGTGATACATCCAAACCTGTCAAAACCCCTCCTCTAAAAAGAGGCAAGATGTATTGGAAGTTCGCTACTCTGGAAGGCTGGCGCGCAAAGGACGATCAGAACCCGATCGCAGATCAACNCGACCATTCGAAAAATGATGCAGACCGGGAAAAACGAGCTGNAACTACCACCGCCACGCCAGACGAATCCTAAAGTTAGCAGCACCGCAAAACTGATCCTTGTGGATCCNCGTACCCTGATCGAGTAACCCATGGACACATCAGAAGAATTTAAGCCCCACGGCGAAGGCTATCTTTTTGACCATCTGGGAATGACTTTCGCGTTCACTCCCTCGGGGGTCGCAAACGGCCTTCTTACACTTGAGAGACACCATTTCTCCTGGAAGGGTCGAGTCCATGCAGGCACCCTATTTGCGCTGGCTGACTCCTGCGCAGGATTTGGCTGTATGAGGTCACTTCCTGAAGGGGCAACCGGCTTTGCCACCCTTGAAACCAAGACTAATTTCGTTGCCACGACGGATGGCGGAGTCATAAAAGCAGTGGCGAAGGCAATGCACCTTGGAAAATCAACACAGATATGGGATGTGGAGATCACCTCTGAGAAAGACCAGAAAACCCTCGCGTGGTTCCGGTGCACACAGGTCATNATGTGGCCAAGGCCTGCATCATGANNCCNANNNAGCAANNGNATGNATTCCGNAAAANGGGTATNCGCACGCTGGCACANGGCTANATCGACAATGGNCATTTCGCCAGTATNGAATGGCTNATCAAACAGCACGGTGAGGTCATAGACGCTGGCTTTGCGCTGGCGGATGAAACGTCGTCGGCTTTGCCGGACCGGCCCCTTTATCGAATCTACTCAATGACCAAGCCGATTGTCGCGATGGCGGGTATTATCCTGATGGAACGTTTTTGCCTGCACCTCTTTACCCCACTCGGCAGCATTCTTCCTGAGTTTCGGGATATGGAAGTCCTGAATGCTGATGGGAAAACCGAAAAAGCAGCGCCCATCCTGATCGAGCACCTGTTCACCCATCGCGCAGGGTTCAGCTACAACTTCATACCGAACTGTCCTGTAGGCGCCCTATACCTCTCCGACGGACTGATCAACGATGGAGGTTGCACACTGGAAACCTTTGCAAACCGGGCGTCAAGATTCCCACTGGCGTTTCAGCCGGGTGAGCGCTGGCACTACAGCATCGGGCACGATATTCTCGCAAGAGTGCTGGAAGTTGTTTCCGGGCAGACCCTTGGGGCGCTACTGCAGAAAGAAATTTTTGACCCCCTGGGAATGAAAGACACCCAGTTTTTTGTACCTGAGTCACAACGTCACCGGCTCATGCCCATGTACGGCCGCTCTCTCGATGAGATCCTGCACGCACCCGAAGCGAATGCGCCGCTTAAAAGATTCGACGTGGCAGAGGCCTACCCTTGCGACAAACCGGAGACATTCGCCCGCGGGGGCCATGGACTCTTCTCGACCGCCGATGACTACGCCCGATTCGCACAGTTCACACTGGACGGAAAGACGCCGATGGGCGCCTCACTCGTTTCACGCAAAATGGTCGATTTCATGTGGCACAACCGACTCAGCGACGAACAACTTCCCTATTGGCTGGGACCTTTTCCCAGCCCCGGCTATGGCTTTAACCTGTTGGGCAGAGTGATGCTTAACCCGGGACAGGCAATCTCCCTCACTGGCGAAACGGAAAGCGGCTGGGGTGGGGCGGCCGGGACCTATTACTGGTCCGATCGAAAAGAAGGCTTCGTCGGCACCATCATGACGCAGAACCTGGGCTCCTTGTCTCCGATGCGCACGGATATGATGGCTGCTGCCTACCAGGCACTCGATTAACAAGCGCGGCAATGTCAACCATCACTAATCATTGACTTCAATGGCGATCTCCAAAAGAATCTGACGCTATCGAGGACTTGGTGTAATCACTCTCATCGAATTCTGAAGATCGGAATCTTTTCTCATCATGGTTCTACCCTTCAGTAGAAACCCCCTCTTCTCTTCTGATGAACTCAGAGAAGATGATGCTGGGATACAAAAACTCAGGTCCCATAAAGACGCTCTCTTTCTCGCGTTTTTCGAATACGACCCCCCTATTACTGAGTCGAGTGAACTCTTTTGGATTCCGTGGGACGTCGTTCAATTAGTTTGCGAGAATCCTGACGGTGCTATCTTTTTAGGGCTCGAAGACGACCATTCGCCTCGCTTTGCTATTGATATTGGAGAAAGTTTAGAGCACTGGGAAAACGTCTCCCGGCATCGTTTTGAGCCCGTGCGATCAGTCGCAGCCAAACTTGCCGATTCCCAGACTTCGATCGTCGCGCAAGCGCGCTCTATTCTGAAATGGATAGCAGACCATCGGTTCTGCTCGCGGTGTGGATCGGGTAATTCCGTCTTGTTCGGTGGATATCGGCTCCAGTGCGCCAATTTGGCATGTGGCACCCTTCACTTTCCGAGGATCGACCCCGTCGTCATCATGATGGTTGTCTCTCGGGATAACAGTAAATGCCTTCTGGGTAGAAGCCATGACTATCCAGAAAGAATCATCGCGCCACTCGCAGGCTTTATGGAGCCCGGCGAGTCGATTGAGGATGCTGTTAATCGCGAGGTAAGAGAGGAAGTGGGTATCTCGTGTACTGATATCGAATTCTGGGGAAATCAGCCATGGCCTTTTCCTTCGAGCCTGATGTTGGGCTGCTTCGCGACCGCCGTAACAGATCAGATCAACCTAAATCATGCAGAAATGGCGTTCGCAGACTGGTTTACACGCTCCCAGCTTGAAAAGATCTTTTACGATACTGCAGGCGACATGGTATTTCCGGACTCGATCTCAATCTCCTATCACATGATGCGAGCCTGGATGATGGATGATGTCTGAATCCCCCATCCCATCTGATTGGGACACTCTTTGAGCAAGACTTTCCCCACAATTAAGAGGCCTCATCCATTGGACCCAAACTGATAGCGCGATGGGGCTGATGTCTGCCTCTACGGCTAATGATGTGGCCCAAAGGGATTCTGTTCTAATTTACGCAGGGAAACAATTGCTCCATTTGAAGAGCGCTGTTCAGCATAGACAATTCATCAAAAGGTCGCGCTATTAACTGAACCGCGGTTGGCATTCCTGCGGTCCCTACGCCCGTAGGAAAACTGACGGCAGGAAGTCCCAAGAAATTAACGAATCGGGTAAAGATTGATGCTTTCGCAAATTCTTTGTTTAGGGTAGCAGCATTCATCACTGCATCGGCGTCATATATGGGTGCTTCCTCATATGAGACCGGGAGGACCAGCACGTCAACATCATTCAGTACTTGATCTAAAAATTCCTTCAACAAATCATCGCAGTCCGTTTGCGCCTGAAGGTAATCCATGGCGGGAATTTGCATACCGGGTCTCAGAGTTCCTTTAACTTCGGGAGATGCGCAGGAATTCGTTCCCTCCAAAACGGCTCGATGAAACGTAGCCGCTTCACTTTTTACAATTCTCTGGTGATAGGCAGTATACGTATCAAGTTTATCGATGGGCTTGGGCACAAGAGGGCAGCCCGCGTTCCGCAGTGATTCGAGGACTTGGCCGTACTGGCCAAGATCCTGGCCATATTCTGCGCTCTCTGGGAGAAAACCGACTCGCGGCATCTTACCGAACTCGTGACGAGTCCACAGGAATTCACTATCCACTTTGGATGATCTATCTTGAGCGTCATGTCCAGAGATGGCCTCAAGAACAATACCCAAGTCCTCAATATTCGATGCCAGGGGTCCAATACAATCCATACTCCACGTGCGTGGCACGGCGCCGAACCGACTGACGCGGCCATAAGTGGGTTTCAACCCGCAAACTCCACAAAAGGCCGCAGGAATACGAATTGATCCACCCGCATCAGAGCCGATCGTTGCCAACGAAAATTTAGCACTGATGGCCGCTGCACTGCCGCTGGAAGAGCCGCCAGTAATTCTGCGCTCATCCAGTGGATTCTTGCACCGGCCAAACCACGCGTTAACACCAGTGCCTCCAGCCGCAAATTCATCTAGATTGAGAACCCCGAGGATAATTGCCCCAGACGCCTCTAACTTTTTTATGACAGTGGCCTCTTGATCTCCACAACTGATTGCAGCCCCACTGCCCGCCGACGGCAAGTAGCCGGTCATTGCAAAGATATCTTTTACGCCGATGGGAACACCGTGCATCGAGCCACGGTCCCGCCCTTGGCCTAGTTCTTTCTCAAGAGAGGCTGCTTTTTTGTACGCCGAGTCTTTAAAACATTGGATTACGATATTCAGATCATCATTTCTTTTTTCGATCTCGGTAAAGTAACTCTCGACAACATCCATGATCCGTCGCTCACCCTGGCGAATCTGCATCCCATACTCTTGGATTGAGGACGGTAGGTTTAGCATTTACTGTGTAATCCTGACTTTCTCTTTAAAAGAGTAGCTTATGTAATGACGGTTTTTGAGAGCTCCTCGTTCTCGGGCTGTCCTCATCGAGGATACTATCTTATCGGCTGTTACGGCATAACTTGACTTTATAGCCAGCGTTCATCCCTTGAGGATTCGACGACGGATTTAACGATAGCCAGAAGTTGGTCGAAGTCCGGCGGCAGATCATATTCAACACATCGTGCCAGATC
Organism: Proteobacteria bacterium TMED61; assembly: GCA_002171735.1. GTDB lineage: Bacteria > Pseudomonadota > Gammaproteobacteria > Arenicellales > UBA868 > UBA868. The sequence goes on along the minus strand of NHDO01000041.1, from coordinate 177,311 downwards.
CTCTTCAAGCGTGTCCCATTGCAGCGTATCGAGTAACTCGACACTAAGCGCGTTATATATCCGAGAGTCTCCCATCTGAACTATCGGGTTGCAGTTTATTGGGTTGCTAATCACATGCCTTGCGATATCAGGCGTCAAAATCATATCGAGGAAATCAATGCTATGGGAATAGGACGGGGTATCGACCGGGACCGTGTTTAGTTCGACAAACCCGATGCCTCCTTTACCCTTCATCGGACCCGTTGCGGGAGTGACACAGTAGATTTCGTTAAACCCTTCACGTCGCAGGTATCCAGATGAAAACATCCCTGCTGACGCGATCATGTCTATCGACTGATCAGCCAAACGCTTGTTCAACTTATGATTGTCGTCAGAGATGTACCTAGCATAATTGAACCATTGTTGCGCCTGATGTTCGAACCGATCCTTCTCTTTGCGCGACAGGCTCCTAAACGGGTTCAAGCCCGACGACAGAGCAATATGGAAAACATTAAATTCGGGAAAAACCAAAACACCGTATGATGGTGCGGATGCGGGATCACCCAACAGATAAAACCCCTCGTTTTCAGCCAGGTCCCGCGAAATTCGTTTTGTATTGATGACGAAATTAAAGGGTCCAAATCGCTGCGGTATACCAATCAACTCCCCTGAATCGCCGTAAGCCCAGTCACAGAGCGAAGCCGTCCAGGGCAATATCCCCGCATTCCATTCGCCCAAGGTTTGACGGTCGAGCGCGCGAATTCGTTTTGCCGGAAATAGTCTCCTGCGGGGAAATGGATTGTTGATGTTCAATACCGATGGTTGCACAGTGTGTCCATCAATTACCCGGGATGCAGCCTCTGAATCAGAAGTTAAATTCTCAACAGTGACCGCTAACTGATGCGCCTCGGAAAATCGACCGAGGATCTCTGGACTTTCGTATCCCTCCCAGCAATAAAGTGAAAATTTCTGCATAAGCTTTGTATAGAAACGCTAATCCGAGACCGATTGCGGTGCATATTGTTCAGCGCACCGTCGCCAAGTCCCGAGCAACTTTATACTAGAGTTTTAAAATCAAGCAAATCCAGCTTGCTCGCTCCTAACCGCTGCCTAGAGTCTCACCAATGATCTCAAACAATAGTGGAGTTGTTGGATATCACCGGATCGTTCAGATTCTCGATTCGCTACCCGCCTTGGTAGGTTACGTCGATCTGGATCTTCGAATCATCTACGCGAATAAGCTGATCGAGGAATGGTATCAACGCCCTCTAAGTGAGCTCATTGGAATGGAGCTTAAAACCCTGTTTTCGGTGGAACACTATCAAACTGTCGAGACGCTACTCCAGAAAGTACTTGCTGGCACTGAGGTCGATGAGGAAAGGGAAATTCGCTACCCCGATGGCGAGACCCGCCATGTTCACCTGAATTACATTCCGGACAGAGATGGCCAGCAGGTCCTGGGATATTTTTTTCTGGTTCAGGATGTCACCGAGCGAAACCGGGCGCAGATCGCGCTTCGGGCAATTAACGAGGACTTGGACCAGCGTATTAGCGATGCAACTGCCGAGTTAGCTCGTCGAAATTACGAACTTTCCCGAGAGAACCAAGCCCGGGAAGAAAGTGAAGAACGGTATCGAATTGTCTCTGAATTGATGTCAGATCTCGTTTACGTCTATGACGTTGATGAGGATGATGCGATGCATCTAATTTGGCATACAGGACGTCTCAGTCAGGAATTTGGTCCCGATATTCGAGAGTCCGATTTCCGTTTCTGGCGGCCTATTACACATGAGGATGATCTGCATATCCTCGATCGACGGATTAAAACACTTTTAAGTAACGAGAGTTCTGTAGATGAATTTCGAGTTATTGACGCAGGGGGGAATATTCGTTGGCTGCGCATTTACGGGAGACCGCAATTCGATAATTCCTTGCAGCGGGTCACTCGGATCATCGTAGCAGCCCAGGATGTCACGGAGGCGCGTAACGCCGAGAGCGCGCTCGACCAACAACGTACCCGGCTACACCATGCGCTGGACTCCATGTCAGATGGCTTCATGCTATTCGACGCAGAACATCGACTGGTGGAATTTAATCAACAGGTCGTTCGTATGTTTCCTGAATCGGGTCGGACGATTCAAAAAGGGCAGACTTTCAGAGAGATTATCGCGGGCAGTGTGCGCGCCGGTGAGGTGATATCAAACGAGGCTCCCCCCGAACAATGGATTGAAAGCCGACTGAATTCGTTCCCGGATGCTGATCACGCTCATGACATCGAACTATCCGAGGGCCGTTGGGTACGATCTACCGATCGTGAAACAGCTGATGGTGGCGTAGTCAGTATCAGGACTGACATTACGGACCGAAAGCGATCAGAAGAGCAACGTCAAAAAAATGAGGCTGAACTTGCCCATGTATTGCGTCGAGCTTCGATGGGAGAAATGGCCTCCGCTCTCGCCCATGAGCTCAGCCAACCATTGGCGGTGATTGTGAATTATGCTAATGGGCTCTTAAGGCGCCTGGACACCGAACAAGAGTCTCCCGAACATCTCGAAACAGTACTCGCGCAGATCAGGGATGCGGGAGAGCGATCCAAGGAGATCATCAGTCATGTCCGTAATTTTGTCTCTCTCGGGCAACCTGCGGTAAAAAAGGAGTCCTTGCAGTCAATTTTCCAAAAGGTTCAACAACTGCTTCAGGAGCCTATCAGCCAGCAGAACATACGGGTGGAGATGAACTTCCCACCGGACGGCACCGACGTGCTTGCCAGCCGAATCGAGATTGAACAGGTCGTGTTTAATCTATTTAAGAATTCGATCGACGCTCTCACTTTATCCCAAACTAAGTCACCTCTCATTCGTGTTCGCGTTGAGCCTCTAACTGATCGGTTCTTTGAAATTCATGTCCAAGACAATGGTCCTGGAGTTGATGGGGCTATCGTCGATGATATATTTAAGCCGTACGTCACCAACAAGCAGACCGGCCTTGGTATGGGGCTATCAATTAGCCAAACAATTATCGAAGGCCATGGCGGAAGGCTGACTCTGGTTGAACCTGAAAATTCAGGAGGTTGTTTTCGTTTCACCTTATCGCGCTTTCCGAGTGAATAAATCCCGCCACATTGTTCACATCGTTGATGATGACGAATCGGTTCGCGCGTCAATCAAGTTTTTAGTGGAATCGGTAGATCTCACGGGTATCGAGTACGACTCCGCTGATACTTTCCTTCGTGATTACCGTGACGCAGGTCCCGGATGCATCATCCTCGACTTGAGGATGCCAGGAATGAGCGGGCTTGAGGCGCTGGATCTGATGAAGCAGCAATTAATCCTAGAGCCGATCATTATTATGACTGGACATGGAGACGTGCCAGTGACAGTTCGTGCATTTAAACATGGAGTTTTCGACTTCCTGGAGAAGCCGTGCAACGATAATCTCTTAATTGAGACGATTAACCGGGCAATCAGTGCTGATATATTGGAACGGGCAGATAGAGAAAAGAGTCAATCCATACGCGTCGCTTTGAACTCGCTGACCCAGCGTGAGCAGGAAGTACTTAATCTCCTGGTTTCTGGACAATCCAACAAGCAGATCGCAGAACACTTCTTTCTTTCTCCGAAGACCATTGAACGCCATAGATCCAGCATCATGCGAAAACTCGAGGCCACCTCCTTTGCCCAACTTGTTCGACTCTCGGCAACTCGGGTCGATTAAAGGATAAAGCTCTCCTCTCCGGCCAATCACTGAGTGAAAGTCGCTTCTATTTTTTCTTTGGCGTTCTGCCTGCTTTTGTTGTTGGGAACGATCCGCGGTGGCGCGACCAGCCTCGCCAAGTTCGTTACCATCAATGATATCCCTGCTATCAGTTACGCTATGTGGCAGTCTTTAACGGCCGCGCTGCTCCTACTTACCGCCGGTTATCTTAAGACAAAACGCCTCCCATCGTTTAGGCAAGCCGGTGGTCACTATCTATTTTGCGGCATTGTTGGCGCAGCTCTTCCTAACGTTCTCTTTTTTATTGCGATCAAAAACATGAACGCAGGAGCAATGGCGGTGATATTGACTTTAGGGCCGATATTTACCTATACACTATTGCTTGGCCTCGGTCGGGAGACGGTCAACCGGTTTCGCCTCATTGGGCTTTTTCTAGGCCTTGTCGGCGGGAGCATGATCGCACTGGGCGGCACGGCATCGAATTTTACTTTCAACGTTTTCTACCTGCTTGGGCTGCTCTGCCCGATCTTCTACGCCAGCATGAGCGTTTACGTAAGTTGCCGAATGTCTTCTCCAGCCGATCCATTTCTGCTGGCAGGAGCCACACATTTCGTTTCTTTCCTAGTTCTACTGCCCGTGGGATTGATTACACAGCAAATTCATCCAATATGGATTGCTCCTGACCTTACAGATGGACTCATCCTTCTGCACGGATTAATCGGGGCAACCGCCTATGCGCTTCTTTTCAAAATTATCGAACTTGCGGGGCCCGTCTTCTACAGTTTTAGCAGCTACATCATTGCAGTGACTGGCGTAATCTGGGGTATCTTGCTATTTGGAGAGGCGCTAACGCCAACATTTCTCATTGCAACCCTGGCGATCTTTTTCGGCCTCTATCTTATTAACGCAACGACAGAACGTGCCGGAAGTGGGCCTAATTAAAATAACGGGGCGCTGGCAATACTTGAACCTCCATCCACATGGAACATCTGTCCAGTGATGTAATTGGCTTCTGAAGACAGGAGAAACGCGGCCATATTTGCGATGTCTGAAGGGTTAGCGAATCTACCCAGTGGGATCCGGTCCAGCTTCTCTTGACGAATTTTGCTGTCCTCGGGGTTATTCTGTCGAAAAAACTCCGTATCTACAGGTCCCGGCGCAATGGTATTTACAGTGATGCCAAATTCTGCGAGTTCAAGTGCCCAGGTTCTTGATGCACTAGCAAGAGCTGCTTTTGCTCCGCCGTATGCGGTCCGGGTCGGTGCGCCAAGAATAAGTTCTGTCGAGATATTAACAATCCTGCCCTGACTCTGTTCTTTCATAGTCTGACTGCAATACTTCGCGCACAAGATGGCAGAAACAAGATTGGTTTCAAGTACTAAGTCCAGCGTTTCCGGTGTAATTTCCTCAAGCATTTCCGGGCCAGCCAGGCCAACGTTGTTGATCAGATTAACCACCGGCCTTTCAGCAACCAGCCATTCAAGGAATGACACTAGAGCATCCCGATCAGCAACATCCACTTCGTAAAATTCTCCGGGGAAACTATCTTCGGGAGCCTTTCTTGCCAGGCCGATTACGCTAAATCCCGCCTGGGCAAGCAAATCGGAGCAAGCCCGTCCGATGCCTCTACTGGCTCCCGTCACCAAAGTAATTTGGTCACTCATAGTCACTGTCTCTTCTGTGCTTAGTAGGGTTTTTGATGAACCTGATTTCTCGGCATACGCCCTGCCAGGATATCCTGAAGATTATCTCTTACGTTTACAGCAATTGCTTTCTCTATATTGCGTTCACCAAAACCGGCAATGTGGGGCGTAAGCAGGACATTCGGTGATGACCGAAGTCGATCGTTTAGTGGCAGTGGCTCGTTTTCAAAGACATCAAGTCCCGCGCAACTGATGCCACCATTGACCAAGGTCTCGCAGAGTACCGCTTCATCCAAAACACCGCCACGCGAGACATTGATCAGGATTAGAGTTTTTTTCATCAGTGCAAACTGCGTCCTTGAAATAAGATGGCGGGTCAGTGGTCCAAGCGGTAGGGTAAGAATAATTACGTCCGCTTCAGGAATAAGCGCATCCAAGTCTGATAACTGATGGACCGTGACGCCATCAACCGTCCTGCTTGAAGAAGCAACCCCTGTCACCTTGGCACCGAGACTTTTCAAAGTGCGGCCAATCTCAGATCCAATACGGCCATACCCCACGATCAAGACGGCTAGATCTTTGACTCGACGAAGTCTCGGGATGACTTGATCCCGGGACCATTGATCGGTCTCAACCGTCCGGATACTGAAATCGATACCCCGGCATAAAGTCAGCAGCATGCCCAATGCATGCTCCGCGACAGTGCAAGACCACAGGTGGCCACTGGAGGAAACATGGACATCTTCTGGAATCGGGAGTAAATCGAGGGGGTCAGTTCCCGCCGTAACGAGGTGAATCCATTTAAGCGGCTGTTTTTGAATCCAGTTAGCCACTGGAGTTGAAAACTGGCTCGCATAAATGACTAGCCCGTGGCATGGTTTGTTATCCCAATCTCCTTTTAAGGCCGCAGAAATATCCACTATTTCAACACTCTTCAGAGAAGTCAGATATTCCCTGACTTCCTCAAACCCAATTGAGACCGCACAGGCCACCCGGAAGGTTGGAAACTCTCTTTTCACTTGGATTTTTTCAAGAATTGTAGAAAACGGGGGTTAATTTTCATAACTACCATAAAATTTTTAATGAGTACATATACTTGATTAACTCGGGTTTTATCTAACTAATTTAGCAATAACACGAGTAGTTAACCTGCCAAGAAGTCGATAGTGTTTCTGTTGTTATCTTTTTAGTTGCTATTTCATCTCACTATCTTTGCCAACGTAATTACTAACTAGGAGCATTTCATTGTCAAACGACTTGCCACAAAGTGCCTACGTTAAGGAAACAAGAAACTATAAGACGAAGATCCAGGCTACTTTCGGTGGATACCATAAGGCAAAGCGGCCGATTGAAGATAACGAACTTACCCACGTAGGTCCTGGTACACCCTGTGGGGAATATTTCCGGCGATTCTGGATTCCGGTCACGCTCACGAGTGAGATTAGCGACGTCCCTCTTCGCATCCGTATCCTCGGAGAGGATCTCGTGGTATTCCGGAACAAGCAAGGAGCACTGGGCCTGCTCCATCTCCACTGTAGTCATCGGAATGCATCCTTAGAATTCGGCGTCATTGAAGAGCAAGGCCTTAGATGTTGTTATCACGGCTGGCTCTATGATGTAGATGGGACCATTCTGGAGACACCCGCGCAAGATTCGAAACTCAGCGAGAAGGTGTGCCACGGCGCGTATCCTGTCGTGGAATACCTTGGCTTGGTTTTTGCCTACATGGGCCCACCTGAAGAGAAGCCTGATTTCCCGAAATGGGATACCACCATGCTGGCTGATGTCGAAATGGTGCCCTACTATATTGATTACCCCTGCAATTGGCTGCAAATTTGCGAGAACACTATGGACCCGTGGCATACAGTGTTTCTCCATGCCCGAGTGACGGATATTCATTTTGGTGATACCTGGGGTATTGCACCAGTAACCGAGTTTTATGAAAAACTTCATAAGATTTATGCCACGCTCACGTACCGAATCGAAGACAAAATCTGGGTGCGCTCACAAGAGACGATCTCCCCCTCATTCAGTCAGGTTGGTGCCTGGTGGGAAACCGGCCGAGAGGAAAAATATTTCAAGCGCGCGAGTATTACGAAATGGACTATTCCCCACGACAACGAAAACTGCATGATCATTGCCTGGCGGAGCTTTGGGCCTGGAATCGATCCAGAGGGGCATGGTGACCGATCTATGGTCGGCAAAAATTCGGTGGATTTCCCCGGCCAGACCGGTCAGGAACCCTACGAGTACCGACAGCGACATCCCAACGACTATGAAGCGCAGGTGTCGCAAGGTCCAATCAATTCACACGCGGCGGAAAATTTAGGGTCAACCGATAAAGGTGTTGCGTATCTCAGACGCAAACTGCGCCGCGCCATTCGGGCCATCCAGGCAGGAGAGAAACTGCCAGAGCCGGAAAGATCGGGTGACGAATTTCTGACACACACTCACGATACCGTCCTGCCGATACCGGTTCACCCTTCTGATGATGAAAAACTGCTCAGAAGCGTTACCGATGCTGTAATGGAAATAGTATTTGAAGGCGATACTCTCGGAGGCAAGGAGCGGGCATCGTTCATTGAAACCAAATTAAAAGCTCTTAAAAACGATACGCGCTTTACCGCTCATTGCGGAAAACCTTAAATCAATATCTTAATTAAGTAGCCAGACGACGATGAAGACACGCTGGGAAATGGTTCTGCTGCCGAGTTTCTTAATAGTAGGCATCCTGATTGTGGCAAGTCAGTATGTCTTCCTGAAAGGAAGCTTCTTTAAGGATCTTGGTCTCGGACGAATCAGTGATACCGCAACCATGGTTAATTACCTGCGCTTTTTCACAGACTCCTTCTATCTCAATACACTCTGGATAACGGTAAAAACATCTGCACTCGCTGCCCTTTTCACCTTGATTCTGGGTTTTCCGGTCGCATACCTAATTGCAAGAATGCGGTCCCGATGGTCAATGATCTTGCTTGCAGGAATCGTAGTCGCCACTTTCGTGACCATTGTGATCAAGGTGTTTGGCCTGATCATCATCTTTTCAGCTGATGGTCTGATCAATCAGGCACTCATGGGGCTTCATATTATTGATAGGCCTTACACCATAATTGGCAACCAGACCGGGGTGGTGGTGGGCCTAATGCACTTTACCTTGGGATTCGGAGTGCTGCTGCTCTACAGCGTTATTCAGACGATCCCAAGATCGCTGGAGGACGCCGCACAGATTCACGGGGCCAGTAGATGGCGCATGCATCTGCGAGTACTGTTCCCCTTAAGCCTGCCGGGTGTCACTGTAGGTGTACTGATGATGTTTAACATGTGCATGGGGGCTTTCACCTCGGCTGCACTTCTCGGTGGCGGGAGAGTATTCACTCTGCCAGTGTTGATTCAAAGAACAGTGATGATGGAGATCAAATACTCTATGGCTGGGACGCTGGCAGCCGTCTTATTGGTAACGGTGCTATTGATTAACCTTCTTTCTATCTATCTTATTCGGCGCCTGAAGTCAGCCAGATTGGTCATTGCATAATGGGAACTGAAGCAGCAACTTCTCCTGTGCAAAGAGCGGATTTATTAGCGCGAATTTCGGCCAGGCGGCGTAAAGGGCCGCCCCCACGACGAGGCTACCCTTGGGGAAAGCTTGGCCACTATCTCTACTGCGGCCTCTCATACATATTCCTGTTGTCGCCCATGATTGTGGTAATCGGGGCATCTTTTCACGGTGGAGAATACTACACAGCGATCAAATTCCCCCCGGATGACCCCTCACTGCAGTGGTACACCAAGATACCCACTGCGCAATTCGAGGCCCTGGCACTAAGTTTTGGACTGGCTATGCTGGCCGCGCTCGGCGCGTGCGTTATAGGCATTCCGGCAGCGCTCGGAATTGTTCGAGGAAAACTACCCGGCCGCAGTGTCATCTCATCAGTCTTTCGCGCACCGTTGCAGATCCCCGCCATCGTGACAGGTATCGCGTTCTTGCAGCTTTACTACCTTTTTGGAGATGCCACTGGCCTATATTTCCAGGGCACCTTTATTGGTCTCTATATTGGTCATCTTTTTGTGGCAACGCCTTACGTTGTCGGTACCGTTACCGCGATCTTGCAGCGTTTTGATGAGCGACTTGAGGAAGCTGCATTCAGCCTTGGTGCCAGTCGTTGGCGCACTTTTCGGCGAGTGACTCTACCCGTGATCATGCCGGGCGTTTATGCGGGAGCACTTTACTCTTTCATGGTGTCATTTGCCGACGTGCCGATTTCTATTTTTCTTACGGCTCCGGGATTTGTCACTTATCCCGTTGAACTATTTTACGGTATGGAAAACGACTTTGATCCCAGCATACTCGCGTCGTCTTCTTTGGTTATATTTTTCTGCCTGTTAGTCTTGCTCGGCATGCAGAAACTTGTTGGTTTGGATAATTTGTTGAGGTCCGGAAGTAGGTAGATGCTGTAACTTAGAGCAATTCACTTTGATGTGCGAGAAAACGGAGGAAAGTAATAATGAAACTTGAGCGAAAACCAAGTGTGTTATTCACGAGTGCAGTCCTGAGCATAGGGCTCCTGACGAGCTCTATGGGGTTCGCCGGTCAGTTCGACGGTGTCACCTTAAGNGTCGCTACCTGGGGCGGCTCCTGGAAAGAAAACATGGTCCAGGCGATTGTNCCAAAGTTNGAAGCGCTAGGCGGAAAGATTGAATTCGTTACGGGGAGTCCGCAAGCAAATCTCGCAAAACTTATTGCNGCTCGNGGNAAAGCGCCTTTTGATGTCATGGAGACGCTTGANGCCCAAGAGAANGAATTTTTTGCGACCAACGAGCTCATTCAGAAAATTGACCTCAGCCAACTAACCAACAAAGAATATTTGGATGAGTGGCAGTACAGCGATTGGCGGGTTGCGTCCTGGAGCACGCAGGAAGTGATTTGCTATAACCGAGAAAAATACGCCGAACTAGGCTTACCTGCACCGACAACTTATAAAGATCTAGCGAACGAAAAACTTGCAGGGCGTGTAGTCATTCCCGACATCACGTCAGGGGGCGGTTTTGCCAACTTCGGCGCCATTGCGTACGCAGCTGGNGGAAATGAGCAGAACGTGGCACCCGGNCTTGAGGTAATNAAAAGTCTTAACTCACTAAAATTCTGGTCNCGTGGTGGCGAAGTGGTCACTCAATTTGAATCAGGTGATGTCTATGCTGCAGTTGTCCACGCAGGTTGGTGTCTGAGGGCTCGTAAGGCAGGTTCACCTGTCGATACGGTTCAACCTGTCATCACTGGAACGAGTCATGTGGGTGTGGGTAAATACGGTTGGTTGGTGATTCCTAAGCACAGCAAAGTACCTGAGGCTGCTTCGTGGTTTATCAATGAGTACCAGGAGCCCGAATTCCAGATGCTGTATGCGGTTAAAAGTGGAGTCGTCCCGACCAACAGAAAATCGATTTCTCAACTGGCTAGTGATCCCATATTCGCAGAGATGCTGGAACTTGATCCTGCGAAAATCGGAAATCAGTTGCAGATAGATTATAAAAAGGCCGATACCTCAGACTGGATCGATCAATGGAATCGCTCCGTTTCACAGTAAGGCATTTCTAAAATAGAAATAGAAAACTAGGTTGTCGGNCGGGTCGCGGCTAGGATGGCCCGTCCGATAACTTTTTAAACCTTGTAGCGAGCTTTCGATATGTCACGAGTTCTTCTGAAAGGTGTGCAAAAATCTTTCGGCGACTTTGTTGCCCTTCACGAGTTNGATCTTGAAATTCAGGAGGGGGAATTCCTNACGCTGCTCGGCCCTTCCGGGTGCGGAAAGACAACCACACTCCGTCTCATTGCGGGCTTTATTGAGCCAACCCGGGGCACCATCCTTCTTGAAAACGAAGATGTCACTAAGGTCGCCCCTCAACACCGTGAAATCGGCATGGTGTTTCANGANTATGCGTTGTTCCCGCATATGACTATCNCTGACAATATTGCNTTCGGTCTTAAAGAGCGGAGATACCCACAAAAGGATATCGATGATCGTGTGAGAGGTCTGCTCGATNTGATCCGACTACCAGANGTTCACNATCGTTATCCAGCAGAAGTCAGCGGTGGNCANCAGCAACGGATCGCCGTTGCNCGGGCGGTTGCCTATCCTCCCAAAGTGCTTCTTATGGATGAACCCCTGGGAGCGCTGGATCTGAAACTACGCGAGACCATGCAACTCGAGCTTCGTCGGATTCAGCAGGAACTCGCTATCACTACTGTTTACGTGACGCACGACCAGACAGAAGCAATGAATATGTCGGACCGGATTGTGGTNATGAATGCGGGTCGCATAGAGCAGATGGGAGGTGCAGAAGAAATCTACAACGAGCCTAAAACCCGCTTCGTCGCAGATTTCGTTGGACAGATCAATCTATTCGATGCCCACGANTATCAGTCTCATAGCGGTCTCATNGCNCTCAACGGCATAGAACAAACGGTGCAAGTCCCAGNTAATGTTAAAACTCGTGGCGAATCTTTATGCGTNGGAGTCCGCCCGGAAGATATCAGTNTGATGAATCCTGACGCAAAAACGGATGACNTAAATTGTTTGNANGGNGTAATTTCAGGACGTACATTTGCNGGAAANCTGACCCGCTTGTTTATTGANGTNGGTTTGGACAAGCCAGTTATTCTGGAAGCCAAGTCGCAGAGCATCGCGTCGACAATCGGCGAGAACGTATCCTTCGGCTGGCCTGTTAAGTTATCCAAACTCCTCTCTGATTAATATTTGTCACCGGGCTTTCGCAATAGTTTCAGACTGACAGTTCTTTAACCTGTGGTGCTGGGAAGCGCATTCTGATCGACCCATAAAGCTTGAGCGATAAGACAGTCATCGCTGGCAACCCGTCCAATCAGTTGGATGCCCAACGGAAGGTTTTTTTGGCCTACGCCTGCGGGTAACGTGATCGCAGGGCCGCCCAGCAGGTTCCACGCCCGCGAAAAGATCGGATCCCCTGTGCTACTCAGTCCTTTGGGCGCCTCCCCCGGTGCGCTCGGAGTCAATAATAGATCGTAGTTAAGCCACGTTTCCGTTAGCCTTTGGTTGGCCAAATCGCGTTGCGCCAGCGCTTCTTGGTACTGCTCAAAGGTTATCCGACATCCTTGTTGCATGAGTTCGAAAAACTGCTTGCTCAGCTTCTCTGGGTGACACTCAAGTTCAACTACTCGGGCCCTCGATGCCTCATACGCCATAACTGTTTTATGAGCTTTGATAAGGTCAATGTCCTGATAGCCATCCACCTCCACCTCACCTACTTCGACTCCTGCTGCACCAAGATTTTTTATTACCTCTTCAATAACTGATTGGCTCGCCTTGTCTAGCGCGCTCCACTGGGGCGTGGCAACCAACCCAACCCTCCGTGGCTTCACTGGCGCAGGGCTTGAACCTTGTTTCAGCAGGATTCTCCTCAACAATTGAAGATCTTCTAAGTCCCTTACAAAAAACCCTAAAGAATCCATCGAATACGACAAAGTCAGTACACCGTTCAAGGGAAATTCTCCAACCGATGCCTTGTAGCCGATTACGCCACAAAAGGCCGCCGGGCGAATCACTGATGCGGCTGTCTGGGACCCGAGTGCAAAGGGAATCATCCGATCCGCAACGGCCGCCGCAGACCCTTGAGACGATCCACCTGGAGTATGTTCAAGATCTTTTGGGTTGCGGGTTTTGCCAGGGGAAAAATACGCAAACTCGGTGGTGACCGTCTTGCCCATCACCACCCCCCCTGCGGACCGCAACTGCGAAACAATAGCGGCGTCGCTCACGGGTTGGTGTCCTTCGTAGATATCGCTCCCATAGGCGGTCACCCAGTCCGAAGTATTGAAGATATCCTTAACCCCAAAAGGGATACCGCAAATAGCTGTTTCCCTTGACTGGGACGGGACCTGATCCAATTGCGTCCGAACTCTGTCTAGATCCAGGCTTGTAAATGCCCGGGTTTCTGCTTCGCGATCCTCAATACGTCTGGCAAGACTCTCCACTACCTCAACCAGAGAAAAATCATGTTTGCGTAAGCCCCTATCCAACTGGGTCAGACTCAGTTCAAAAATTTCGGTCATGCTGTTACCTTGCTGGAGGGAGATTTAAAATAACTTTTCTTCTTTTGAAAAATCTGGGTGATATCTTTTCGTTAATATCAATTCTGTCATTCTCATACTATAATTTTTGTCCGACAAATGAATCCTACAATACCCCATCTACGTATTTAGAACTAATTTTTCAGTTGAATATTCTTTTGGGAGGGAACAAAAATGATTGGAGAAAAAAATCCTGAAACAGACGCTTTCTGGAAACTGGTCTGTGAAGAAAAAAATATCGCCGCGTCGGATTACCACTGCCTGACTTTTGGTAACCCGAAATACCAGGACTACAGTGACCACATAACCGAGCTGGCCATCAAAGGCGTCAAACGCGCAACAGCCCACCTGACCTTTGATTTCGAATTAAATAATGTAACGCGGCGGCGCAAAGGTGACTACTGGATGATTCTTTGGGAGGACCTTTCACCTGCGGTGGTCGTTGAACTCGTTAACGTAGAAGAGTGCGCCTTTAAAGATGTGCCAGCGGAATTTGCGTCACGCGAAGGTGAAGGGGATGGTAGCCTCGCATTCTGGAAGGATACACATGAGGAATACTTCAAACTGCAGCTAACAGATTGGCGCAAAGAGTGGTCTGATGACTTAACGGTGGTGCTGGAATCCTTTGATGTCGTGATGGCAAATCCAGGCAGGCCTGTCTAGTCAGGTTTATATCTGCCGGCCCGGAGGAAAGGGGCGTGACGCTAGTCTGATCAGCAAGAGATCGTGCTCTAATGTAATGACTAACCAGCGGTACGTTTGTTTGATACTCCCTTCAGGGCTGAAATCCCGGCGTCGGTAGCAACAGCACCCAGAATAATGAGGCCGCCCCACAGGGTCGCCTCTGCAGGAATCTCCGTTACCGTCAGCCACGCCCAGATCGGACCTAAAACGGGCTCGAGCAATGCTAACAATCCGACCTGGGCTGCGGGGACATAACGCGCCCCAAGAATGAGTAAAGTAAAGCCTAAACCGACCTGAAACACTCCAAGATAGATAGAAACACCAAAGTCCCACCAACTTATTGAAAATTGTCCCACAAAGGGGAACGACAACAACACAGCCACGAACGCAGCGAGCAGAAGCGCAACCAGCATATCGGGCTGCGTAGAGCGTCTCACCAGCACAACAGAAATCGCATAAGAAATCGGTAGCCATAGTGCGACCAAATTGCCGATATGCCGCCCCTCAGTCATACCCGTTCCCATCATTATTCCAAGTCCTACCATCGCGCCCCCGATGGCAATACTGGTTCTAAGCGGTACCCGTTCGCCCAGGAAAAACCATCCGAGCAGTGCAGCAAAAAACGGGGCGGCACTAAATATAAAAAGTGCGTTAGCCACCGTTGTCATGAGTAATGCGAATACGTACGCAACGAATCCGCTCCCAAGGATACATGCCAAAACGATATCGTCCATGGTTATCGCTTGAAATCGTGATACCCAACTGCGCCGGTGCACAATAATAAGAACAACTAATACAAGAGCCATCATACTGATGGAACGGTAGAACAAAATCTGCCATGCGCTCGCCGACTCAATGACGCGAAGTCCGACTCCCGATGTACTGAGAAAGAGGGCTGAAGCGACGACCATCAATATCCCTCGAAAATAAGGAGTCATGTCATACCTTTGGATGAAGACGGGTTATCGCGATGATTTTTTTTCGCCATGGGTCTCTGAGCAAGCCAAAGCCCAGAGACAACCAGTACCAATGACGCCGCGTGAAAGAAACCGAACTGTTCTGACAATATAGTGATCGCGAGCAGCGATGCGAAGATCGGAACCAAATTGGTGAATAACCCACTAATTCCAACCCCGATCAATTGGACGGCTCTGATATAAAAAAGATGGGCCAGGAAGGATGGAAAAACGGTAACGAAAAACACAACCCACCACCCTTCAATGGAAGGCCAGAACAACGTCTCTGTACTAAGCTCGTAAGCCAGTCCGGAAAACGTCACGATCTGTGCAGTGATTGAAAATAGCATCAACCCAATGATCTCATCGCCGTCGGGCCGTTTCCGGAGCCCTAGGGTATATCCCGCGAATAAAACGCACCCGATCAGCATGTAAAGGTCGCCTATATTGAGATCTATCCCGACAAATCGTTCCCATTGCCCTCCCGAAGCAAGCACCACAACTCCGGTCAAGCCAATCAGAATGCCCCAGAACTGTAGGGACCGAATCCGTTCTTTAAAAAAAATATAGGATCCAGCAATGACGATAATCGGAATCGAGCCCTGAAGAATCCCAAGGTTGATTGCCGTTGTGTGGTGCGCTGCTATGTAAAAAAACATATTGAATGCACCAAGTGCAGCCCCGCCGATAACAAAACTCTTCCAACCGGCGCAGAACAATTCCTTCGCCTCAGTCAAGCGTCTTCGAAAGAAAAGTAACAGGATCACAGAGAGAATGAACCATCTCAGGTGCGTCAGCAGAAATGGCGAAATATGACCAACAGCGAATCGCCCCGCGACAGCATTGCCACCCCAGAAAAGCGTAGCCAAGGTAAGCAGAACCACCGGGCGATTCCAGAGAAAAAATAACGGCTGGGTCAATGCTTTTCCCTGCGCGTATCGCTCATCTCTTCAAGCTCACCCCAGCGCTCAAGATGCTGTTCCAGCTCTCTTTCGAGGTCGGCTAACTGGTCAAGCACAGGCTCAGTCTCACTGTACTCCCTCTGGTAGAAGTCTGGATCCAATGTCTGGTTCCGAAGTCTTTCCACCTGAATCTCAACCGATTCAATTACGCCGGGAAGACCATCGAGTTCACGCTGCAGTTTATACGACAACTTGCGGGTGGTAACGGGTCTCGCTCGGAGGGACGCATCACTGACAGACCCGCCTGCGTGACTCTGCCTCACTTCTCCTGAAGCGAGTGATCGACCCCGTTTTGTCCAATCACTGTAATTTCCGACATAGGGTTGAATCGATCCGTCAGCTTCAAAAGCGAGGATACTGGTCACCGTGTTATCGAGGAATGCCCGGTCATGGCTGACAACAATAAGTGTGCCTGAATACTCAACAAGTTTTTCCTCAAGCACTTCCAACGTCTCAACATCGAGGTCATTGGTGGGCTCGTCAAGAATCAGGAAGTTGGCAGGCTGGGTAAAAAGGCGCGCCAGAATCACACGGTTTCGTTCACCGCCGGAGAGCGCGCGCACAGGTGTCAACGCACGTTTGGCGCTGAAAAGAAATCCGCGCAGGTAACCCACTACATGCCGGGACTTGCCATTAAGCGTGACGTACTCTCGTCCGTCACCCACAATTTGGGCCACTGTTTTATCAAGATCGAGTTGTCTGCGGTGCTGGTCAAAATATCCAAGCTGGATGTTAACGCCCCACTTGATTGATCCCGCATCCGGATCAATCTCGCCAAGTAATAGCCTGAGCAGGGTGCTTTTGCCCACTCCGTTGTTTCCCACAAGACCAATCCGATCTCCCCGACGGATTCGTAGAGAAAAATCCTGGATCAGCATGGCATCCCCATAGCCGAAACTCAGGTTTCTGGCATCCAGCACTTTACGCCCAGATTGATCGGCCTCTTCGATATGCACCCTGGCCCGCGCATCAGGATTGACCCGCTGGGCACGCACCTCACGCATCGCCTCCAGCGCGCGAACTCGTCCCTCATTTCGCGTCCGCCGCGCCTTAATGCCCTGACGGATCCAAATCTCCTCCTCTGCCAACTTTCTGTCGAATTCAGTATTGACTTGGTGCTCCGTTTCGAGAGTCTCGGCGCGACGTCGCAGAAAGTCAGAATAGCTCCCCGGCCAGCTGCGCAATTTGCCCCGGTCAATTTCGACAATTCGGGTGGCGAGACGCTGAAGAAATGCCCGGTCATGGGTAATAAACAGCACTGAACCCGGAAAGGCTGCAATCCGATGCTCCAACCAGGCGATCGCCTCAAAATCCAGGTGATTGGTTGGCTCATCCAGCAGCAGCAGATCCGGCCGTGGGGCAAGCGCCCGGGCAAGCGCCGCTCGCCGGCGCCACCCACCGGAAAGCGCTTTCAGGGGTTGGCCGGGGTCCAAACCCATCTCCGAGCATATGCTTTCGACCTGCTGCTGGGGATGCCAGCCCCCATGTGCATCGATATGGCTATGCAGATCTTGAAGCCTGTTGAGGCCAGATGGATCAAGATCCGCGCCGGCCTGCTCACGGTACTGCTGTGTCATCCGGATGATGTCGGCTAGTCCCTCGGCAACAAAGTCGCCGACCTTTTGCTCTTCATCACCCGGTAACACCTGCTCAAGCTCTGTAATGCATAGATCTCCTTGCCGACGAACCTCGCCATCATCTGGCTCCTGAGTTCCGGTCACAAGACGCAGCACTGAGGTCTTGCCGGCCCCGTTTCGGCCTACCAGACAGACCCGCTCTGCAGGCTCAATGGATAGGCCGGCCTCGCGCAACAGTTTGCGGGAACCAAAAGCAAGACTTACAGCATCAAGGCGAATCAAAAACATAGTCGAGGCTGGATGGAGCGATTCCGATGGATAGAGCGGTGATGGCAAAGATGAATATTAACCGACTCATTGAAGGATCCGCGCCAGGCCTTGGGTCTGGCCCGAAAAAACCTTTAACCGTCATTGCGCTTTAGTAGCACTGACGATCTTTTAGAGTCGAAACACCCGACTGGGATTCTTTGGCGAATTTTTCTCCTTAGACTCTTCTCAACGATGGTATTCGGGCGTAGACTTCGCGCCCGCCACCATTGACTCCCAGGGCTATCCCGTGCGATTTGCTCTTTCCATCCTGCGCACGCTCTCGGCACTGATGATCTCAGTGACGCTGCTGATGTTTGCCAACAGCATGTTCTCTACTCTGCTGGCGCTGCGCGCCAATATTGAAAATTACTCCAACGAAATGGTCGGGCTGATGGCCTCAGCTTACTTTTTCGGATTTGCGCTGGGCACTTTCCAGTCAGGGCCGCTCATCAACCGCATCGGTCATATCCGGACCTTTGCTGCCCTGTCGGCCATCGCCGCGGCTTCGGCAATGATGGTCCTGATCATTCCGGACCCTTGGGCCTGGGTGGCGCTCAGAGCGATCATGGGCGCGGCTTCCGCCGGCTTGTTCGTCGTGGTCGAAAGCTGGCTCAACAACCGAGCTACGAACAACAGTCGAGGAATTCTGCTGTCAATCTACATTGTGATCGGCTACACGGCATCTGCAGTAGGACAACAGGCAATCAAATTCGGTGACCCCGCCAGTTTCGGACTCTTCCTTCTGGTAGGTATTGTCCTGGTCCTATCGCTAGTACCCGTCTCACTGACCCGGGCAACACACCCGGACCCCGTTGATAAACCACTCCTCAATATACGTACATTGTTTTCGATTTCGCCCACTTCCGTGATGGGCTGCCTGGTCGCCGGCTTGATCTCATCGAGCTGGTGGGGCCTTGGACCGGTCTATGCTCAGGAAATTGGCCTGACTGTGGCGCAGATTTCCAGCTTCATGACCGCAGGACTCATTGGAGGAATGGTGCTCCAGATTCCGATTGGGCGCCTTTCGGACCGGCGTGACCGGCGCCTGGTCTTGTTTGGTGTAACAGTAAGTCTGGGGGTGCCTGCAGTGATGCTTGTCTTTAGCGAACTTTTACCCGCCTGGGCCCTGCTCGTCAGTGCTGGGGCCTTTTTTGGCCTAAGTTCGACTCTGTACCCGCTCAGCGTTGCCTACGCGAATGACTATCTGGACTCTGGCGATGTGGTTGCCGCGAGCGGGGGCTTTGTGCTGATTTTTGGTATCGGCGCCGTTATTGGTCCGCTGGGGGCTTCGGCGGCGATGCGCCTGGCGGGACCTCAGGGGATGTTCATGTTCGCTATTGCGGCGACTGTGCTGCTGATCGCGTTCATTGCCTGGCGGACACGAGTGCGTCAATGGGCGCCGGTGGTAGAGAAAGAGCCCTATATTCTGCAACCCGCGACACCGAGCGCCATTGGTGACCTTGATCCTCGGGCCGAGGTTGACGAGCACTACGACGATGGTCCCGACACTCTGGACACGCCTACCCCGTCAGAGCCGTCAGGAAACTCTTTTTCCTTCTGGTTAGGCCGCACGGGAGAAGACAGTGAAATTGCGAATGATTCCCCAGAAGATGGAGTAATCACAGAGTCAGTGGAAGAACGTGATACGAAAGAGCGGCCCGCCTGAACCGTCAGGAACTGCTGGTTTTTTCGCCTGAGGTATATTTTACCGAAAGCACTTCGTAGCGCCGGACTCCTCCCGGCGCCTGAAATTCAATTTCATCGTCCTGTCTTTTGCCGATCAGCGCCTTGGCAATAGGCGAGCTATGGGAGATCATGCCCTCATCAATGTTGGCTTCCAGTTCACCCACAATCCGATAAGTCACTTCCCGGTCGCCCTCCTCTTCCCAGAGATCCACCCATGCACCGAAGACAATTTTTCCTCCCGCATTCAGCCGCTCTGGATCGATGACTTCTGCTACGGCCAACTTGGCCTCGAGGTCCGCAATCCTGCCTTCAATAAAGCCCTGTTGCTCCCGTGCCGCGTGATACTCCGCGTTTTCAGAAAGATCCCCGTGTGCCCGGGCCTCCGCGATCGCTTCAATCACCGCCGGCCGGTCAACACGTTTGAGGTGCTTCAACTCTTCACGCAGCCGCTCAACCCCTTCAGACGTTAGGAGCACTCTCATTGTGTCACCGTCTGGTGGAGCGTCTGTAGTCGATTGACACTGGCGTCATTTCCGGCGCGGTGGGCTTCGCAGGCCGCCCTTGCTGCAGCCAACGTCGTGAAGTAAGTGACTTTGTGAGTCAGCGCCTGGCGGCGGATTGTCTCCGAATCCTGACGGCTATGTTGACTCGCGGTGGTATTGACAATCAGATCATACTCACCGTTTTTGATGTTATCGACCACGTGAGGGCGCCCCTCGCTTACTTTGTTAACAATACGCACCTTCAGCCCAGCTCTGCTCAAGACATGGGCTGTGCCTTCTGTTGCTTCAAGAGCAAAGCCATTGTCGCTCAGATAGCGGGCTATGTCGATGACGGACCCCTGATCCGAGGTGCGAACACTGATCAGTGCCGTACCCGACTTAGGGATCAAAAGCCCTGTCGCGCGCTGCGCCTTACGGTACGCGTCGCCGAAGGTCTTGCCAATCCCCATGACCTCTCCAGTGCTCTTCATCTCAGGGCCCAGCAGTGGGTCCACACCGGGAAACTTGATAAACGGAAATACCGCTTCTTTAACCGAATAATATTCCGGTCGGATCACCCCGTGAATACCCTGATCTGACAATGACTGGCCCGCCATGACCCGGGCACCGATCTTGGCCAGCGGCCGCGTGGTCGCCTTGGAGACAAAGGGCACCGTGCGTGACGCTCGTGGGTTGACTTCGAGCACGTAGATATCGCGACCCTTCACGGCAAACTGTACATTCATCAGCCCCCGCACCTTAAGCGCGAGGGCCATCTCGATAGTCTGTTGTTCCAGTTTTTCCTGCACCTTATCGGTCAAAGCAAATGGTGGGAGCACGCAAGCGGAATCTCCTGAATGCACTCCTGCCTCTTCGATGTGCTCCATGATGCCGCCAATCACAACTTCTTTTCCATCGCAGACCGCGTCAACGTCGACCTCGACGGCATCATTCAGAAAACGGTCAAGCAGGATGGGTGACTCATTCGAAACCCTGAACGCGTCACGGAGATACCGTGCTAATTCATCGGGTCCATGAACAATTTCCATTGCCCGGCCGCCGAGGACATAAGATGGTCGGACCACCAGTGGATAGCCGATCTCCTCGGCCCGTTGCAGCGCCTGATCCTCAGTTGTTGCCGTCCGATTCTCTGGCTGCAGCAGCCCGAGTCGGGAGATCAGTTCCTGAAAATGCTCCCGGTCTTCGGCCTGATGAATCGACTCTGGCGAGGTACCCAGGATCGGCACACCCGCCTCAGAAAGACCGCGGGCCAGTTTCAGCGGGGTCTGCCCGCCGTACTGAACAATCAGTCCTGTGGGATTTTCCACCCAGCAAATTTCGAGAACATCCTCGAGTGTCAGCGGCTCGAAGTACAGTCGGTCCGAGGTATCGTAGTCGGTTGAAACCGTTTCAGGATTGCAATTGACCATGATGGTTTGGTAACCATCCTCACGCAGCGCCATTGCTGCATGAACGCAACAGTAGTCAAACTCGATTCCCTGACCGATGCGATTCGGCCCGCCCCCAAGCACCATGACCTTGTTCCTGTTTTCAGGATGGGATTCGCACTCATGCTCATAAGTCGAATAAAGGTATGCCGTCGGGGTAGCAAACTCCCCCGCACAGGAGTCGACCCGTTTGTATACCGGACGGACGCCCAGTTCGTGGCGTCGGGCACGAACTTCAGATTCGCCGACCTCCATCAGTCTGGCGAGACGCGCATCAGAAAAACCGTCACGCTTGAAGCGCCGAAAGCCAGCGGCATCGACTTGTGACAGCGCTGTCCCGCTGATCTCATGCTCCGCCAAGACCAGCTCGGCTATCTGCGCAAGGAACCACGGATCAATTCCTGTTAGCGACTGAATCTCTTCCAATGTGAGACCGTGTCGAAACGCATCAGCGATATACCAAGCGCGGCGTGCACTTGGGACACGCAGTTCACGGGCCAAATCATGGCTGCCTGAAGTCGGATCCCAGAGGGGCTCAAGACCAAGGCTGCCGATCTCAAGACTCCGAAGCGCTTTTTGGAAAGACTCCTTAAAGGTCCGTCCGATCGCCATTGCCTCTCCAACCGATTTCATCTGCGTTGTCAGGGTGGAATCCGCTCGGGGGAACTTCTCAAAATCAAAGCGGGGAATCTTGGTAACGATATAGTCAAGAGAGGGCTCAAAGGAGGCTGGGGTTGCACCACCGGTGATGTCATTATCCAACTCGTCGAGGGTGTATCCCACGGCAAGTTTCGCTGCCACTTTGGCAATAGGGAAACCGGTTGCTTTGGATGCCAACGCGGAAGAGCGTGATACCCGCGGGTTCATCTCAATCACGACCATGCGGCCGCTGGCAGGATCAATGGCAAACTGCACGTTCGATCCACCGGTATCCACACCAATCTCACGCAGCACTGCAATGCTCGCGTTGCGCATGATCTGATATTCTTTGTCGGTCAGTGTCAGGGCCGGTGCAACGGTAATGGAATCTCCAGTGTGTACTCCCATCGCATCGAAATTTTCAATCGAGCAGACGATGATGCAGTTGTCCCGGTGATCACGTACCACCTCCATTTCGAATTCCTTCCAGCCCAGTATGCATTCCTCGATCAGCAGTTCACGGGTTGGTGACGCATCCAGGCCTCGGCCACAGATCGCTTCATATTCCTCCATGTTATAGGCGATACCGCCGCCACTGCCGCCAAGGGTGAATGAGGGACGGATAATCACGGGGAACCCGATCTGCTCCAGCACCACAGCGGCCTCTTCCATTGAATGGGCAAGACCTCCATTGACCACTTCGAGCCCGATAGACTGCATCGCATCGCGAAAGCGCTCGCGGTCCTCGGCTTTATCGATCGCGTCCTGCGTTGCCCCGATCATCTCAACACCGAACTTCTCCAACACCCCGTGACGCACCAGATCCAGGGAACAGTTCAAGCCAGTCTGGCCCCCCATCGTGGGCAGCAGTACATCTGGGCGCTCTTTTTCAATAATCAGCGCGACAGTTTCCCAGGTGATCGGTTCAATATAGGTGGCATCCGCGAACTCGGGATCGGTCATGATCGTGGCGGGATTGGAATTCACCAGAATGACCCGGTAGCCCTCTTCGCGAAGCGCCTTACAGGCCTGCACACCGGAGTAGTCAAATTCGCACGCCTGCCCGATTACGATCGGGCCCGCGCCAATCACCAGCACAGAGGTGATGTCAGTTCGCTTAGGCATGTCGGGTGTCTTTGGCTTTTGCCATCAGGTCAACAAACTGATCAAAAAGGCTGACAATATCCTGAGGTCCCGGACTTGCCTCTGGATGCCCCTGAAAGGAAAACGCCGGTGCATCATGCAGTACGATTCCCTGAATCGATTGATCAAACAATGACCGGTGGGTCACGGTGACCCCCTCGGGCAGGGAGTCAGGGTCTACTGTAAAACCGTGATTCTGGCTGGTGATCATGACCCGGCTGGTGGCAAGATCAATAACTGGATGGTTGGCGCCGTGATGACCGAACTTCATCTTGAGGGTCCTGGCACCCGCCGCAATCCCCAATAGTTGGTGTCCCAAACAGATACCAAAAACGGGAACTTGGGTGTTCAGAATTTCCCGAATCGCCTCAATAGCGTAGGTGCACGGCTCGGGATCACCCGGGCCATTGGATAAAAACACACCATCGGGCTCGCGGGCCAGAACCGATTCAGCACTCGTATCCGCCGGGACTACCTCAACCGCACAGCCCCGATCTACCAGAAGCCGCAAAATGTTCCGTTTGACCCCGAAATCATAGGCAACCACCCGCCACTTTGATCTTCCGGAAGCTTGAAAGCCTCCTTCCAGCTGCCAGGTTCCTCCATCCCAGGGATAGGGTTTTGCGGTGGTGACAGTCTTCGCAAGATCCATTCCCTTGAGCCCGGCAAACGCCTGAGCCTGGGCTATCGCCTGTTCCTCATCGATGCTGCCAGCCTGAAGGCAGCCATTCTGAGCGCCTTTCTCGCGAAGCAACCGCGTTAACTGGCGGGTATCGATATCGCTGATACCCACCACATTCTGGCGGGAGAGAAATTCACTCAAGCTTTCCTGAGAGCGAAAGTTGCTGAGGAGGCTGGGGTAATCACGCACAACCAGACCGCACGCATAAGCATCTTGCGCTTCAATATCCTCGTCATTAGCACCAACGTTACCGATATGTGGGCAGGTCAGCGTCACGATCTGACGCGCGTATGAAGGATCCGATACGATTTCCTGGTAACCGGTCATTGCCGTGTTAAATACCACTTCACCGACGGCCTCCCCGAAGGCGCCAATGGCACGGCCATGAAATACCGTCCCATCCTCAAGGGCCAGAATTGCGGGAGTCAAGGCGTCATACCTTTATGCAGACAAAAAAAAGGAGAGACCTGTCGGTTCTCTCCTTTATTCTGGATACGATACTCACTCATTCCGGGGAGAGCAGTCTATCGCCTTGGAACTCAAACATCAATCGCTCTTACCCGTTTTCAGGCCTTGAGGCCCAGCACGTCCTGCATATCAAAAAGCCCCGACGGCTTGTCCATCAGCCATTGTGCGCAGCGTAACGCGCCGTTGGCATAGATCTCCCGACCCGAGGCTTTATGGGTAATCTCGACTCTTTCTTTGGCGCCTGCAAACCATACGCTGTGCTCACCGATCACATCCGCCGCCCGGATGGTGGAGAACCCGATTTCCCGGTCCGTACGGGGGCCAGTATGGCCCTGGCGGGCAAAGACCCCATCCGACTCTAGATTTCGCCCAAGCGTACTCGCCAAGACCTCTCCCATCTTGAGGGCGGTGCCGGAGGGGGCATCGACCTTTTGACGATGATGGGCTTCGATGACTTCAATATCAACATCATCACCAAAAGCGCTTGCGGCAAGTTCCAAGAGTTTCAGGCAGACGTTCACGCCAACGCTCATATTGGGCGCCCACACGACCGCCATCCTCTCAGAGAGTTCGGCCATGCGCTGTTTCTCGCTCTCATCGAATCCCGTTGTCCCAACGACTGCCCGCAAACCACGATCCGCGCAGAAAGCGAGATTGGATAGAGACGCTGCGGGTGAAGTGAAATCAATCAGAACATCAAACAGCGGGCCATCGATGCTTTCTGCGATCACCGGACTGCTTCCGCTACTGCTGGCGGGCTCGCCTACGGATTGGTGCCCGGGCTGTTCAAACGTATGAGTCAGGATAAACGATTCATGGGACTCACAGGCGGATACCAGAGTCTGTCCCATGCGTCCGGCGGTCCCCGCTACTGCAATCTGAATCATAGTGCTCTCATCTTAAAGGGTAGATACAGCGTAATTACCCCAGGAGTTCTTTGACGCCGTCACGTTCCTCGCGAAGTTCGGCCTCGGTCACCTGCATACGCTCTTTGCTGAGGGGGTTTATCGCAAGATCCCTGACAACAGTATATTTACCACCCGAGCAGGTCACCGGGAACGAGTAGACCAGTCCAGTCTCGATCCCGTAGTCCCCCGTCGAGGGAATCGCCATACTGACCCAGTCACCTTCTGGCGTGCCCTGCACCCAGGTACGCATGTGATCAATAGCCGCTCCGGCTGCCGATGCAGCGCTCGACGCGCCCCGGGCCTTGATGATAGCTGCACCACGCTGCTGCACCGTGGGAATAAACTCACCGGTGATCCACTCCTCGTCGACCCGATCAACAGCACGATCGCCGGCAATTATGGCATGGTGGATGTCGGGATACTGGGTCGCCGAGTGATTCCCCCAGATGGTCACGCGCGAAATTTCAGTGGTCGCTGCACCCGTTTTCCCGGCAAGCTGGCTGATAGCGCGATTGTGATCCAAACGGGTCATCGCCGTGAACTGAGCCTTGTCAATGTCGGGGGCATTGGCTGATGCAATCAGCGCATTGGTGTTCGCGGGGTTCCCCACGACCAATACTCGCACGTCACGACTGGCACTTTCGTTCAGCGCCTTACCTTGGACTGAAAATATTCGAGCATTTTCGGTCAGCAGATCCTTACGCTCCATACCCGGGCCCCGAGGCCGGGCGCCTACCAACATCGCAAAATCTACGTCAGCAAAAGCGATGACTGGATCATCAGAAGCGACAACACCCTGAAGCAAGGGGAAGGCACAATCGTCCAGCTCCATAACGACGCCTTGAAGGGCATCCAAGGCAGGGGGTATCTCAAGCAATTGCAGAATAACCGGCTGGTCGCTTCCGAGCATATCGCCTGCTGCAATCCTGAACAGCATGGCGTAGCTGATCTGTCCAGCGGCGCCTGTGACCACGACACGAACCGGCTTCTTCATTAACAACTCTCCTTTTTATGAATCAAAAAGCAAAATACGAAAAACCAATTAATCCACCCACGATTCAGCGATGCCTTCAACCGCAAGCCTAGCGGTGGCATAACTGCCCTAACCTGCGACCGGTTGCCCGCTGGCGCTTTTCGATCTGCCCAGTTCAGTTTAATGACACAAAATGACCGGACATACTGCGTGATTGAAAATCTCACTGGTGGGTCCGCCAAACACCAACTGACGCAATCGACTATGCGTGAAGGCGCCTTTGATGATCAGATCTGCGCCAAATTCCTTGGCCTCTGAAACAATCGTCTGCCCCACTGTGGCACCTGCGCTATCGGCCGTTTTGGAATGCGCGTGAAACCCGCTCGCACTAAGGTGTGCGGTAATCATATTCACATCTGGACCGGAAACCATGCCACCATCTACCGACAGGACCCGAACCGCTTCAGATCGGCCAAGCAGTGGTCTTGCGGCGCTCAGCGCCCGTGCCGTTTCGGTGCTGCCGTTCCAGGCCACCAAAACCCGCTTGCCGATTGTTTGAGGGACATCATCGCTGACCAGCAACAACGGGCGGCCACTTTCAAAGAGGAGCGCCTCGGCAGTACTTTTCCAGTCCATGTCGCCGCTGGACAAATCGCGGTGCAGGACACTGATGCCAAAAACCCGGGCATATTCACCAAGACCTTCCGGCCCCGTTCCCATCATCTCGGTCCAGCCTGCCCGCAGGCCTTCGCTTTCAAGAGACTTTAAGGGAATGCCCCGTTCGGCGATCAGGGATTCGAAAGCCTCACGGGCGATCGCCGCCTGCTGTCTTCCTTCTTCTTCAAATGCCGCCAGGTAATCTCCGGGCAAAGTAATACCTTCACCCGCAATGATCGGGAGCACCTGCCGACTATAGGCCCCCTCGATGTAGGCACCTTCCCCCTCGGCGATGCGTTTCGCCGCATCAATGGCAGCGGCGTTGGGCTGGGTGTTGTTAAACGGAACCAGTATTGTACGTAAACCAGGCATGGATAAACCTCCGTCATGACAGATGTGACGAAGGTTATTTTATCAAGACCTCGAGATATTTTCCTGTGAAGTTAGCGCGAGGAGGGATTCGCCGATAAACGCGCGTCGCCAGCCGTTAAGTATGCGGAGGTTATGACGCTCACCGGCCGCCAATGCGCGGATCTCGTCTCTGCGAGCAACAACCGATGTCGGAATACCCTCGTGCTCACACGCTTCTTTGAGATGCTTCCACAAAGCATTTCCCAAAGCCTTCAAAGCAGCATCGGGTCTAACCGGCCTAGGCATTGGGGTGAAATCAGAGGCAGGAGTTTCACCGGCACGAATCACCCCCAGCAACTCTTCACCCCGGCGCTTCAGTATGGACTTTTCAAGACCAGGGACCGCCGCCAACGCTTGTAAATTCTGAGGCCGCGCGCGTGCAAGCTCAACAAGGACATCGGTGGATAACAGCCACTCCCGTGGACGATCTTTTTCTCGGGCCAAATCTTCCCGCCACTTTGCCAGCGCCACCGCCACACTTTGTGAGGCGTCGTCCATCCCCGCGCATGCCCCCATTACCCGATGAATTGGGGCGCGCTGTGCCTTTTGCAAAACTTGATCAGAAACCAGCGCAGCGCAGTCATCAGACTGCCAGGATACGCGCCCGCGATCGTGAAGGTCAGCGCTCAAGGTCTCATACAACATCCCCAGGTAATGCACATCATCCAGAGCGTACTGAATCTCCTCTTCACTTAATGGGCGTCGACACCATGGCGTCCTGGTAAATGCCTTGGGCAGCGATACGCCGCATATTTCCTTGACCAGATGGGCATACCCCACCTGCTCGCCGTACCCACAGAACGCGCTGGCGATCTGAGTGTCAAAAACGTTCGCAGGCATTACAGACAGGCAATTGTGAACCACTTCCAAGTCCTGGCGAGCTGCGTGAAAAATCTTCGTCGGACGCGCCTGCGTAAGCAGATGCCGGACCGCATCCCAATCAAGGTCCGCCAATGGGTCGATACACACAGCATTTTCCGGCGTTGACATCTGAAGCAGGCAGAACCGGGGGAAAAAGGTTCGAACCCGCTCAAATTCTGTATCAACGCCAAGCCATGGTGCCGCCTCAGCATGGCTAACCCAAGTATCTAGATCTTGCTGGCGATCTATCCAGAACGGGTGAGAGTTCAACGGTGCGCTCGCTGTCAACGGGAGTTTTGGTCTTTTTGAACACGAGGAGGATTCGCTCTGATGATATCATCGAAAAGTTATTATCAGTGATTAAACCTCATGGCCCGTTATCTTCAGTTGTTCATTAATCTTTGTCTGTTTCGACACCAAGCCCAGGATGTGCCACGCTCGGAAGCACTGCTCTTCGCAACAGCTGCCCTCGCGGTCATTACGAGTGCGATCAATGCCGTCCCCAATGCTGGACTATTTCGGGGAATGTTCATGTCAATCGGTCAGGTACTGTTGTTTGCGCTTCTGATCAGCCTGCTTTTGCGTTTCCGCAGCCTTTCTGAGCGCTCAACACAGACCCTAACTGCCATGTTCGGGGCAACCACGCTGTTACAGCTGCTGGCGCTTCCTTTCTTTGGGTGGCATGAACGCCTGCTCCCAGATGGACCCGACCCCGTGATGGTATTAACGACCCCGTTGCTCATCGCGGCAGCAATCGCCATCTGGTCACTCACTGTAATGGCTTCGATTCTCCGACAGGCAATGGAATGTGGCATGGGACTTGCATTGCTGATCATCGTCGCTTGCCAATCGGTGATCATGGCCGCCATCATGACCTTCAGCGGCAGCCCATCTGTTTGAAATCCTCGGTCCACATCGCAGGTATCGGTGGGACGTTCATGGCAGGGCTTGCGTTGATTGCCCGGGAAGCAGGCTTCTCTATCAGCGGCTGTGATCAGGCGGTCTACCCTCCTGTGAGCGATCTTCTGCATTCTCAGGATATCGCGATACAGGACGGATACCATCCAGAGCAGCTGGATAACGAGCCGGAACTGTTTGTAATTGGTAATGCTCTGTCCCGCGGCAATCCTCTGGTCGAACACATTCTGAATCAGCGCTGCCCGTACACTTCTGGACCTCAGTGGCTGCGGGAGGTCATTATTCCACAAAAGCCAGTGCTGGCAGTTGCCGGCACACACGGCAAAACGACGACCGCCAGCATCGCTGCCTTTATTCTGGATCAATGCGGAATTGAACCTGGATTTTTGATCGGAGGGGTTCCTGGAAATTTTGGCGTCTCGGCAAGACTCGGTACCGGAGATTGGTTCGTTATTGAGGCGGATGAATACGATACGGCATTCTTTGATAAACGCCCAAAGTTCCTTCATTACCGTCCTGATGTTCTGATTCTCGGCAACCTCGAGTTTGACCATGCTGATATCTTCGACAGCATTGGCGACATCGAGCGACAGTTCGAGTACTTACTGCGAAGCGTGCCGTCGGACGGCGTGATACTCGTCAATGCAGATCACGCCGAATTGAACGAGTTGCTCGCTCGCGGCTGCTGGTCCCGGATCGTCTCCTACAGCTGTACTGACGTGCCGGCAACTTGGCGTGCCGTTGCGCTACAGGCCGACTGCCGACGCTTCGAGGTCTTCAACGAAAATGTCCATGTAGCCACGGTGAACTGGACCCTGATGGGTAGACACAATATGGCGAACGCGCTCGGCGCGATCGCTGCCAGTCAGGTCATTGGTGCTGAACCCGCAGTGGCCTGCGCATCACTAGCTGAATTTCAGGCACCCAAACGTCGCCTTGAGCGGACCAACCCTTCATCATCAATCGCGTTATTCGACGACTTCGCGCACCACCCCACGGCGGTTCGTGAAACCCTGCGCTCACTTCAGGCCGTGGATTACGGTGGAAAACTGATCGCAATTCTGGAACCCCGCTCCAACACCATGAAACGCGGGGTTCATCGTATAGAACTTGCGCAGGCGCTGGCCATCGCGGACGCGGCTATTATCCGCCGACGCGATGATCTTGATTGGGATCCTTCGGAACTGACACCTTTAACCGACGCGGCTAAAATTACTGTCTGTGATTCCGTTTTAGAGATCGTCGATACAGTCTGTGACATAGCAGAACCCGGCGACCAGATTGTGATGATGAGCAATGGCAGCTTCGACGGACTCCGAGAATTGCTTGGCGCACGTCTCAACTGAGAAAAGCATCCCTCCAGAGGAAACTTTAATGAATAAAGTCTTAAGCACCCTGAGCCTCGTTTTTATTTTAAGCCTGCCGAGCGTGGCCCAGGAGTATCAGCAGGACGTCAACTTTTTTGAGCTTCAGGTAGCCCAGCCCGTACATACGGGCGACAAGATCGAAGTACTCGAACTCTTCTGGTACCGCTGTCCACACTGCTATGCGCTGGAATCGTACCTAAACAAATGGCTGAAGAACAAACCCGACTTCGTGGAATTCGTCCGATTTCCTGCGGTTCTTAACCGCTCGTGGGCGTTCGATGCACGGGTTTATTACACTTTTGTTGCCCTTGGACTGGTAGATCGATTGCACGAGCCTTACTTTGAAGCGATCCATGAAGAGAAAAAACAGTTCAGATCATTAGAACAAGTTGCAGACTGGGTAGCAGAACAGGGTCTCGATCCACAGCCCATACTCGATACCTTCAATTCTTTTGGTGTCGACTCCATGGTCGCACATGCTGCAGACATGTCCGGTCGATACGAAACCGACGGTGTGCCAACAATTATTATCGACGGAAAGTATCGGACCAAGGTGTCCTGGGCTGGGGGTCACAACGAACTCATTGACCTGATGAACTATCTGGCCCAGCGCGCACAGACTGAACGCACTAACTAAGAGCGAACGCCAGCCGGCAGACCGTGGCCCGAGATCCCAACGAATACCAGATTTTCTATCATGTTGGTCTGGGTAAAGCCGCCTCGACCTACCTGCAGAACCAGGTTTTTCCGAAACTGGAAGATATCCATTATGTACCTCGTGACCGTTATCGCGGTTACCGGGCTCTGATCGAACGAACCCGTGATCAGCGCTACCTGATCTCACGTGAGGCCGCCTACCGCTTAGACCATCGGCTCGATGAGTTTGCTGCGTTTAAGGCGGATGCGCGGATCATTCTGGTGCTGCGTCGGCATGACCGCTGGATCGCCTCCCATTATCGACGCTATCTCAAAAATGGAGGCAGCATGGACTTCGAGCGTTATGCAGATATCGACAATCCTGAACCGCTCGTTTGGGGCGAGCCACAGATGCGCTTTATGCCGATGATCAAGGCTATTGAAAAACGTTTCAATTCAAGGCCACTGGTCCTTTTTCATGAGGAACTGAAGACGGATCCCTTTGCACTTATTGATAAATTGTGTGCATTCACCGGTGCCCGTTACCGGCGTGACCGAATTGATCTGTCAGTGGTGCATAGTTCGTGGAGCGACGGTCAACTCAAAATCATGCGGCGGGTGGGGCAATATCTATTTGCCAAGATTCCTAAACCAGCGCGGCATCCGGGAGTTCATCGGGTGCAACGACGTCTTAGGCTGTGGGCCTGCTATGGCATCCTGGGTATTGCACAACTGGTCCCCAGATCGCTCCTTGATCCCAGTCCGCTGATCGAGCCGGCCAGCCTCGATCACATCCGCGACCACTTTGCGGAAGACTGGCACGCCTGCCACGAGTACGCCCAGGCGCACAATCCATCACCAGCACTGCTCAAACGTTGATTAGGCCCGAGCCCTTAATTCCATCAAACACAAACTGCACAGCGAGTGCCGTCAAGAGAAGTCCGAATATCCGGCTGACCACATTCATACCGGTCACACCCAGTAGGCGCTGTACCTGACCTGCCACAAACATTAACACCAGAGTCAACAGGAGCACGAAACTTAGGCTCGTGACCACTGCCACTTGCTTAACTAAATCGTCCCCGGCATTGGTCATTAGCAAAATCGCGGCACCGATTGCGCCCGGCCCCGCGATCAAGGGCGTGGCAAGCGGGAATACCGCGATATCCTTTCTCTCACGCGCTTCTCGATCCTCATCCTGGGTCGTCGACACCACGCCGGAGTGACGTGCGAAAACCATATCCAGCCCTACTAGAAACAACAGGATGCCACCGGCAGTCTGCAACGCCGGAATAGAAATACCAAGGCGGTCAAGGAGTACCTGGCCAAACAGGACAAATGCATATAGCAGGCAGGAGGCCAGAAATACAGCGCGCACAGCAGTGCGCCAACGCTGCCGGGGCGGCATTCCGCGTGATAACGCGGCGTACACAACCGCCATATCGATTGGGCCGATAGTGGCAAAAAAAGTGGTAAAGGCAATTACCAGTGTTTCAGTCATGATCGTTGCCGGATCTGCTTAATAGCATCACTCAATCGAAGGTTGTCACTCCCTCTTTGTGCAAATCCTCCATGGTACGTACGATCCCTTCACGAAGGATGCTGACCATTTCGTCGACCTGTTCGCGGGTGATGCATAGCGGCGGAGACATTACGCACATATTGATCAGCGGTCGAACCAACAAACCCAGCGCCTGGCAGTGCTGATCAATTCGACTGCCTACCTCGTAGTCCAATTCCAGAGGTTCTCGGCTCTCCTGGCTGACAACACACTCAACACAACCCATCAACCCCATGCCACGGATATCACCCACGATCGGAAGATCCGACAAGGTCCGCAACTGCGTCTGCATATAGGGGCCCACCTCCCGTGCATTCTCAAGCAGTTCCTGCGATTCAAAGACTTCCATATTGGCAATTCCCGCCGCGCAAGCAACCGGATGACCCGAGTAGGTAAAGCCATTGGAAAACACGGAGCCGCGGTCGCTGTCGCCACTGACCGCCTGAATCAACCTATCGGAAATGATTACACAGGATAAGGGGATATACCCGGAAGTCAGACCCTTGGCCGAAATAATGATGTCCGGCGTGATATCGAAAACAGGTTCGGATGCGTACCAGTGGCCCAAGCGACCGAATCCGGTCACCACTTCATCCGATATATATATGATGTCATGGCGGCGGCAGATTTCGAGACAGGCTGCGTGGTATCCCGGTGGCGGAACAATGACGCCCCCGGAGGCAAGTATCGGCTCCGCAATGAACGCGCCTACCTTATCCGGGCCAACCTCCTGGATCTTATCCTCCAGTTCTTTGATTAAAAACTGTTTGAAGGCGTCCACACTCATTCCCTCCGGCCGACGGTAGGGATTGGGAGATGAAATAAAATGTACTGTATCGAGCCTTGTATCGAGCCAACTCTTGTCCCGAGACTTTCCTGACACGGCAGCGGCAAGATAAGTGCTGCCATGGTAGGCGTCATGACGGGAGATAATGTGTTTCTTCTCCGGCCGGTCCAAGACATTGTTATAGAACATCATAAAGCGCAGCGCCGAATCTACCGCGGTTGATCCACCGGTTGCGTAAAACACGTGGTCAAGATCTCCGGGCGCAACGGCAGCAAGACGATCAGCCAGGCGGGCTGCGGATTCGGTTGGATGGCTCCATGGACTGGTGTACGACAACTGCGCGGCCTGCTGATGAATCGCGTCAACGATCGTCTGCTGGCCATGGCCAGCGTTGACGCACCACATGCCGCCAGGACCATCCAATAGACGATTGCCTTTGGCATCAAAAACATAGGCCCCATCACCAACGCCCAGTACCGTACGGCTCGCATTCGGTTTATCAAAAGATTCCCAGGGGTGAACAACGTGCGCATCCATACGTCGGATCGCTGGAAGGTCAATCGGGCTAGGGCTTGTTGTCATCTGGATACTCCTTTAGTGTTTGATCGATTTTTGGTTGAATTCTTAAGGACCCCAAAGCGGGAGTGGTCAGGCGAGCGTTCCCGCCTGCAGTTCCTGGTTGTCCTTGGCCAGCGTTCCCAATACCGGCGGGCGGCATCTGCGCATTACGGGAATCTTCTGTTTGAGGCGACGGTGAAACTGCAGCACACCCGCTTCGATATCAGCAAGATTGTCGAGCGGGAAAACACTTGTCCCTGCCGCCTCCTGAAGCCACTGCACAAGCGCGTTATCCTCCTGACTGGTCAGAGTGTCGATACGGCCGCTGAGATACTGTGCCGCCCGCATCTGCCGGGAGGCATCCGGCAGGCCGTATTCCCGGGATACCACCTGGGTCACATTGGGACTGCGCGGCAAGGTCATGTAATACCCGGCCTTTTCGGGATAAAAATAAATCACTGCGTTGGGAAAAATTCCAAAGTACAGCCACAGACGGCGCGACTCAGAGGGCAGATGTTCGGCGTCGGGCAATAGCGACTTGTACCGCGCGACGCTCCATGAAGTCGCTGGGTAATCGTCAACCACTCCCGTCGATACAGAAATCCCCCCGATGAGATCGTCGCGATAAGACCGCCCATACAGTTCCTGAAGTGCCGGATGTGCGCTGGGTACGTGATACCCCTCGTTGTCGACATCATGAAAAAACTTCCAGTTGTAGGAAACCTCACTGACACTGGCTTCACCGAGCGAGATCATGTCAGCCAAGCGATAGTTGCCGACATGCTCTTCGATGACCTCCAGTTGTTTCGCCACCGGCTCTCCACCCGCCTCGAAACGAATGAACACCAGGCCCTGCCAAACCTCGACGTCAAGGGGGATCAAACCCTGCTGATGGATATCAAGGCCTTCGAATGTGGGTAGACGGGGGACACTCTTTAGCCGTCCATCAAGACGATAGGTCCAGCCATGAAAGGGGCAACGCATCACGTGTCCGCAGTTGCCCTGTGACTTGGGCACCACACGGGAACCGCGGTGACGGCAGACGTTGTGAAAGGCATGCAGCTGATGCCTCTCATCACGCATGACCAGAACGCGTTCCGGGCCCAGTTCGAGTGTCAGATAGTCTCCCGGGGCGGACACGTCAGCGATATGCCCTGCCAGCATCCATTCGCGTCGGAAGAGCTCCGCCATCTCCAGGTCATACAACTCGGTGCTGGTATAAGTCCAGGCTGACAGCATTCCCTCGCTGATGTCGGTCGAGATCGACGTCGGGTTTCCGGATGGTGTACCGATAGATGTATCAAGACCCTCCGGCAACACACTCGCAAGGTAATCGAGGCAGATCTTTCGTGCATGGTCGAGATCGAGCATATCGGGCTCCATCACCGACTGCTCCCAGATACTGTCGATCAGTGCATCCAAAGCGCGTGCCAGCGGAATGGCATGACTTCCTTTTGATGCGGATGCCTCGGCCTCACTGAACAAATCAGTAAACAACCCTTCAATGCGCTGACGTATAGCGAGTTCCCGGACCCTCACCGCCCTGGAGTAGTCAGCCCGGGCCTGGCTCTCTCCCATAAAGGCATACCACACCGCAGCACGGGCCGGGGTACAAAGCTCGGGATCCAGCATGGCCTCTACCAGTGTCTTTAGCGTCTCTACCGGGTCAGAGGAACTCGCGAAAGCTTTATCCACCGCGGCCTCGTACTCCTGAGAAACTGTCTTAAGCGTTTCCAGGAGCAGTTGC
Source organism: Proteobacteria bacterium TMED61 (assembly GCA_002171735.1). Lineage (GTDB taxonomy): Bacteria > Pseudomonadota > Gammaproteobacteria > Arenicellales > UBA868 > UBA868. The sequence continues at coordinate 141,457 of NHDO01000041.1, read as the reverse complement.
TCTTTGGTCTTGAAGTAAAAATTGACAATGCTGGTTGATAGGCCAGCCTGGTGAGCAACCTTGGCGAGGGTCAGCCGGGAAAGGCCGTCACGGTAGATGACCTCAATGGTGGATTCAATCAACTGGCCACGCCGGTCGACATTTAGCCGATTGGATCCAGCGGAGGAGACTGCGTTCATGGTACCCGGCTTTCGATTTAAATTTGTTCCTTCATTGTATGAGTATACAATTTTCTGTATACCTGTACAGTTGGAGGGAATTCAAACCGTCAATACTAGTACTTCAGGAGCAAAAGGTCCTCCGGGTTAAAGCATAGCCAGGTCTCATCGCCGGTCCGCCCAGGTCCACCATAATCCTGCTGGGCCACATCCAGAGGATCCGTCTCTGCACCCACCGCGGTGACCCGGTAGTAGGTGGTATGACCCCAAAACGCACTGGCGGCTAGGGTTACCTTGACAGCGCCGGGTTCGGAATCTGCCCGCAAGCGCAGATTTTCAGGACGGGCCGCAAGGGTAACGGAATCCCCAACGTTAACGGCCTGGTCATTTTCCGAAACGCTGACCTCACCCAGGGCCGATGTCTTTACGGTCACCTTCTCCCCCACCGATTGGACCACACCCTCAAGCAGGTTCATCTGGCCAATAAAGTCGGCCACTTTCCGACTGCTCGGCCGCTCATAGATCTGCCGGGGCGAATCCATCTGCAGGATTTTCCCTTCGTCCATCACTGCTACGCGGTCGGAAAGCGTCAACGCCTCTTCCTGGTCGTGAGTGACAAAAACAAAGGTGATACCAACCTGCTGCTGCAGCATACGCAATTCAATCTGCATCTCCTCGCGCAATTTTTTATCCAGGGCACCCAAGGGCTCGTCTAGAAGCAGTACTTTTGGCCGTTTGATCAAGGCTCTTGCGAGGGCCACCCTTTGTTTCTGACCCCCAGACATTTCATCGGCACCCCGCTTCTCAAACCCTTCGAGCTTCACCATCGAAAGTGCTGATGAAACCTTCTCCATCTGCTCCTCACGGGACAACCTCTGCTGGCGTAGACCGTAAGCTACATTCTGCTCTACGTTGAGATGGGGAAAAATTGCGTAGTTCTGAAACACCATATTGGTCGGCCGCAGATGCGCCGGCATGTGCGTGATATCCTGCCCGTCAATCATGACCTTGCCGCCTCCAGGCATCTCAAGTCCGCCCAGAATTCTCAACAACGTAGTCTTGCCGCAGCCCGACGGGCCCAGCAACGAGAAAAACTCACCCTGACGTATAGAGACCGAGATATCGTCGACAGCTGTCACACTGCCGAACGATTTCGACACTCCGATGATTTCGATAAATGCGTTATCCAATGATCACATCTCCCGACTGTGAATTAAGGGTGTTGCGCCGCCGAAACCACTCGGCGACCAGGACGATAAATACACTTGCAATGAGAATACACGCACCCAACGCCAAAACCCCGGGAAGGAGTTTGGGAAACCGTAACTGGTTCCACATGAAGACGGGCAAAGTAGGCTCGGTACTGCCCAAGAAAAATGCCATGATGAATTCATCAAAAGAGATGGTGAAGGTTAACAACAGGCTCGCTACGATTCCCGGCAATACGTTCGGGAAGGTCACACGCCAGAATGTCCACCAGCCGTTTTCGCCCAAATCATATGATGCCTCCTCCAACGACCGGTCGAAGCCTTCAAAACGTGACATCAGCACGACCATGGCGAATGGTACACAGAGCAGAATATGTCCGGCCGCGATACTCACCAGGCCCAAAGAACCCCCGGCGCGCAAGATGACCATGAGCAACGCCATCGCCAAGATGATCTCGGGCACCACCAGAGGCAGCATGATCGTGGCGACCACGGGTTTTTGACCGGGTAAACGGTACCGGGTGACCGCGCGAGCTCCCAGAATACCCAGTACCGTGCTGATAAAGGCTGTCGCTAAGCCGACTTTAAGACTGTTGATCAATGCCCGGTGAAGCGCATCGTTAGCGAGCATAGTCTCGTACCATTTCATCGTCCAGCCACGTAGTGGGAAACTGATATAGATGGAATCATTGAATGAGAAAAGCGGCAAAAAGAGTACCGGGATATAAAGATAGGCCACGTAAATCACGGCGTAGGTGCCGAGAATCCGTGCCGCCAGACGAGTGCCGGGGTTCATGTACGCCTCCCACTGAGTCGTCGTGCCGACCATACAAAGACGCCGACCAGGATAGCCACAAGGGTCATAGCGGTTAAGGAAATCGCGGCACCTGACGGCCAGTTACTGCCACGGCCAAACTGGAATTGAATCACGTTGGCGATCATATAGCCGTCGGACCCGCCCACCAGCGAAGGCGTGACGTAATCCCCCACAGTCGGAATAAAGATCAGGACAGACGCCGCCAGAATACCCGGTAATGCGAGTGGCAGGACGACTCGAACAAACCGTATAAAGGGGCTGTCGCCAAGATCGGTTGCCGCTTCGAGAACAGACCGATCGATTTTCTCAAGCGACACATAAATTGGCAAAATGGCGACGGTTGCCCAAGCATGTGTCAGCGTAATAACCACCGCCGTGGGGTTGTACATCAGAAAGGTCAGTGGTTCACCGATAATCCCAAGAGAGATCAGGCCTGAGTTGACCGCCCCGTTGTAGCCCAGGATTACCTTCCACGAAAATACCCGCAGCAGATAACTCGTCCAGAATGGCAAAGTAACCACAATGATCCAGACCATCTTGTGGCGCTTGACATAAAAGGCAATGAAATACGCTAGTGGAAATGCCATCACGACTGTGACAAGGGTCGTCAGACCTGAGATCGCCAGCGACCGAAGAAAGAGTACCCGATACATGTCCCGGGTAAGCGCTTCGACGTAATTGTTGAGCGTACCGCTCATGTCAAAGGCCATATGGCCTGTCTGCTGCCAAAAACTCATCACCGCCATCCCAAGCACTGGTATGAGCATCAACGTGCCGACAATCATTAAAGTCGGGGACAGCAGCAGATAGCCACGCAATCCCGGCCGCCGGCTCACGTAGTCACGGACCTGCGATACTGTTTTGGATTCTGTGCTATTCATCGGCATTGTCATCCCTAAGCCGACAGGAAATATATCGCCACTGACGTCAGCGTCAAAAGGTGACTCACGATTCTCATAAGGACTAAGACCAGGTTGAGGGTCGAATACCTCTTCGGAAACTCTGGCCCCGATTCCTGCGGGAATGCAAAGTGACCCACTACCTGGCTGATGCCAGGTAGTGGGTTAGTGGGGATCAGAAGCCGGTCTTAATCGCCTCGAAGTCGCGATTGATACGGGTTTCGACCTCATCGGACTGGGGAACCCCCATATGTCCAGCATTGAGATAGGCAATGGGGTCTTTATCAAGACCGAGTTGGGCGAGGATACCCGGGTCCGCCATCTTGAATGCTGCAGCGTTGGAGTGACCGTAACCCCACCAGTCAATAACGTATACCCCGGTCTCGCGAGACGTCATGGCATTCACAATATCATAAGCCCCGTCAAGATTCGGCGCATCCTTGTGCATCATAAGCCCGCAACACCAGGTCAGGGCGCCCTCTTTAGGTCCTGCGAAGCGCACAGCATGGCCTTCTCCTGCGAGCGCGACCGGCGTTTCATTCCACGTGATGGCCATAACAATTTCGCCAGAGGCCATAGCCTGTTGCAGCGATGTCATATCGTTGGTGAACATCCGCACTTGCGGCCGGAGTTTCTTCATCAGGGCATTGGTTTTGTCGATGTCATCTCCGGTCAGCGGCTTGCCGATATCGACACCCGCCAGAATAGCCATGCAGTACCAGGTATCCGCAGCGCTATCGATCACGGCGATCCGGCCTTTATAACGGGGATCGAACAGCATCTCCCAGGATTCGGCCTTACCCTGAAGATCAACAAGATCCGTACGATAAGTGATCGAGGTTGCACCCCAGTCAAAGGGCATAAACCATTGGCCGGCGTTGTCATTAGCCCCGGGCAGGTTAACCAGGTCCGCAAAAAGATCGCCGTAGTGTGAGAGACGGCCTTTATCCATCCCTTGGAACATACCTGAATCCTTCCACCGCGGAATATCGTTGGAACACGGATGAGTAACGTCCACCACAAAGCCCGCTTTCATCTTGGTGAGCCCTTCTTCAGCATCACCGTAGGTGACATAGTTAGGGGGGCCGCCGTGCTGGGCAATATACGGCGCGAACATGCCGTCATCATCGTAGCCGCCCCAGGTAAAGTACGTGGCGTTGTCGCCAGCGAGTGCAGAACGCACACCTAGCGGCACGGCGCCAACAACAAGTCCCATGGCCCCAAGCGCTTTAATCGCCTGACGCCGGGTAAACTGCCCGTCCTGAAGCCGGGCAATAAATTCTTTACTTTTGGTCATGGTTCTCCTCCTTCTGAAGATAGGGTCATATATGATCTCTGATCTACATCTTTACTTCCTCAACAACAGGCTAAACGATACTTGGAGTTCTGTCTAGTAGACACCGCATTGCCTAAATCTGAGGCTACAATCCCCAGCCTATGGACGTTCCCCATCCCGAAATCTTCAAGGCCTACGATATTCGCGGTATCGTCGGAAAGTCACTGACTGAGGATATCGTCGAGCAGATTGGCCGCGCCATTGGCACCGAGGCACTGGCGGCGGGCGACCGGGCGGTGGTAGTCGGTCGTGATGGTCGGTTGTCGGGCCCCACGATTGCGGGGGCATTGATGGAAGGTATCTGTGCCACTGGCTGCGATGCCGTGGACATTGGCATGGTACCAACGCCGCTCACCTATTTCGCAACTCAGGCACTTGATATCGGTTCCGCGGTTTCCGTCACCGGCAGTCACAATCCGCCCGACTACAACGGGCTCAAAGTCATGATCGGCACCCACACACTGGCGGCCGAACGCATACAGGACCTGCGCAAACGGATTGAGGATCGGGAGTTTTCGGTTGGTACCGGACAGCGGCACACAGAAGACGTGGTTCCCGAATATATGCGTCGGGTAGTTGCGGACGTCCGGCTAAAACGACCCCTCCGAGTGGTGACCGACTGCGGCAATGGCGTTGCCGGCATGGCAGCACCCCAACTGATGCGGGATATCGGTTGTGAGGTTGTCGAACTCTTCAGCGAGGTCGACGGCACCTTTCCCAATCACCACCCTGACCCCAGCGTTGCCGGCAATCTCGCACCGCTCATCAAAGCCGTACACCGTGAAGAAGCTGATCTAGGAGTCGCTTTTGATGGGGATGGTGATCGACTGGGCGTGGTGACCGACACCGGCCAGGTCATCTGGCCGGATCGCCAGATGATCCTCTTTGCGCAGGATATCCTGTCGCGCAACCCAGGCGCGAAGATCATCTATGACGTCAAGTGCACGCGACTGCTGCCGGCAGCCATCAAACATGCCGGCGGTGACGCGCTGATGTGGAAGACCGGACACTCGTTTATAAAAGCGAAGCTTCGTGAAACCGGCGGCGCTTTTGCCGGGGAGATGAGCGGACATCTCTTTTTTAAGGAGCGCTGGTACGGATTTGACGACGCGCTTTATGCCGCCGCACGGCTATGCGAAGTGTTATCGAATGATTCCCGGCTGCCGAGCGCCGTCTTTGCTGAAATTCCCGACACGGTGAATACACCAGAACTTCGAATCGAAATGCAGGAGGGGGAACATCATGCGTTGGTCGGGGAGTTGGTAGCCGAAGGCGACTTTTCGGGTGGACAGATCTGCAATATCGATGGGGTCCGCGTTGATTTTGAAGATGGGTTTGGCCTCGCCCGGGCATCGAACACTACGCCAACCGTTATTTTGCGCTTTGAAGCAGACACGGAGCTCGCACTCCGGCGGATTCAGAACCTCTACCGGGAGCAGATTCTGGCGCTGCGCCCAGGACTGGCGCTGCCTTTCTAAGCGGCGATGCGGGCGGCTTCGTCTTCAGACCTTGCCACGGTAGAGCAGGAACGGGTCATGCAGGAATCGTTTCGATCGCCGTCGGGCGCTGGTAACCCCGAGGCAACACCCTGCCCCGCTGGGCGCGGGACCCCGCGAAGGTATCGATATCCGAGGGCTTAAGGCGCATATTCTGCTTACCGGCGAAAAGACGCAGGGCGTCGCCTTCACGAAACACCGCGACCGCCGTAAGTTTCTCCTCGCCGGCCTTATGGCGTGGGCCCGGAATATTGATCAGCTTCACCCCTTTGCCCTTTGGCAGTAACGGTAGTTCAGCGAGCGGGAAAATCAGAAGACGACCGGTATCGGTAATCGCCGCGACCCAGTCATCCTCATATTCGAATACCCGTTGAGGTGCCAGTACACCGGCACCGCGTGCGCTCAGGACCGCCTTTCCCGACTTGTTACGGGTAAGTAAATCTTCCAAGGTCGCCACAAAGCCGTATCCTGCGTCCGAGGCCAACAGGTAACGACTGCTGTTCTCGCCGATCATGAGGCCGCAAAAGGTGGCTCCGGTAGGCGGCTTCAATTGCTTGGCCACGGGCTCACCAAGGCTCCTCGCAGACGGCAACTCATGCGAACGAAGGCCGTATACGCGCCCGGTTGAATCAATACACAACAAAGGCTGGTTGGTCTTCCCAGGACCGGAATGCAGATAACCGTCATCACCGCGATAGGAGAGTTCGCGGGGATCAATCTCTGTGCCCTTGGCCGCCCGTATCCATCCGTTACGAGATAGCACCACGGTGATGGGTTCTGACGGAATCAGCGCAGTTTCACTTAGCGCCTGGGGCGCTTCGCGCACGACTAGAGGTGAGCGCCGGTCATCGCCGAAATCCTCGGCATCAGCGAGCAATTCCTTGCCGACCAATTTCTTCAGCCGATCGCGTGACTTCAGGATTTTCTCCAGCTCCGCTTTATCCCGGGCCAGTTCCTGCTGCTCACTATTGATTTTCATCTCTTCAAGTTTGGCGAGATGCCGCAGCTTTAACTCAAGAATCGCCTCTGCCTGAATTTCACTCAGCTTGAATCGCTTAATCAGCACCTTTTTCGGTTCTTCTTCCTGGCGGATTATCTTGATAATGGCATCAATATTGAGATAGGCGATCAGGAGTCCGTCGAGGATATGCAGGCGCTTGACCACCCGGTCGAGCCGAAACTCAAGACGTCGCTTGACGGTAGTGATCCTGAACTCCAACCACTCCTTGAGTGCACCTTTCAGATCGAACACCTTTGGCCGGCCATCCAGACCAATCATGTTCATGTTGACCCGATAACTTTGTTCCAGCGAAGTGGTGGCAAAAAGGTGATCCATCAACGCTGTTTTATCCACTCGGTTGGACCGGGGCTCGATCACAATGCGGGTCGGGTTCTCATGATCTGACTCGTCACGAATATCATCCACAAGCGGCAGTTTCTTGGATGACATCTGCGTCGCGACCTGTTCAATGATCCGCTCTCCGGATACCTGGTAGGGTAGCGCCGCAATCACGATGTCGGCGCCCTCTTCCCGCCAAACCGCGCGCTGGCGAACCGAACCATATCCCGTGCGATAGACCTCACGAATCTCCTCCATCGGCGTCACAATTTCGGCCTCCGTCGGAAAATCAGGCCCCTGTACATGTTCACACAACTGGTCCAGAGTGGTACGGCTGTTGTCCAGTAGGCGAATCGCGGCACTGACCACCTCACGCAGATTGTGTGGGGGAATGTCGGTTGCCATCCCCACAGCAATACCGGAACTACCGTTCAGCAGGACATTGGGCAGCCGGGCAGGCAGCAGTCGCGGTTCACGCAGGGTACCGTCAAAATTGAGCCCCCAGTCCACGGTTCCCTGCCCGAGTTCTGACAGCAGCATCTCAGCAAAAGCGGAGAGCCGAGCCTCGGTGTAGCGCATGGCAGCGAATGACCGCGGATCATCCTGTGATCCCCAGTTACCCTGACCATCCACCAGCGGATAACGAAAACTGAAAGGCTGCGCCATCAGAACCATCGCTTCATAGCAGGCAGAGTCGCCATGAGGATGAAATTTGCCCAGCACATCTCCTACGGTCCTGGCCGATTTTTTGTATTTGGACGAAGCTGCCAGACCGAGCTCAGACATGGCGTACACGATTCGCCGTTGTACCGGCTTAAGGCCATCAGCGAGACTCGGCAGCGCCCGATCCAGCACCACGTACATGGAATAGTTCAGGTAGGAGCGCTCGGTAAACTCGGAGACCGGCACGGTCTCATATTTACGCGGGCTGGCTTGCGCTTTGGGGGAGGGACGCCTGGCCCTTTTCGATTTCGTTTTGCGGCGGGCAGTCGCTGGCATAAAGGAACTCTGGCTTCAGTGTGGCAAAATGGCGTGCTTGATGATCGCCATTATAGCTATCTCTACGGCTCAAACCCTTGCGAAACACCTGCACTGACACCACCGGTCACTTGATCGACGGCTCCCTGCCAAAAAGCTCAAAAGCCCTGCTGGCGGAACTGGCGTCACTCGGCATCGAAACCTCGACAACCGAGCATGCACCCATGTTCACCGTAGAAGACAGTAAGACGCTCAGGGTAACCCCGGGGGGTATGGGAGATATCAAGAACTTATTCCTGCGAAACAAAAAGGGGCAAATGTGGCTGGTCAGTTGCCATGAGGACAGGAATGTCGATCTCAAAATGCTGGCAAAGGCTTTGGGAGCCGGTCGCTTTTCTTTTGCCTCTGAGGCCCGGATGATGCAGTACCTTGGCATAAAACCCGGATCAGTTTCTCCATTTGCCCTTGTGAACGATATAACAAGTGCTGTGCGTTTCGTCATCGACTCTGTGCTGACACAAACTGAGGTTATCTACTTGCATCCACTCGTCAACACGAGAACGACCACCATCGCCACTTCTGACTTACTCGCTTACTGTGCCCGCACGGGCCATAAGGCAGAGATCATTACCTTTGGGGAGGATGGCGTACACTGCACGCTCATGGAGCATGAGGGAACCGACCATGTCTGAACCTATCCGGAATATGAGCCTCGCTGCCATTGCCCAAGCATTGCGGGACGGATCGCTGAGCGCCGTCGAACTCACCCAGAACTGTATCGATGCCCACGAGGCCTCGCTGAACGCTTACCGGGAATGGACACCGGAACTGGCTCTGGAGCAGGCCCGTACTGCCGATGCGGCTTTTGCCAATGCCCAGGATTCAGGCGTACTACAGGGTATCCCCATTTCGGTTAAGGACCTCTACGGCGTTAATGGTACGCAGACCTTCGCGGGCTCCCCGGCACCGATGCCTCCACCCTGGCAGGCCGAGGGTGATCTCATCAGTGGTCTGCGTGCCCAACACGCTGTTTTTTCCGGCAAGACACACACAGTTGAGTTCGCTTTTGGCGGACTGGGTGTCAACAGTCATTGGGGAACCCCCAGAAATCCCTGGGACGCAAATACCCATCGCGCTCCTGGAGGCTCCAGCAGCGGCGCGGGAGTCAGCCTGTGTGAGGGTACCGCGCTGGTTGCCTTGGGATCCGACACTGCGGGCTCGGTACGGATTCCCGCGAGCGTGACCGGAAATGTTGGCTTAAAGACCAGTTATGGCCGCTGGCCTGTCTCCGGTATTTTCCCGCTCAGTCCCACGTTGGATACCGCCGGCATTCTGACGAGAAGTGTTGCCGATACTGTTACTGCCTTTTCTGCCATCGATCCTCATCAGCGAAGTTACGGACCGCGGCTAGCGCGCGAGATTGCCCGATGCACACCCGCAGACTTTGTGCTTGGCACAGGCGAATCCGCCCTGTGGGACGACTGTGATCCTGGGATCAGCGAAACAGTAGATGAAGCTCTAAAAACACTGGGACAAGCTGGCGTTCAGACGGTCAGCGCGGCGCTTCCCGAGGCCGCCCCGTCGATAGAACTTCTGAAGGTGGGCAGTGTCGTCGCCGCCGAGATCGACGAGATGCTTTCCTCGACCGCACCGCAATGGCGCGAGACACTCGATCCGGTAGTTTCTTCGCGCATCCGGGACGGTGGGTCCATCAGCGCCAGCGAGTATCTTCATCGTCGTCGACGCCTTCGCGAGTTGAGTCGCAGCGCGGCCGAGCGGTTTTCCTCCTGTCAGGTGATGGTCAGCCCCACCGTTGCTGTCTCGCCGCCTGCAGTTGAAGATGTACAGACGGTTGAGGCTTATCGCCCGAAGAATATGGGCGCACTTCGAAACACCTGCCCGGCCAACTATTTGGGGCTTTGCGCAATCACCGTGCCGGTGGGCCTTGATGCGAACCAGATGCCGGTTGGGCTGCAGTTGATGGCACCCCATGGTCACGAAGAGCAACTGCTTGCGGTCGCGGCCTGTATTGAGGGCATTCTGGGACCAGGGCACGAGCGCCTGGGTGTACCGCCATTGCCAAACAGATCCTGATCTGATGGCTGATCCCTATCGGGTAAAGGTTAAGAACCAGGAACGAATCAGCGATGGCTATCTCAAGGTCACCCGCTATCTGTTGACACATGAGCAATACGACGGTGATTGGACAGATTCACTTTCAAGAGAAGTAATGGAGCGCGGCGAAGTGGCCGCCGTCCTGCCCTTCGACCCTGTGCGCAACGAGGTGATCCTGATTGAACAGTTTCGCGTTGGCGCCTGGTCTGCTGAGTGGCCACAACCCTGGCTTCTTGAGTGTGTTGCGGGCATTGTCGANCCTGGGGAGAGTNCGGAGGAAATGGTGCGGCGCGAGGCGCGTGAGGAAGCGGGCTGCGACNTCACTNCCCTTGAGCCCATNGCACGNTATTTCTCCACGCCAGGGGCCTGCTCCGAAAAAGTGNATCTTTTCTGTGGGCGTGTCGNCACCTCTGGGCTCGGCGGCATTCATGGACTTGCCGAAGANGGAGAGGATATTCGAGCCACGGTCTGGACGTTGGCCGATGCGCTGGCACTGCTCGACACCGGGAAGATTTGCAACAGCATGACCCTGATCGCGATGCAATGGCTTGCCCGCCATCACACAGNGCTTACTGCAAAATGGCTGAAGGAAGTCTAGCGCACCGCTGTCTCGTTCGGAAACTACAACGTAAGGTCAGAGGGTGTTTTGTTCACGGCGGTTTCCACNGCGATGGCGGTAGGAACATCACGCANCCATTCGTAATAGATCCCCTTGATCCCACTNACGGTCACGCCGGNACCGCGCATCCTGCGCAACCCAGCCTCATGGTGGGGGCCGGGCGACGCCGTGGCATCGTCAGCCACCCAAACCCGGTACCCCGCGTTGACCAGATCAATCGCTGACTGTGCAATGCACACATCCGTCTCCTGACCNACCAGCACCAGGTCTTTTCTTTTTAATACTTCCAATGCATCNCGTATGTCTTTTTGCCCATAAAGACTGAAGACTATCTTGTTAAAGACGCTCTGACCTTGCGGCAGCAACGCTTTAAGTCTTGGCAGCATATCCACGTCTGCAGAGACATCTTCTGCAGTGGCGAGGATCGGAATATTAAGAACCGTCGCAACATTCATAATCCAGGCGATCCGCTCAACCAANGGCTCACGCTCGGCCGGCAACAACTTGGACANGAANTTNTCCTGTACGTCGATAACGATCAGGGCGCTGTTATCTTTTTCCAGTAGCGNCACGGATACCTTTGCAATGCTTATGTATCACGTAGACGTCGGATNAGACTTGAGGTATCCCAGCGGCCGCCACCCATGGCCTGGACTTCGGCGTAGAACTGGTCCACCAACGCAGTGACAGGAAGTCGACCCTTGACCCGGCGCGCCTCCTCAAGACACAACCCCAGGTCCTTGCGCATCCAGTCAACTGCAAATCCAAATTCGAACTCATTGCGGCCCATAGTTTGACCCCGGTTTTCCATCTGCCAGGACTGTGCTGCTCCCTTGGAGATCACCTCAATTACCTGATCCACATCCAGTCCGCAGCGGCTGGCAAAATCCAATCCTTCGGAAAGCCCCTGAACCAGGCCAGCAATACAAATCTGATTGACCATCTTGGTCAACTGGCCGCTCCCNACTGGCCCCATCAATCCTACTGCACGGGCATAACTATCCATCACCGGCTTGGCCCTATCAAAGGTCTCCTGTGACCCGCCCACCATCACGGTCAACACGCCGTTTTCTGCACCCGCCTGACCCCCCGAAACCGGCGCATCAAGAAANGCGATTCCCTTGTCGGCACACTTCGCAGCAAGTTCCCGNGCCACCTCAGCCGATGCGGTAGTGTGGTCGACAAAAATAGAGTCGNTCGCCATGGCAGAGAATGCACCGTCCGGTCCAGTGCTGATCGCACGGACATCATCGTCATTACCAACGCATGAGAACACGATCTGGGCGTCAGCGGCCGCCAGCGCGGGTGTCGNGGCGTTCTTTCCCCCGTANGCTTCCACCCACTGTTGCGCTTTGGATTCAGTGCGGTTGTACACTGTCACCTCAAAACCGTTTCTTGCCAANTGTCCCGCCATGGGGTAACCCATGACACCTAATCCNATGAATGCGGCTTTGTTAAACTTGCGTGAATCTGCAGATTGCGCCATCTAAATGATTCCTCCNANCANATTAATTTCAAGCGGCAACGCATGGAGTATGCCCCACCATGTCACCTGAGAATATCACTGTTGGCAAAGCCTCATCAGACGATGTGGATGCCATAGCCCAGTTTAACATTGCGATGGCGGCCGAGACGGAAGATCTTGCGCTCAATCCGTCGACGGTGCACGCCGGTGTGACCGGTGTGCTCAATGACACTAACCGGGGTTTTTATCTTGTCGCACGCTCTGAAGGAAAGCCCGTGGGATCCCTGATGATCACCTACGAGTGGAGTGACTGGCGCAATGGAAATCTGTGGTGGATTCAAAGCGTTTATGTGGTCCCGTCGTCACGTGATCAGGGTATCTTCCGAAGACTTTATGAAGAGGTCACCGCCTTCGCGAAAGACGATAAGGGCGTGCGGGGGATCCGCTTATACGTAGAAAAAGACAATCGCAACGCCCAGGAGGTATACCAGAGGCTAGGCATGTCCGAGACNGCTTACCGGCTATTTGAAACTCTATTCTGACTCATCCGCGGTTGCGATTATCGCTATACTGAGACTCGACCACGAGAGTACTTGCCCCTACTGACATCGCCCTTGACTGGAACGCAATGGACTCGACAGAGCAGGAACGCTACAGCCGGCAGATCAAACTCCCCCAGGTTGGCGTAGAGGGGCAGCAACAGNTGATCCAAAGCCGGGCCCTGATTATTGGCATGGGCGGCCTGGGCTCCCCGGTCGCGCTCTATCTTGCCAGCGCAGGTGTCGGGCAATTAACCATTACCGACTTTGACCGGGTCGACGAGTCCAATCTTCAGCGGCAGATCATTCACACCCATAAATCGGTGGGCGANCTCAAAGCTGCCTCNGCACAGCATACTATTCAGAGATTGAACCCCCGCTGTGTNGTGGAGGCGCTGGATTACGAACTCGACGGTGAAGAATTGTTAGAACAAGTCGGCACNGCGGATGTCGTGCTGGACTGCACCGATAATTTTTCTTCCCGCTTTGAACTCAACGACGCCTGCATGGCGGCAGGCACNCCTCTGGTGTCGGGCGCCGCGATCCGCTGGGAAGGCCAGGTTACCACCTTCGACCCTAGGGACCCTGANTGTCCATGCTATCGATGCCTCTATCCGGATACCGGGATTGAAGCCGCAACCTGCGCAATGGAAGGTGTGATCGCGCCTATCGTTGGCGTAATCGGCACCATGCAGGCACTTGAGGCCCTTAATCTGCTACTCGATACCGGCCCNGGNCTGCGTGGACGCGTGATGGCCTTCGACGGCATTGCGATGGACTGGCAAATCATCAATCTACCGAGAAATCCAGACTGCCCCGCCTGCAGTGACCGACCACCGTACTCTTGAGGCTGNCAGTATCTGGCTATCCGCCGATGTGCGACATTTCGACTTTAGCCTGTCCTGAGGCCGGGATCGAAGTCGCCGTCGCACGCAGNTCAGAGTAACGNTCATTCCTTCCCTGCCAAATCTNGCACACGGCCTGCAGCAACTGATCATCACTGGCACCGGATCGCAACAGGTCACGAAGNTCATGGCCCTGACNCGAAAACAAGCAGGTGTAAACCTGGCCNACGGCAGAAAGCCGGGCGCGGGAACATTCTCCACAGAAGGATTGCGTGACTGAGGTAATGAAGCCAATTTCCCCAGCACCATCACGGTAGCGCCAACGCTTGGCCACCTCTCCGGGATAATTCTGGGAGATCGCTTCTAGCGGATACTGCGCATCGATCTCATCAACCAGATCGGATGCAGGAATAACGTCATCAAGATTCCAGCCGTTGGTTTCTCCCACATCCATGTACTCAATAAAGCGAACGATACAGTCNGTATGACGAAAATGCTTCACGAGATCCAGCACAGCATGCTGATTGAATCCGCGACGTACCACCACATTTATCTTGGTGCCTGAAAATCCCGCAGCACGAGCATGTTCGATACCATCCAGTACCCGGGAGACNGGGTAATCCACATCATTGATGCGCTTAAATGTCGGATCATCCAGCGCATCCAGACTAATGGTCAATCGTTTGAGTCCCGATTTTCTGAGATCNACTGCCCGACCTGGGCTCAGCATCGAGCCATTCGTAGTCAAACTGATATCGTCCACCTCATCCATCGCGTCTATCATTTCGATGAGATGTTCGAGGTTGCGGCGGATCAATGGCTCACCCCCGGTAATCCTGACTTTACGCATCCCGATCGCAGCGAAGACCCTTGCAATCCGAGCAATTTCTTCAAGCGTTAGTAGATCTTCGCGCGGCACAAACGCATACCCGGGNCCGAAGACCTCCCGNGGCATGCAGTAAACACATCGGAAATTACATCGGTCGGTAACCGAAATCCGTAGATCCCGCAAAGGCCGAGCCAAGTTATCGAGAATAGGCTTTCCGGTTGAAATAATNGTGCTCATAGCCGAGTGTTCAGCCACCACCGCGNTGAAANGTCAGATTAAATCTTGCCTGAAACTTTTCCCGTTCCTCGTCAGACAGTCCCGTGTAGCGGAAGGTTGCGGGTGTGTAGGGGAGNCGAATCAGTCCCAAACGCCGTTCGCATTCNTCGCTAAGTATAATCTCTATGGTGCCNTCAGCATAAGCGAGCGTGGCGCCATCGTCCCGGGTCTGGCGAACCCATCCTTCGGGTAGTTGCGCCAGGGATCTGAAAAACACCACATGGCTTACGCCCATTTCACATTGCATTTCCATTGCAGTTCGTGAGTGCAGGATCCCTTAGGGCAACGACCTAGCCACCGGCAACTGGTGGCCAGATCGCCAGGGTGTCCCCCGCAGTCAGAACACGGATCGAACGCTGGCGCTCATCGAGATAGGTGCCATTCACCAACACCAAGTGCACGTCTTTGCGCGGCACCTGTTGGCGGTCAATCAATTGATCGACGGTCTCATTCGGCATAAGTTCGATCTCAGCACTGTTTCGACGGGCATGATCCGGCAGGTGCTCGCTGAGACCCGCGAAAAGCTTGAAGGTAATCGTCATCTGACGCCGGACACTCAAGATTAACCGTTCTGCAATGCGGCCTGATTAACGCCCTGATAAGCATCGACCAGTCCTACTGGGTTCTCCTTAAGCCGGTCCTTCCACTCGCCGAGCGGCATCTGGGTCTCAATCAAGCCCCGCAGTACACCCAGATGCTCATGGTATCCCACCGAGTTAGCGCCCACCAGAACATCGCCCTTAAACTGGAGATTAACGTACTGATGGTTATCCGGGTTGTACCTTTCGGCACTGTCACCTCCNGCAACACCTTCCCAGGCGCCAAAGGAACAAGTGATGAGTCCTAANGTATCCAAGATATTCATATTCAGGCTGCCTTTATAGGGAAGGTTGTTGCCGCCCGCCATATTCGCGGCTGCGACCCGACCATGCTCCGTCGCTGTTGGCTGAACGGCGTGCACCGCTGTCTCCCCTGTAGAAAAATCGAGGCCCTGCGCGCAATCGCCGGCGGCATAGANATCGGGCTGGCTCGTCTGCATGTGGTCATCCACTACAATCCCCTGGTCCACTTGGATATCACAACCCTCAAGGTAGTGGACCCGAGGTTTTACGCCGGTAGACACGATCACAACATCTGCCGGGCAGATCTGACCACTCTCCAACACCACCTGCAGTTCATCAGTTGTCGATTCGATTGCCTTCACCTGAGTATTGGTGTGNACCGTGACCCCTTTAGACTCACACCATGACTGCAACAAGCCGCCGGCTTTTTCACCCAGCATGCGTGGCACCATCCGGGGACCCATTTCAACCACCGTCAGGTTAACCTCGCGCAACACCCAGGACTCCAGAATGATGCAGCCAATAAAACCCGCGCCGACCTGTACCGCCCGGGCACCGGGCTTGGCGAGTTCAATGATCCGCTGCGCATCCTCAAGATGCCAACACTGCTGCACTCGGGGATCATCCATGCCGGAAACCGGCGGGATGATAGGTTCGGCACCCGTTGCCAATAACAACTTGTCGTAACTGATTTGCTGCCCGTCACTAAGCGTCACAGCATGGCCGCTAGGATCAACAGCCGTGACCTCGCCATGGATGAGCTTGAGTCTGTGATTCTGATAATGATCCTGAGATCGGCGCAGATAGGTACCNTCCTCGCCCACCTTCCCGGTAAGAAAATAAGGGATAGCCATCCGCGAGTATGGCGGCTGGGTTTGCGCGCCAATCAGTGTGACTTCACTGTCCGTATCGAGCTCCCGAAGATGCTCGGCTGCCGCAATCGCAGCAGGCCCTGCGCCNGCAATCACATAGTGCATGGTAGTTTGCCTTGGTTAATAGACCCCACTCCCGGTGATCGAGTGATCACCNGGAGTCTGAGGTCCTGAGACCCTGCAGTACTGCGCCCTAGAGTCCGAGCCGATTAAGCGTCTCGGCAGTGGGTACNCCTGAAGTATCCCAGCCTCGAAGCTCATAGTATTCCGGCAGCATTTCATCCAGCCGGTTTACATGACCCTTAGCAGGACCGGTCTTCGCTGCATCCTTCAGCAACCGCTCGGGCAGAGTATCATCAGCGCCGGTAAATCCGGCGGCAATGTTGTACTGACGTTCCATATTCCAGATGCGCTCGCCCACCTCGACAAAGCGCTCTACACTCCAGTCACCCTCACAGGAGGCGTCCACCATCGGCGCAATATCATCTCCGGACANGGCGAAGGTGGTGAAAATACAGGTGCCACTTGAATCCACACCGGCTGTCAGGTCCTGGAACGCCTTAACCAGCCCGGCTTTGCCGTCTGTAACCAGAGGATCTGTTTTTTCCGGCAATCCGAGCACTTCGGACGAGACCGTGTAGCTGCGCAGATGACACGCGCCCCGGTTGGAGGTCGCATACGTCAACCCCATCCCCTGAATACCGCGCGGATCATAAGCCGGAAACTCCTGGCCCTTCACCGTCATGGAGAGTTCCGGACGACCGTACTTCTCGCACAGTCGCTTCGACCCCTGTCCGAGTTCCTTGCCGAACCCTTCGCCCCGGGCCGTTGCTTCGACCATGGCGACAAACGTTTCGGTGTTACCAAATTCCAGGGCCACGCCGCCCGTGTCTTCCTGGGTGATAGCCCCCGACGCATACAGGTCAATGGCCGCGCCGATGGTCGAGCCCAGCGAGATCGGATCGAGCCCTTGCTCGTTGCATAGGAAATTGGCGTAAGTCAACGCTTCGAGATCATTAACACCATTGGCCGCACCCAGTGCCCAGGCCGCCTCATACTCCAGCCCGCCACTGACGTGTTGGTACTGTGGTTTATCTTTTACGGTGAAGTGCGTTGGATCGATTTTGGAACGACGCGCACAGGAGATCGGGCAACCGAAACAGGCGTGGTTGGAAACCAGATTTGCCTGGCCGTCGCTTTCGCGCACTTCGGCCATGGCCTCAGCACTGATGTCGTGGGCACCGTCAAACTGAACATCCTGACAATTGCGAGTGGGTAGCGCACCAACCTCGTTAATGATGTTCATCAGCACCTGTGTGCCGTGTGTCGGCAGACCGGTACCCGTCACCGCATGCTCGGCCAAGATTTCCTTAGCAGCGTTGGAAGTTTTCATAAGCGCCATCGGATCGGCCACTTTGACGCCCACCGTACCGCGAACGACGACCGCTTTGAGATTCTTTGACCCCATCACCGCACCAACGCCAGACCGACCGGCAGCACGGTCGAGATCGTTCACAATGCCGGCATAGAGAACGCCGTTTTCTCCGGCGAGGCCAATAGAGGCCACGCGGACGTCAGGGTCCCCGCGACGGTCACGCAACGTGGTCTCGGCCTCCCAGACCGACTTGCCCCACAGATCCGAAGCATCCTTGAGTTCCGCCACATCGTTGGTGATATCTAGATAGACAGGGGATGCTGACTTTCCCTCAAAGATCACCATATCCCAGCCGGCGTTTTTCAACTCCGCACCAAAAAAACCACCCGAATTAGAGCAGGCAATGGCTCCCGTCAGNGGCCCCTTGCAAATCACCGACCAGCGGCCGGAGGTGGGAGCAATCGTGCTAGTAAGCGGGCCTGTTGCAAATATCATTTTGTTTTCTGGCGATAACGGATCGACCTTCGGATCCGTCTCTTCGACCAGATACTTTGTGGCGAGACCCCGTTGACCCATGTAGTCGTGCGCCCATTCCATATTGGTGGGCTCCGTGGCACAGGTACCTGCGTTCAGATCTACTCTCAGTACATTTCCAGTCCAACTCATTTCTTAAACCTCCTCCGAATTTGACTTGATGGGCGCTTAGGCCCGCTCCATACAGCTTATTTATATGCTCTTGCTTGTAATACTAACGGGTACTTTAGATTCTTCTCTAATCCGATGTTGCTAATTTGTTTGAGCAAAGTACCTCCCTCAACGGGTTCAGACACGTTCGCCATTCCGATAGCCGATTGATTTACGCACCAGGCAGGTCTAGGCCCGCAGCCAGAGTTGCGCTACGAAGCATTTTGTCGTACCCCGTGCTGTCTTCAGCGACATAGGCCAGCGCCGTGGTCGGGCAGGCTTCGACACACATAGGTTCACCACCACAAAGATCGCATTTGGTGACGACACCTGAGTCCGGATCGTAGTTTATCGCGCCAAACGGGCATGCAATTGTGCAGACCTTACAGCCCACACAGGCCTCAGCCGACACTTCCTTGGCACCAGTGTTCGGGTTAACCGTAATCGCCTGCACTGGGCAGACCACCATACACCAGGCTTCTTCGCACTGGGTGCAGGTCGACGGAACGTTAATTGCGCCACCGTCATATTGGGTAATATCCATTACCGACTTCGCGGGGTTAAATGCGCCGACCTTGCCATAGGAGCACATCANTTCACACTGATGGCATCCAGTGCATGCATCGACTTCCATTACCAGTGCTTTATGCATTCATAATTCCTTTAGAATTCGGTTTTTCCAGATTACCCGCATTCTGCTAACCACTGATTGCGCGACTTCCGACCGTAACTGTCAACAGTGAGGTTCGCTCACCCAACCAATATTTGGAGTTAATTTGGCTTCTTTTCAAAGACAATATTACACAATTACGCGCCTTGCGCCAAAGTAGTTCCCAAGCCAGTGACCAANCCAAGAGCGATGGACTGCTTGCCATCTACTCTTTCAGATTTCCCTACTGTCATAATGTATTTTCACTTATCAAATGGAAACTAGAGCCTTTTCTAACGAATCTACCTGGGAAGATAGCTAACCTTGGATAAATGCCGAATCGACGTTGAATAAGAAATATCTCTTTGCCGCCCTGAAGATTGCTCTGGTAGGANTTCTATTTTCGGTCATCTTCTACAACATCAGTTGGGTAGACNGTTACAGCCGCCTGGATCCGCAGGGCACGGTTCTGGCTGAAACCGAAGGGCAGATCCTGGGTCCCTGGGATCAGGATCGGGTGCAGTTTCTGGCAAGGGGTGCGGCACACGCGACTGGGCTATCCAGGGGAGTTCAGGCTGACGGCACTACCATTTCGATTTCTCCGGGACTGCCGACCTACGTCCGCAACCTTGACATTGCACTGTTTGCGNTGGGCGCGGCGCTATTTTTTGTCTTCATCGTANTGATCAACTCNCGCTGGTGGTTTCTNCTGCGTGCTAACGGCCTTGGGGTTGGGTTTTTTGAGGCACAGAAATTCGGGTGGATCGGTCTTTTCTTTAACAATGTAATGCCCGGGGCCACCGGCGGTGATGTCGTTAAAGCGGTTTACATTGTCCGACGCTGCTCTGGGGACAAGGTCCGGGCTGTAGTTTCAATTGTGGTCGATCGGATTCTGGGCGTGATCTCGCTGCTGCTCGTTGGCAGCATCGCCAGTGCACTGGCGATGGACCGCTTCCCGGTGTTTGCAGGCACGATGTGGNTGACAGGGCTAGGGGTGTTGATTTTCTGCTTTCTCCTGATCAGTCCTACCCTGCGGCGACTGCTTTTTTTCGATACCCTCGTCGGCCGACTGCCTGAGAAGGTAGGAAATGTTATCCGTGACCTTGATGCAGCGGTCCTTCACTACCGCGGACATCTTCGCGGTATTGCAGGCTGGATATTGGCCAGTCCTGCAATCTATACGCTTCTCGTGGGCAGCTTCTTCTGCATGAGCGAAGCCCTTGGTGTCGGCATCAGTCTTGCCGACCTCTTTTTTATTGTGCCGGTNGCTTCAGTCATTCAAGGCATCCCGATCGCGCCGGCCGGCTGGGGGATCGGGGAAGCCGCCTACGGCGCGCTTATCGGCAAGTTCGGGGCCTCTTCGCTAGCCGGAGTTCCGGATGCCGAACAGATCATGCGGACCCGCGGCGTAGCGTTGTCTGTCCTGCACCGTGTGCATGTTGCACTCTGGTCCCTGATCGGCGGTTTGGCCATGCTAATTGACCGCAAAACCCATCCGGATGAACCACCACTGACTGACACCAAAGATGCCTAAACTTATGGTCGTATCCCTAAGGTTATGAAAGAACATCTTTCATCATTCGCGACCGCACCGCAGCCCCGTGACGACGGTACTTTGCGGGTAACGATTACTTACCTTCAAATGACCCGTCAGCCAACCGGCACACCCCGAAGACCTCCACTCAAGGATCTTGCGGTTTTCCGGATCAAGCGACCCAGCCTGCCGTTTTACCGTTTCCTCTATAACGAAGTCGGCAAACCCTGGTTATGGTACGAGCGGCGGGCCATGGCAGACACGGATCTCAAAACAATCCTCTCAAACGAAAAAGTACATGTTTATGCGCTGTATCGCGGCGGAGAACCGGCCGGATATGTAGAACTGGACTACCGACAAGATAATGAAGTAGAACTCGCCTATTTTGGACTGTTGCCCTGGCACATCGGCAACGGTATTGGGCCGTGGTTTCTGGACTGGGCCGTCAGCACCGCCTGGAACGACAGGCCCTCGAGACTCATTGTCAATACCTGCAATCTCGATCACCCCAAGGCTATCATTGTGTATCAGCAAGCGGGCTTTCGACCTTATCGACAGGACACAGTCACGATTCGGGATCCGCGTCGCGAACCCTTCTGGGATTCGCCGGCACCCCATCTGCAAACGACTAAAGGGGCGTAAACGTTACTCGCCGCCTGCTCAGGCAACCTCAGCCTGATCGCCCCGCTTACCCAGCCAGTTTTTGCGGTCGGGGGCGCGCTTTCGTGCCAGTAGCAGATCCAGCATAGAGTCAGTCTGTTTTCCAGGATCCAGGGTCANCTCGATTAACCGTCTAGACTCGGGGTCCATAGTGGTCTCTCGCAGTTGTCCGGGATTCATTTCCCCTAGACCCTTGAAGCGCTGCACATTGACGGTGCCGCGCAACTTATCCTTTTTAATCATGTCGAGAATGGATGCTTTCTCTGCGTCGTCCAGTGCGTAGAAAACATGCTTGCCAACATCGATACGGTAAAGCGGCGGCATCGACACGCAGACCCGTCCAGCATCCACCAATGGCCTGAAGTGCCGGACAAAGAGCGCGCACAGCAACGTCGCAATATGCGCACCGNCAGAATCTGCATCCGCCAGAATGCAGATACGCCCATACCGCAGACCCGAGCAGTCGTCCTTACCTGGATCTACGCCCAGAGCGACCGCAACATCATGCACCGACTGCGATGCCAGCACCTCGGCTGACTCAACTTCCCAGGTATTTAGAATCTTGCCGCGCAACGGCAATATCGCCTGGTAATCTTTATCCCGAGCCTGTTTGGCTGAACCCCCCGCGGAATCTCCCTCTACCAGAAAAAGTTCGGTCTGTTCCAGATCCTGGCTAGCGCAGTCTGCAAGCTTGCCCGGNAGGGTCGGCCCNGCAGTAGCCTTCTTGCGCTCTACCTGCCGTGCGGTACGGAGCCGAGACTGCGCACTTTCGATTGCGAGACTGGCNATGCGCTCACCTTCCTCCGAATTCTGATTCAGCCACAGGCTAAATGCATCTTTCACTGCCGCCGCAGTGAGGGTGGCAGCTTCTCGAGAAGACAGACGATCCTTCGTCTGACCGCTAAACTGGGGATCCTTCATCCGCAGTGACAACACAAACGCGCAACGTTGCCATACGTCTTCAATAGCGAGTTTGACACCTCGAGGCAGCAGATTGCGATAGTCGCAAAATTCACGCACCGCGTCTGTTAATCCGGTCCGAAAACCACTGACATGACTTCCCCCTTGCGGCGTCGGAATCAGGTTAACGTAACTCTCGGCAAAAACTTCCCCGCCATCTTCAAGCCAACTCGTCGCCCAATCCAACTGCTGGCCTTGCTGAACCAGATGACCTACAAACGGGGGGTCGGGTACGCATTCTGACGACGCGATCTGAGAAGAGAGGTAGTCCGGCAGACCGTCTTCATATTCCCAGGTTTCATTATTCCGGCTAGTTTCTTCATCCCGAAAGTCGATCCGAAGACCAGGGCATAACACTGCCTTGGCTCTCAAAAGACGCTTCAAGCGGGAGACCGAAATCCCGGGCGAATCAAAAAATATCGGATCGGGCCAAAATTGCACCGTCGTACCCGAATTACGCGCCCCAATCTTTCGAATCGGCTTTAGCGGTGCCGTAGGCACACCATCACGGAACGCCATTTTGTACTCCTGGCCCCCACGTTTGACGCTGACCTCNAGCTTTTTGGAGAGCGCATTGACGACCGAAACGCCAACACCGTGCAGTCCGCCGGAATAAGTGTAGGACTTATCTGAGAACTTCCCGCCGGCATGCAGTCGCGTAAGAATCACTTCGACAGCACTGACTTTCTCGCCTTTATGCCGATCGACCGGCATTCCCCTGCCATCATCAGTGACCGTAACTGAAGCATCCTTGTGCAGGGTGACTGAGATCCGGTGGGCATAGCCAGCAATCGCCTCGTCGACGCTGTTATCCACAACCTCCTGAACAAGGTGATTTGGCCGGTCTGTCTGGGTATACATTCCGGGGCGTTTACGCACCGGCTGAAGCCCTGTGAGGACTTCNATTGCGGAGGCATCGTAATTTCCAGTCATCAGGTGTTGATCTACCGGGATGAGGCGCAAGCGGATGATACACGAAGCCGTCTTCGCGTTTGCCATCGAAGATCACAAACCCGCTGGCTTGAGATTGGAGCACGATCAACCGCTAAGATAGAATCCAAGATGACAGCCCTTACTCGCACTCCTTCATAGCGCGGTGCATGCCCAAGAGGATCCATCATGGCCAAACCAANNCGTTCACGGGTNGGAGAGTTTGAAAAATCACTCAAAGAACTCGAAGCGATTGTGGAAAAAATGGAGGCCGGGGACCAGCCTCTGGAGACTTCTCTGAAAGATTTCGAAAGAGGGATGGAACTCACCCAACATTGCCGAGAAAGTCTGCGCAAGGCCGAGCTCCGCGTACAGGAACTCCTGGAAAAAGCCGGCGAAGCAGAGGACGCGCCANTTGAAGACGAGGACCCGTGAATCATTCCCATCACCTCGATNNATACTGGCTACGNTGGCGTCAGCGCATTGACCGGTGCCTTGAGGACCTGATACCAACCACGCGTACCTCTCCTACCCTTCTTCATGAAGCGATGCGCTATGTCGGCATCGGGGCAGGCAAACGATACCGCGCTGCATTGGTTTATGCCGCGGGAGATGCTCTTTCCTCGCGTGAGGAAATCCTTGATAGACCGGCCTGTGCCGTGGAACTGATTCATGCCTTCTCTCTGGTGCATGATGATCTTCCGGCNATGGATGACGATGATCTTCGTCGAGGCAAGCCCTCCTGTCACAAAGCCTTCGACGAAGCGACCGCTATTCTTGCAGGCGACGCGCTGCAAACCCTCGCCTTTGAGGTATTGAGCAATCCCGCCTGGGTCGAGCAGCCAGCTGCATCGCGTCTGCAAATGGTGCACACACTCGCAGACGCATCAGGCTCCCTGGGGCTTGCCGGCGGTCAGGTTCTGGATCTGAACCTATCATCACAGGATCCGACGCTACAAACGCTCGCCNCGATGCATCAGCGCAAAACAGGTGCTCTGATTGAGGCTTCAGTGCTGATGGGCGGCCTTTGCGCCACCGATGACTCTGAGATACTTGCGCGNCTTAANAACTACGCTCGGCCGCTGGGTCTTGCTTTCCAGGTCATCGATGACNTCCTGGATGGCACCGCCGATACAGATACGNTAGGNAAACCTGCCGGCGCGGATAAGGAGCGAGGCCAGCCTACCTTTCTCAGTGTTTTGGGNGAAACACCNGCCCGACAGTACGCGCAAGACCTNAGAGAGCAGGCAATCGGCGCGCTTGACGGCTTCGAACTTGACGCTACACTGCTGATCGCCCTTGCNCATTTCACNNTGGAACGATCCCGTTAGCGCTTTGACGCAATAAACGCANTAAACGCATTAATATCATGGACTGGCGTTCTNAATAACGAAGCCGGCCGTATTGCATCCCATGACTGATTCGTCTGATTTTCCATTGCTGGATACGATTAACTCTCCCGNGGAGTTGCGCCGACTTNCTGAGCAGGATCTTCAGCCGCTGGCCGGCGAACTGCGTAGATTTCTGATCGATGTCACCTCTGAAACCGGTGGACACCTTGCTCCGGGGCTGGGCGCTGTTGAACTGACCGTGGCCCTGCATTATGTCTTTGACACTCCCCGGGACCGGCTGGTTTGGGATATTGGCCATCAGGCCTATCCGCACAAGATTCTCACCGGTCGACGGGGCGCAATGCGGACTATCCGCAAAGCCGGGGGGCTTTCAGGTTTTTTGAAAAGGGCCGAAAGCGAATACGATAGTTTCGGCGCTGGACATTCGAGCACCTCGATCAGTGCCGCATTGGGAATGGCGGTNGCCGCCAGACTCGATCAACAAGGCCGCGANGTAGTTGCCATNATCGGNGATGGCGCATTGACCGCCGGCCAGGCAATGGAAGCGCTCTACAACGCGGGTGGCATGGATGCGGACCTGCTCGTCATTCTCAATGATAACGAGATGTCGATATCTCGAAATGTCGGAGCCATGTCGAACTATCTCGCACGCATCCTTTCCGGCAAGGCATANACCAGTGTCCGGGANGGCAGNAAAACGGTGCTCGGCACGGCTCCGCCTGTGCAGGCCTTTGCCCGACGCTGGGAAGAGCATCTTAAAGGGATGGTTATGCCAAGCACGCTGTTTGAGGAGCTCGGCTTCAATTACATCGGTCCGATTGACGGGCACGATATCCATACGCTGGTAGCAACCCTACAGAATATGAAGGCAATGAGCGGCCCGCGGTTTTTACATATTGCTACCCAGAAGGGCAAAGGTTTTGAACCAGCCGAAGGTCAGCCAATCGCGTTCCACGGAGTCGGGCCTTTTGACCCGAGNACCGGAAAGGTAGAGAAAAAGNCCGACAAACGTACCTATACCCAGGTATTCGGCGACTGGCTGTGTGATATGGCCAAAGACGATGAGCGNCTGATCGGCATCACCCCTGCCATGCGGGAAGGATCAGGACTGGTGCAGTTTTCCAAACAGTATCCAGATCGATACTTTGATGTCGGGATCGCCGAACAGCATGCACTGACCTTCGCAGCCGGTACTGCTTGCGACGGTCTCAAGCCCGTGGTGGCCATCTATTCGACGTTCCTGCAGCGGGCCTATGACCAATTGATTCATGACATCAGTGTACAGCACCTGGACGTGACCTTTGCCGTTGACCGGGCGGGCATTGTCGGCGCGGATGGCCCAACCCACCANGGGGCGTTNGATCTTAGCTTTCTGCGCTGTGTTCCCGGAATGGTGATTTTCGCGCCATCAGATGAGGCGGAATGTCGGGACATGCTTTACAGCGCTTTCCTGCACGAAGGGCCTGCCGCCGTCAGATACCCACGCGGATCCGGACCAGGGGCAAGCGAATCTGCAGTGATGCNCCCCATTCCNATCGGGAAAGCCCAAATCCGTCGGGAAGGACAAGGAGTTGCCCTGCTTGCGTTCGGCACAATGCTTGGTGCTGCGCTTGAGGCGGCTGAGACCCTGAACGCTACCGTCGTCAATATGCGAAGCGTCAAACCCCTGGACNCCAATCTTATTCTGGACATGGCGAAAGCACATGAATTGCTGGTCACCATTGAAGAGAATACTGTTCTGGGTGGTGCGGGAGCAGGNGTCTCTGAGGTCCTTTCAGAAGCGGGGTGCGAGACCCCAATGATGATTTTGGGACTGCCTGATCAACATGTAGANCAGGGCGATCCTGCGCTCGTCCTGGCTAACTGCGGGCTCGATGCNNCAGGGATCTGCGCAGCGGTCCAACACCGTCGCCCTCTACAGTCTGTAACTTCACGCTCCAGCGCATAATCTGCGATAAAATNNNATNCNTCNCCCGCATTGAATACCAACGCCACTATGTTAGAANCCAACGACGCGGCGCCAACCAGCGCTGAAATCGAGGACGTTCAGGCCAGTCCTGACACGCGAAACATTAAGATCGACAAGGTCGGTGTAAAAGACCTGCGCCACCCTGTTCGCATCCAGGATCGTAACGGCCTGGAGCAGCATACGGTAGCGACCTTCAGCATGTATGTTGAGCTGCCTCACAATTTCAAAGGGACTCACATGTCCCGCTTTGTCGAGATTCTGAGTCGGCACGAGCGGGANATTTCTGTCCGCTCTTTCCGATCCATNCTGCAGGAAACCCGAGACCATCTGGATGCTGGCACGAGCCACATTGAAATGACCTTCCCGTTTTTCCTNGAAAAAGCAGCCCCCATAACTGGGGTCAANAGTCTCATGGACTATCAGGTAACCTTCGTTGGCGAGGTNACAGAAGACACCGCATCGACTGAGGTNCGGGTCGTCGTGCCTGTCACCAGTTTGTGTCCATGCTCAAAAAAGATTTCTGACTATGGTGCTCACAACCAACGTTCACACGTNACCGTCAGCATCGTCGCCAAGGCNTTTATCTGGATNGAGGAAATCATCGATATCGTCGANCAGGAAGCCAGCTGCGAACTGTATGGCCTCTTAAAGCGTCCCGATGAGAAATATGTTACCGAAAGGGCGTACGACAATCCCAAGTTTGTCGAGGATATGGTGCGCGATGTAGCGAGCCGTCTCAATCAGGATGAACGAATCGAGCGCTATGTTGTTGAGGCCGAAAACTTTGAGTCCATCCATAATCACTCGGCCTACGCTCAGATTACTTTCAATAGGGATTCCTGAAACAAATCTCCCTTAGCAGTGCCGGCCGCCTTGCTGACATGCAAATCGGTATTGACCTGGGTGGCACCAAGATTGAAGGGGCGTTGGTGGATAGCGGCGGCAATTTCATCAGCCGGCAACGTCACCCAACACCGCGTGAAGCCGGCTATTCGGCAATCCTCAGCCAAATCGTCTCACTGATCCATAACCTGGAAGACCAGGCCGGACGNAATTGCTCTGTGGGCATCGCAGCGCCNGGCGCGCTGGACACCCAAGGCAGAATAAAAAATTCGAATACCCAATGTCTAATCGGCAAGTCTTTCCAGAAAGATCTTGAAAGACNCCTCGACCGACCTGTTCGCGTTGAAAACGATGCCAACTGCTTCGCCCTGGCCGAAGCGCTTTATGGGGCCGGGCAGGACATGCCCAGTGTNTTTGGTGTGATCATGGGTACTGGTGTGGGAGGCGGCATGGTCATCCAGCAGCGCCTGCATACGGGGCTGCAACATATCGCAGGCGAGTGGGGTCACAACTCACTCGACCCNGATGGACCGGCCTGCTACTGCGGACAGCGCGGCTGNATTGAGACCTACTTGTCCGGGCCAGGGTTTCTGGCGGACTACCGATGCCTTGGTGGCGTTACTGCCACTACTCCCGAAGCTGTAATTTGTGAAGCCGAGGCGAAAGACCCGATTGCCAGACAGGCACTCGACAATCTGCTTGACCGTTTTGGCAAGGCCATAGCAGGGGTGATCAACATCCTGGATCCACATGTCATTGTGCTGGGTGGAGGNCTCTCCAATATTAGCCAGCTGTATG
The DNA here is from genome assembly GCA_002171735.1 of Proteobacteria bacterium TMED61. GTDB lineage: Bacteria > Pseudomonadota > Gammaproteobacteria > Arenicellales > UBA868 > UBA868. The sequence goes on along the minus strand of NHDO01000041.1, from coordinate 113,070 downwards.
AGAACGGACCAGACCGTATCGCCCAGTACGTATTCAACCCGGTGTTAAAAACGCCTCTTCGGCGCAATGTCAATGGTGACAGCGCTGGCGTTCTAGGAGCTGCNGGCCTTTGGGACCGTTAGCTCCCTTTCGGCCAGGTATCGGATAAACGGTATCCCGCCGGCCAGGGGTCAAATGGATCCAGCATGTGCTGGTGCGTACCNGTGATCCAGGCTCGCCCGGCCAGCGAAGGCNCCNCGGCNGNCTGGCCCTTACCGATCTCGGTGAGGGCTTCTATCCGGCAATCAAACCGTGAACCGATGATGGATTCGCCGATGAATCGCTCACCGGACTGTAACAGTCCATGCGCGTGCAAGGCCGCCATACGCGCGCTGCACCCCGTGCCACAAGGAGACCGATCCAGTTTCCCTGGCTGAATGACGACCGTATGACGGCCGAGCAAGGCATCCCCTTCACGTACCGGAGGACAGGTCAGCATGCAAAATGAGACATGTGACCAAGACGGATTTTCAGGGTGGCTAAATCCTAACTGTTCGTTGGCTGCGGCGATAACCCTGCGGCCAACCTGAACGATGTCATAGGCCTCGTCCGGAGCCACAGCAAAGCCGAGGGAGGCGGCATCAATCAGGCAGAAACTGTCGCCCCCATACGCAGTATCCACTGTCACAGTACCCACGCCTTCAATCTCCAGTGGCGCCTCAAGCCGGTCAACAAAAGATGGTACATTCTGAATCCTGACCTGNGTCACCGCACCATCGCAACAGGTTGCCGTCGCTTTAACAAGTCCTCCGGGCGCTTCCAGGTGAATGACCGTTTCCGGTTCCTGCATTGGCAGAATGCCGGTCTCAAGCAGCACGGTCGTCACACAGATCGCGTTTGACCCGGACATTGGAGGGAAAAAGGCCGCCTCCATAATAATGAATGCCGCATCTGCCCTGGAATCCACCGGCGGCACCAGTAGATTGACATGCCGAAAGACCCCACCGCGGGGCTCGTTCAGCAAAAAATCACGCAGATCTGTGTCAGCTTCCAATGCCCGAGACTGTGACCACAATGTGTCTCCTGCGGGTGGATTGACTCCGCCGATAATGACATCTCCGACTTCTCCCTCAGCATGAGCACTCACTACCTGAATGTTGCGCCGACTTCTCATAATGCATGCCTCCTAACTTCTTCCGTTACGAAACCAATCGTTCTGTGGGGTCGGTCCCTCGACCCGTCATTGTGCCGCACAGGGCTATAGAACGACTACAAAGGCGGATCCAGGTGATGCTCCGACCACCACAGTCCGTCCGGACCTGGCCACTGGAAGGTAGCAAGGTGTACCCGCCCCCGGGCATCAAAGGCGACTCCGTCAAGCTTTAATCTGCGGTACTGCTCTGTATCCTTATTGCCGTCTGAGCGGACACTAATCTCACCCCGACTGTTAATGACCCTTTGCCAGGGAATATCGTCCGACGGTGACGCNGCCANCGCATAACCCACCTGCCGGGGTGAACANCCGCACAGCCGGGCGATCTGTCCATAAGTGCCCACCTGGCCCNTGGGGATNGCCTTTACCAGTTCATAAATATTNTGATAAAGCCNGNTCACAGTGAGGGAAATTCAGGAAGTGACGTGCAGACCATCCTCGTCGAAGCGGATTTTCGCCAACGTGATGATCGGAATATCTAGGTCAGTAAACACTTCACGACCCCCTTCTTGGGGTTTTTCTATCACACAGNCAATACCACACAACTCGGCGCCACTTTCCCCAACNAGTCNTGCCAATGCAGTCAAGGTGGCGCCNGTGGCCAGAAAGTCATCGATAATCANGACCCGGTCCTGGACTTTGAGAAAGCGACGGTCCACCATCAACTCGGAGGAGGTCCCGCGGGTGCGGCTGACTGCTTCGGCGACATAGTAGGTGCCCGTCATGGTGCGGGAGTGGCTTTTCCGGGCGTAGATCATCTGCGCCCCAAACTGTTCGGCAACCTGCAGAGCAACAGGGATACCACTCNCCTCCGCCGTGAGCACGCGGGTAATGCGGCGCACGCCTTCCGCCAGGAAGCTGTCATGGATAACCTTCGCCATTCGCCAGGTGAGNTGGGGATCAACCTGATGATTGAGAAAACTATCCACTTTGACGATACCGCCGCCGATATGCTCTCCCTCATCGAGAATTCTTTGTATCAGTTCCTGCATTTTGCCTCCCGCNATATCGGCCGAATGCTAGCATGCTAAAGAGCGGCGGTCACCGCGTCAGGCGGGACCCCTCATCAGCCGTAAGACAGGAAGCACCGGGTGGAAGTCTTGTTAGGAAGCAATGCGGCTCGCGGTCTTAATCAACTCTGCGAGCGTATCTCCAATGAGCGCAAGGTGTTCGGGGCTGGACAAGCGATGATCCCCGTCTTTGAGTAGTTGAACTCGTACATCCGGCGCCTCCAGGCAATCAGACAGGCGGAGAGCAGTCTGCCACGGCACTTCATGGTCCTCGTATCCCTGCAGGAGTCTGACGGGAGCGTGAATCGGGAGCGGCGCATCAAGGAGGCAGCACTTCTCTCCGTCCTCTATGAATGATTGCGTCAGGATGTAACCATCCGGATCGTAATCGCTGCTAACCGTAATATGGCCGTTATGGTCGAGCAACTCTCGCTGCTCTGACGTCAACTCCATGGCGATCAAATCCCGGGTGAAATCGGGNGCTGCGGCAATACCGATTAGCCCTTTGACGCGATCTCCCAGAGTCAATGCCGTCCGCAGCATGATCCAACCTCCCATGCTCGAGCCAACTAAAATACAGGGTCCTGGACTGAACGCCTCAATCACCTCAAGCGCATCCTGCGTCCACTGGCTGATGCTGCCCTGCTCAAAACTCCCGCCCGATTGGCCATGGCCGGAGTAGTCAAAACGCAGGAACGACTGCTCTCTTTGTGCGCACCAATTGGAAAGGTATTGCGCTTTGACACCTTCCATATCTGAGCGAAAGCCCCCNAGGAAAATGANCNAGGGGGGCTTGCCCTGCTGTCTTTTTGCAGCCAGCGAATATCCCGNGGGACTTTGCAGGACCAGGTCGTCATTACTCATATTTGAGATCTTTTATTCCGGTCACGGCCCATATGGCTACTGAATTTAGTTGACGTTTACGTAAACGTCAATCTAGAATCCCGATATTCCTCTATCTGAGGCTTGCCTATGCTGAATTCCGCGCCTTCCGTTCCGGGACTTGATTTTCATCTGGGAGAAACCGTCAACCTACTAAGGCAGAACGTGGCGGACTTTGCGGCCCGGGAGATCGCGCCCAGAGCGGCCGAAATCGATCGCGAGAATACCTTTCCGCAGGAACTTTGGCAGCGACTGGGTGAACTCGGACTGCTGGGTGTGACTATCGATCNTACCTTTGGCGGCGCTGGCATGGGCTATCTTGAACATACGGTGGCGATGGAGGAAATCAGCCGCGCATCCGGGTCGGTCGGCCTCTCCTACGGCGCGCACTCCAACCTGTGCGTAAACCAGATCTTCCGAAACGGTACGGAGGCCCAGAAAGCGCAGTTTCTTCCTGATCTCGTCAGCGGGGTCAAAATCGGTGCGTTGGCGATGAGTGAACACAACGCCGGCTCGGATGTAACCAGCATGCAGCTTCGTGCAGAAAAGACCGGTGACCACTACATCTTAAATGGCAGCAAAATGTGGATTACGAATGGACCGGATGCCGACATCCTCGTGGTCTATGCAAAGACTGACCCGAGTGCCGACGCCCATGGCATCACCGCGTTCATCGTCGAAAAAGGTCTTGACGGTTTTTCGACCGGACCGAAACTCGACAAGTTGGGTATGCGCGGCTCCAACACCTGCGAGCTCATTTTTCAGGACTGCGTGGTATCTCAAGACCGGGTGCTTGGTATGGAGAACAAAGGGGTGGGCGTGCTGATGAGCGGTCTGGACTACGAGCGGGTTGTTCTTTCAGGGGGGCCTCTGGGTCTGATGCAGGGCTGTCTCGACATTGTGCTGCCCTACGTCCACGACCGCCAACAATTCGGGCAAGCCATTGGCACCTTTCAGCTGATTCAGGCGAAACTGGCAGACATGTACACCACGCTGAACGCCTGTCGGGCCTATGTGTATGCCGTAGCGCAGGCCTGTGACCGGGGTCAGACGACCCGAAAGGATGCGGCCGGCGCCATTCTGTACAGCGCTGAACGCGCTACCCAGATGGCACTCGACGCCATTCAGTTGCTGGGAGGCTCGGGCTACGTGAATGAGTACGCCACAGGTCGACTGCTGAGGGATGCGAAACTTTATGAAATCGGTGCGGGGACCAGTGAAATACGACGGATGCTGATCGGCCGAGAACTGTTCAAGGACTCCACCTAGAGGAAAACCATGATGCAGGATGACCCTATTGTTATTACGGGTGCGGCGCGCACCCCAATCGGCGGTTTCCAGGGCTGTCTCGCTCCGGTACCCGCCCCCGAGCTTGGTTCGGCTGCAATAGCAGCCGCTCTCGAGCGATCTACCGTCACTCCTGAGTCCATAGAAGAGGTTCTTATGGGCTGTGTCCTGCCCGCGGGGCTTCGTCAGGCCCCCGCCCGACAGGCAGCACTGGGAGCCGGTCTGCCCCTGGGAGCGCCTTGCACCACCATCAACAAAATGTGTGGTTCCGGGATGAAAGCCGTGATGCTGGCCCATGACCACATCCTGGCCGGCAGCGGTCGCATTGCCATTGCCGGCGGTCTCGAGAGCATGAGCAATGCGCCCTACCTGTTGCCCAAGGCTCGCGGCGGCTACCGCCTGGGCAATGGCGAACTACTCGATCATATGTTTGTAGATGGTTTGGAAGATGCCTACGAGCCGGGCAAACTCATGGGAAACTTTGCCGAGGACTGCGCTGCGCGGTATAACTTCAGCCGTAAAGATCAGGACGACTTTGCAATTGAATCTTTGACTCGAGCGACAGAGGCAATCGAAAACGGGGCGTTTCGCGATGAAATCATCAGCGTTTCCGTCAATACACGCAAGGAGACAATGAAGGTTGATACTGATGAACAACCCCTCGCCGCCAATATTGAGAAGATTCCATATCTGAAACCGGCTTTCCAGAAAGACGGCACCGTTACCCCGGCAAACTCGAGTTCCATTTCCGACGGCGCGGCCGCACTTGTCATGATGAAACTCTCCAATGCGGAAAAAGGCGGGCACGTCCCCTTGGCGCGGGTACTGGGCCATGCCAGTTTCGCCCAAGAGCCGGGCTGGTTTACCACAGCACCCGTCTTCGCTATCGGCAAACTGCTCGACTCACTGCAATGGGATGTCTCCATGGTCGATCTGTTTGAAGTCAACGAAGCGTTTGCAGTCGTTGCAATGGCAGCCATGAAGGATCTTGGGATTCCGCATGAGAAACTGAATGTGCATGGCGGCGCCTGCGCACTCGGGCACCCAGTGGGCGCCTCGGGCGCACGCATCATTGTCACCCTGCTCCATGCGCTTGAACGCTACGACCTGCAGCGCGGGGTTGCGTCGCTATGCATCGGTGGCGGCGAAGCGACGGCCATGGCATTTGAGCGGATCCGCTGAATCGGCTGCTCCCTCCAGATTCGAGCACCCCCATGACCGCATCTGTTGAGTTTTACTTTGACTTTGCCTCGCCTTATGGTTACCTCGCCAGTGAACGGATCGAGCGCATAGCCGAGCAACATGGCCGGTCCGTAATGTGGCGACCGTTTCTGGTAGGCGCTGTGATGAAAGTTAGTGAACGAAAACCACTGGCCTGGGTTCCCCTGCTCGGAGAGTACGCAGTCCACGACGTGAAACGGTTTGCGCGTTACTGGGACATCCCCTTCGTCATTCCCAGCCATTGGCCGGTCGCCACGGTAAACGCTTGCCGCGCGTTTTATCTTCTTGCGGAGACTGATCACGATGCAGCCAAGCAACTGGCGCGGGCGCTGTACCGTGCCTACTTTCGCAACGACCGAGATATTTCTGACCCTGAATCCGTGATAGCCGTTGCCTCTGAGCTGGGACATGACCAAACACAGGTCGCTAAGGGTATTCGAACCGACCGGATCAAACAGAAACTGCGGGCGGTAAACGATGAGGCCCTGGCCCGAGGCGTTTTTGGTTCGCCATTTTTCATCGTGGACTCAGAATCTTTCTGGGGCGCCGACCGACTTGAGCAAGTGAGCCAGTGGCTGTCACGCGGTGGCTGGTAAGGGCGGGTAGAAAACTCATGAGCGAATACACCAGTCGCGTTGATACAGCCTCTCCAGATTTTGCGGCCAACCGTGATGTCATGCTGGCCAAGACCGCTGCACTGGCGGAGGTGATAGAAAAAGTCACTCAAGGCGGTAGTGAAAAAGCCCGGGAACGACACAGTGCCAGAGGCAAACTGCTGCCCCGCGAACGGATTGAAAAACTGCTGGATCCCGGTTCCAGCTTTCTTGAGCTCTCCCAACTGGCCGGTTGGGATCTCTACGATGACGACGTCCCCTGCGGCGGCATCATCACGGGCGTGGGAAAGATTCATGGTCGGGACTGCATGCTGGTGGTCAATGACGCCACCGTCAAGGGCGGCACCTACTACCCGATTACAGTTAAAAAACATCTCAGGGCACAGGCGATCGCCAAAGAAAATCGCCTGCCCTGTGTTTACCTCGTCGATTCCGGTGGGGCCTATCTGCCGAGACAGGACGAGGTGTTCGCTGACCGGGAACATTTTGGCCGCATCTTTTTCAATCAGGCCAATATGTCGGCCGACGGGATACCGCAGATCGCGGTGGTCATGGGGTCCTGCACAGCCGGTGGTGCCTACGTGCCGGCCATGTCCGACCAGGCCATTATCGTCCGGCGCCAGGGAACAATTTTTCTGGGCGGGCCGCCTTTAGTGAAGGCGGCCACTGGGGAGGAAGTCAGCGCCGAGGCGCTCGGCGGTGCAGATGTGCATACACGGATCTCGGGCGTCGCCGACTATCTCGCACAGGACGATGATGACGCCTTGAGCTTGACCCGGGAAATCGTCTCCCACCTCAATCTGCCGCCCGTTGCGGTCTCCCCCCATCCAATCTCCCCGCCGCCGCAATATGGGGTCGAGGAGCTTTATGGAATCATTCCATCCGACCCGAGACTGCCTTTTGATATTCGGGAAATCATCTGCCGGATTGTAGATGGCAGCGATTTTCAGGAATTCAAAGCCCGCTACGGGAAGACCCTGGTGTGCGCCTTCACCCGCATCAATGGATACCCCCTCGGCATCATCGCCAACAACGGCATTCTCTTCTCAGAGTCAGCACTCAAGGGAACGCATTTTGTAGAGCTGTGTACTCAACGGCGCATACCCCTGCTGTTTCTGCAGAACATTACTGGCTTTATGGTAGGAAGTCGCTATGAACATGGCGGCATTGCCCGGGACGGTGCGAAACTGGTGAATGCAGTTGCTTGTGCCAGAATACCGAAACTCACTGTTATTGTCGGGGGCAGTTTCGGGGCAGGCAATTACGGCATGTGTGGTCGAGCCTACGATCCGCGTTTTTTATGGATGTGGCCCAATGCCCGAATATCGGTAATGGGCGGCGATACGGCGGCACAGGTGCTATCACAGATCCGTCGTGAGGGCGCGCAAACAGTAGGGCGTGACTGGCCGACAGAGGACGAAAAAGTTTTTCGCGAAGCTATACGCGACCAGTACGATGAACAGGGGCATCCGTTCTATGCCAGTGCCCGACTTTGGGACGACGGTATCATAGACCCGGCCCATACACGCAGGATCCTATCGCTGGCGCTCGCCACCGTTCACAATGCCCCAATCGCCAAGACAGAGTTTGGCGTTTTTCGCATGTAGGACTATTAGAATATCTGACCCAGCCGAACCAAACCGTCCTCGACCCCTATGCAGCAAACCTCCATCATCAGAAGACCTACCTCCCAGGTCCGGGTCGGTCACGTACTCGTCGGTGGCGACGCACCCATTGTCGTCCAGTCGATGACCAACACCGATACCGCCAATGTTGGGGCTACGGTCCGTCAGGTCATCGCACTCGCAGAGGCTGGATCAGAAATTGTTCGGATTACGGTAAACAACGAAGCGGCCGCGCGTGCTGTGCCAAAAATACGGAAGCAATTGGATTCCGCCCTGTGTCCGGTACCTCTGGTCGGAGATTTTCACTATAACGGGCACACACTCCTGCAGGAGTTCAGTGATTGCGCCGATGCGCTCGATAAATACCGGATTAACCCAGGCAACGTCGGCCAGGGTGAGAAACGCGATGCGCGGTTTTGCCAGATGGTCGAGCAAGCCTGTCTTCGAAACAAACCGGTACGCATTGGCGTGAACTGGGGGTCTCTCGATCCGCAGTTGCTTGCGCGCAAGCTTGACGAAAATGCCGCTCTGGCGACCCCGCGGTCTCTGGAGGTAGTCACTCGGGAAGCGCTGGTGGATTCCGCAATCAACAGTGCGGCACTTGCGCAGCGGGAAGGCCTGAGGCCTGACCAGATCATTCTCTCTGCAAAAGTCAGCGCAGTCCCAGAACTTGTCGAGGTTTACCGGCAGTTGGCTGAACGGTCGGATCTCGCCCTACACCTGGGACTCACCGAAGCCGGTATGGCCGACAAAGGCATCGTCTCGTCTACTGCCGGGCTCGCCCTGCTGCTGCACATGGGAATCGGCGACACCATCCGAGTATCCCTGACGCCTCAACCGGGGGAGAGCCGGACCCGTGAAGTCCGCATTGCACAGGAGGTGCTCCAGTCAATGGGGTTGCGAAGTTTCAGCCCCCAAGTCATCGCCTGTCCCGGATGTGGGCGAACCACGAGTGATTTCTTTCAGCATTTAGCCGGTGAAGTACAGGAACACCTCAGGGAACGCATGACGAAATGGAAGACGGAATATCCCGGCGCGGAAACACTGTCTGTCGCGGTCATGGGGTGCGTCGTCAACGGTCCCGGTGAGAGTCGTCACGCGGACATCGGGATCAGCCTTCCAGGTACCGGGGAAAAACCCGTCGCACCGGTCTTTCAGGATGGGGAAAAGCTCTGTACGCTACGTGGAGACGACATCGCAGCACAATTCATCGCGCTCGTAGAGAACTATGTCAAAGAACGTTTCGCTGCCGAGAAAAAAGGCCTTCAGCCCGAAGCGCTTTCCCGCACCTGCTGATCATTAGCGGATGAGACTCTTTTGAGGTCTCAGTCCGAAAAGCGCTGAAAGACAAGCGTCGCGTTGGTGCCCCCGAATCCAAAACTATTGGACATCACAGTATTAAGATCAGGGGCATCGGTGGTGGAACGGACAATTGGATAACCGAGCGCCTTGGGATCCAGATTTTCAATATTGGCCGACGGCGACATAAATTTACCGCCAAGCATGATCAGTGAATAAATCGCCTCGTTAACGCCCGCTGCACCCAGGGCATGACCTGTCAGCGACTTGGTGGCACTCAGAGCTGGAAGCGCGTCGCCGAAGACGGTACGAATCGCCTCTAGTTCCTGGATGTCACCTACCGGCGTACTGGTACCGTGGGTATTGATGTAATCGATCGATCCTGACACCCCTTCCAGTGCAAGTCCCATACAGCGGATGGCGCCCTCGCCCGACGGCTGAACCATATCGTATCCATCACTGCTCGCGCCATAACCCACCAGTTCTGCCAGGATCGGCGCGCCACGGCCAAGAGCGTGATCCAACGACTCCAGCACCAGGACCCCGCCGCCGCCGGAAATGACAAACCCATCACGATCGGCATCATAGGTGCGCGACGCCGCCTGTGGGGTTTCGTTATAGCGCGACGACATTGCCCCCATGGCATCAAACAGCACGGATGTACTCCAATGCAACTCTTCACCGCCACCGGCAAAAACCACATCCTGCTTACCCATCTGAATCAACTCCGCCCCGTGTCCAATGCAATGGGCGCTGGTGGAGCACGCAGAACTGATCGAATACGAAACCCCTTTAATCGAAAAGGCAGTGCTAAGACAGGCTGAATTGGTGCTCGCCATGGTCCGGGTCACCATATAGGGGCCCACCCGCTTCACTCCTTTTTCGCGAAGCAGATCAGCCGCCAGCACAATATTTTGGGGAGAACCGCCGCCACTTCCAACAACCAATCCAGCACGGGGATTAGAAATCTGGGCCTCGGTCAAGCCAGAATGCGCAATTGCTTCGCGCATCGCAAGATAGTTGTAGGCAGCCGAGGCGCCCATGAAGCGTCTTAATTTTCGATCAATCTCGGCCTCAAGGTCGATGTCAATGCTGCCGTGCACCTGAGAGCGAAAACCCAGTTCCCGGCACTCGTCCGCACAGACAATGCCGGATCGCGCCTCCCGCAGCGAGGCTTCGACTTCGGCACAATTGTTGCCAATGCTGCTAACAATTCCCATTCCGGTGACGACAACCCGTCTCATGCGACAGTCCCTCCCTCCTGGGCATTAAACAGACCGACGCGCAGATCCCGTCCGGTGTAAATGGTCCGATCATCAACCTCGACATATCCATCGGCGATACCCATGTACAGCCGACGCATGACCACGCGCTTGAGTGACACCCGATAACGCACAATCTTACAGTCAGGCGTAACCTGCCCCGTAAAACGTATCTCCCCAGATCCCAGGGCACGGCCATGTCCCTGTCCTCCCCTCCATCCCAGAAAGAAGCCCACTAACTGCCACAACGCATCGACGCCAAGGCAGCCCGGCATGACTGGGTCATTCTCGAAATGGCACTGGAAAAACCAGAGATCCGGATTCAAATCAAGCTCCGCCACAATCTCACCCTTGCCATATTCGCCGCCTTCGTCGGAGACGTGAACGATACGGTCAAACATCAGCATCGGCGGCAACGGGAGCTGCGCATTACCAGGGCCAAACATCTGCCCGTGGCCACAATCGAGCAACTGTTCGTGTGTGAAACTTTCCTGCATTAGCTATATTTGAGGGGGAACAAGGTGTGGGTCACTGTTGCGGCATCGGTCGACGGGGTCTAGCCCTAATTATAGCGAGTCCCCTGCTCAGTAACAGGAACAGGCGATTTACGTTTGCTCGACGATCAGCACGTGCAGACGACGGGGTCCATGCGCCCCGTACTGAATAGTCTGTTCAATATCACCGGTTTTTGAAGGCCCGGTAATCAGATTAATTGCCCGGCCTGAGCCCGCTCCTGAATCGCGCAACATTGTCCAAGCATCCTCCATGTGCCGCACGATTCGACGGCCGTCGACAACGATGACATGATCATCCGGCAGAAAATTCTGTGAGGAAGGAACGGCCGGGCCTGAACACAGAACCAGTGTGCCGGTTTCAGCAACAGCAGCAAATGCCTCACTCAGAGCGACTTTGGTCTCTTTATCGGCACCTTTGCGATAAACGAAGACCTGATCCGTCCAGCGTGTTTCATCCAGCAGAGGTCCGCTACCCAGATGCCACTGCGCATCGAGACCCAAACCCGCCAAATGGCTCACCACGGCCGCCTCGATTCCGTCACGGGCAATTCGATCATAGGTCCCATGCACCGCCACGTGCTTCTGGCAAAAGCGCGTTAGCAGATCATCATCAAAACGGGGTTGAACCTGCGGTTCAGAATTCTGAATCCGGGATCTTAATTCCTCCAGGCGCCGGAGCGTCCGGGGATCGCCAGCCGCCAGCGACTTCCGAAGGGTTCCCAGGATTTCGTCGCGTGCTGACGTCATGACCTGGCCTTGCGGCTATGCCACTGTCGTAAAAATGATCGCCGGGCGGGAATCGGAAAATCGCGACTGTCCGTCCATCCCCCCAATCCGGGTAAACGCGACAACACACCGCGGCGTTTTCCAAGACGGTGCATCAGCCACAACGGCAACGCCATCACTCCCTGATACATCCTTGGGCGACGGGCCAGCCACGCCCAAGCACTGAGCAAAAAACGCCCGAACAGGGTATTCAGCCGACGGTCGTGTTGCTCAAGGCGATGCTTCAGCAACAAGTCAGAAAGCGGAATCCGTACCGGACACACTTCCTTGCACCTGCCGTTCAATGTACAGGCATTAGGCAGATCCATTGCCTGGTCAAAACCATTCAGCAGCGGAGTGAGGACCGCCCCCATTGGACCCGAATAAACCCACCCGTAAGCGTGTCCTCCGATGGCCCCATAGACCGGGCAGTGATTGAGGCAGGCGCCGCACCGAATGCATCGCAGCATCGGTTGGTACTGGCCTCCGAGGAGACGCGAGCGGCCGTTATCCAGCAGCACCACATGATACGCCTCGGGGCCTTCCATCTCGTCGGTACGACGCGGACCTGAATAAAGAGAGGTGTACGCTGAGAATTCCTGGCCGGTTGCGCTGCGAGCCAGCACCCGCAGCAACACCGAAAGATCATCCAGCGAAGGAATCACTTTCTCAATTCCGGCGGTGACAATGTGCACCCGGGGTAGACAGCTTGTCAGATCACCATTGCCTTCGTTAGTCACGATGACATTAGCCCCCGTCTCGGCGACCAAGAAGTTGGCTCCCGTAATACCAACATCAGCAGCTACAAAGCGCTCTCGGAGTACGCTTCTCGCCTCATTAACCAGCGCCTCGCGCTGTGTCACCCGGTCGGTGTATCCAAGCGGACTGTGATGCTCATGAAACAGGTCTGTGATCTGCTCCCGGGTCTTGTGGACGGCGGGCGCAATTATATGGCTGGGGGTTTCTCCTGCCAGTTGCACAATGTACTCGCCAAGGTCTGTTTCGACCACTGTCATACCGGCAGCCTCCAGCACCGGATTAAGGTGGATCTCTTCGGAGACCATTGACTTACCCTTGGTGACAGTTTTGGCTTCGGCGTCTTGGCAAATCTTAGCCACAATACGACAGGCCTCGTCAGCATCTCGGGCCCAATGTACCTGCCCGCCATTCTCAATCACCTTCTGCTCATACAACTCCAGGTAACCATCAAGGTTCGCCAGCACGTGATCCTTGATATCCCGGGCGGCATCACGAATTGCATCGAATTCAGGCAAAGCATCAACGGCATCCCGACGATGATCGACAAAACCGCCGCGGGCCTTGGCCATCGCCCGTTGCAAACTGACATCGCTCAGCGCCTGTCGGGCCCGCTCCTGAAACTCCACCCGCTGAGACGACGCCGACGCATTCATGTTTCGCCTTCTACCTCGCCGATTGCCGGACCATCGGTCATGCCGGCAAGCACCTCTGCAATATGGAAGACCTTCAGGCGCTTTCCTTCGCGCCGAAGTCGACCGGCAATATTCAGCAGACATCCAAGATCCCCGCCGATTACCGTATCGGCATCCGTCTGCGTAATCTGCGCGCACTTATCGCTGACAAGGCGGCCCGAAATATCGGGGTACTTCACGCTAAAAAGACCCCCAAAGCCACAGCACACACTGCTATCCTCCAACTCGCTGAGCGCCATACCTTCAACGCCTGCTAAGAGCTTGCGCGGCTGTTTTTGGATGCCCAGCTCCCGAAGTCCGGAACAGGAATCATGGTAGGTGCAGGCGCTGGGGTAGGACACTCCCTCCAGATTGAGATCCAGCTTTTCTGTCAGGAAACTCGTCAGTTCGAAAGTCTTATCGGCAAGGCTTTGGGCACGCCCTGCCCAGTGGACGTCGTGCCGGAAGAGTGCGGGATATTTGTTGATCAGCGTATCGGCACAGGATCCCGAAGGAATAACCACATAATCATCTTCGGCAAATGCCCGGATCACATTCTTAGCAATTTCTGTTGTACTGGCGCGATCACCGCTGTTCAGTGCCGGCTGGCCACAACAGCTTTGTTCCCGCGGCACCCGGACTCTACATCCTCCCGACTCAAGTAAAGTTACCGCAGCAAACGCCACCTGCGGACGCATGAGGTCCGCAAGACAGGTGACGAACAACCCGACCTTGATAGGTGATTTGATTTCTTTGTCGATCTTGATCACAACGAACTGCATTCGGTCGAACAACTTTCACTGTATCATTAACCCTGCACTTTCACTATCTTCATCGGCCGACACTGGCTAATGACTCCATCGTGCTCACGAAAAGACGTCTCCTTCCTGGACTGACCAATTTATGATCGCTGTACTCCAGAACATCCGCTCACGTCCCGAAGTTCTGCTGTTGTTGATGGCCGGCGCGGTTCCGTTAAGTTTCGCGACCTGGCAGGCTTTGCTGAACAACTTCGCGATTGAGCGGGCAGCGTTCAGTGGTGCTGAAATGGGAATTTTGCAAAGTCTTCGGGAAGTGCCAGGTTTTCTTGCGTTTACCGTAGTGTTTCTGCTCTTGCTGCTCCGCGAACAGCACATTGCGCTCATCTCGCTTGCTCTGCTCGGCATCGGAACAGCGTTGACTGGATTCTTTCCTACCGTGATCGGTCTGTACCTAACGACCATCGTGATGTCCATAGGCTTTCATTATTACGAAACGATCCAGACCTCGCTGTCGCTTCAGTGGATTGAGAAAGAGCGCACAGCAGAAATCCTGGGGCGCATTATTGCAGTTGGCGCATTCACATCGATCGTAGCCTTTGCAGTGATCTGGGCTGCCTTTGATATTGCTTCACTCGATTTTGTCACCGTCTATGTGCTCGGTGGCGGTATCACAGTACTGATTGCCATTACCGCCTGGCTGTCTTTTCCGCAATTTCCGGTCAAGGTCAAACAGCGCCGGCAACTCGTGCTGCGCAAACGCTATTGGCTCTACTATGCGCTGACCTTTCTTTCTGGCGCCCGCCGACAGATTTTCATTGTTTTCGCTGGATTCCTGATGGTTGAAAAATTCGGCTATAGCGTCGCCGCCATCTCTGTACTATTTCTTGTGAATGCGACACTGAACATGCTCTTTGCCACCCGTATTGGACGCATCATCGGCATGGTGGGCGAGCGAACTGCACTGGTGTTTGAATATGTTGGACTGGTCATAGTGTTCGTCGCATATGCTTTCGTTGAGAGCGCAGTTGTCGCCGCAGGGTTGTACATTATCGACCATTTCTTTTTTGCACTCGCGATTGCCATCAAAACCTATTTTCAGAAAATCGCCGATCCGGCCGATATCGCGTCCAGTGCTGGCGTCTCGTTTACCATCAACCACATTGCGGCCGTGGTGCTGCCTGCGGTGCTGGGCGTCCTTTGGCTGACTTCTCCCGCTTCGGTCTTTTTGGTCGGCGCGGGACTGGCCGGATTCTCGTTGCTGCTGTCTCTGAATATCCCCACTCACCCAGAACAGGGAAACGAGGTAACGCTAGGACGCTGGGGCTCTGCTCTCCCTGGCGTTATCACGGTTGGGAAATAAGCTTCATCCAACGGCCAAAATACATGCCCGTCGAGCGGATGGACGTCCATCAGATCAGGTTTTCAGCGTCGCAAACAGCGCCGTTTGTTATATAAGTTAAATATTATGTTTAATCGTTCAATTCCAGTTCATAGCCTGCGAATTTCCGAACATTCAAAACACCCGTATCGAGGATAAGGTATTGCCCCTTAATGCCCTGTAGTTTTCCGGAAACACTGGCTGTTTTATCAAAATTGTGGGCCTTCACTTTTTCCGGATATGTGGCCACTGGATACGTAATTTCACAAACGCTGTTGGACGAAGACGTTTTCGTATCGCCCCAGTCTGGCCCCTTCTTGAATTGGGTAATCAGAGGATCTGCCTCGCTCAGTATCCGGGTGCGCTCAGCAAGCATGTTTAGCTTATCGGGACTGCCCTTAAGCATCCGCCGCCAGTCGGTACGGTCGGCAACGACCTGACGAAGAGTCGCCTCAAGAAGGCCGGCAATACGCCTTTCCTTAACTTCAAAAACCGGTATCGCCTGAACTGCACCCTGATCGATCCAGCGAGTCGGCACCTGACTCGCGCGAGTCACGCCCACTTTTAAACCGGAAGAATTCGCTAGATACACCACATGAGGCTGCAGACAGTGCGACTCACCCCATTTGGGCTCACGGCAAGTCCCCTCATGATAATGGCAGAGTTCAGGCCGAACGATGCACTGATCACAAGAAGCAAGACGTTTAAGGCAGGGAAAGCAGTGGCCCTGATTGAAACTTTTCTTTGTCTTGCGCCCACAGGCAATACAGAGAATCGTTCCCGTGAAGGTAAGCGTGATCGCTTTTCCCAGCAGACTGTTGATATCGACCGAGCTCTCTCCAATAGGCAGTTCATAACGCACCGGCGAATCTAGGTGCGTGCGCATTTTTNCTATCGTGCCGTGTATCACCAACGTACTCTCCCTACCGAAATCAACGNCGCTTTCATCATATGTAATTCCAATCAGTAATCCGCCGGCAATTTCCGCGCCATGANCCAACGCTCGCCTTCGGCCCGCAGGTACCCNCCCTTAGCAAGATCGCTCATGATCCGGCTGACCATTTCCCGTGAACAGCCGATCATATCGGCCAACAACTGATGGGTAAGTCTTTCGGGGATTACCGTCTGGCCGTTTTCCTCAACAGCCCGCTCTTGCAGACGGACGACCAGGCGACGATAGGCGCTCTGCAAGGCGAGCCCCTGTGTCGCGTCAGTGAGTTTACGGATCATTCCTGCAAGTGCCGTAATGACGGTAAGCGCGAGCCTAGCATTCGTCTGCAACAGTTGAAGAAACTCCTGTCCATCGATCTTCAGAAGTTCGGTAGGCTTCATTGCCGCCACAGAGGCCGAGCGGGGTCGGCCATCCAACACAGAGATCTCTCCAAATATGGCACCAGGTCCCTCAAGACCCAAAATAATCTCTTTGCCGGACTCGTCAGAAAGGTAAACCCGAATTTGCCCGCTGACCACTACATACAGGCTTTCACCCTTTGAACCCTGGCTGACAATAATCTCTCCACGCTCAGCGGTGACCTCTCTGGCAACTCCTGCCAGGGTATCCAGGTCAGACTGATCCAGCCCCTGCAACATCGTCACCCTACGCAATGCTTCACTCATCTTTTACAGGCCTCACTCGCCGGGACTCGTTATCCCCGGACTACCACTTAGCCTAACACCTTGTCAGGCCGTGACAAAAGACANGCTCAACGCCGCCGACGGCGACGCCCAGACAACCGGGAATCAGAAGGTGCATCAGTCTGGAGAGGTAGAGTCACGGCCTTGGCGAGTTCATCGAAGCGTGCGCTCTTGTGAGGGATAGCCATCGCCTCGACAAAATGCTCCTGGAAACGGGTCTCCACCGCCGTTTCAATTTTTTCAATGCGCCGGATTTCCCTCTCGATTTCTTCACGGGAATTTCTGTCAACCAAGGCGATGTGGGCACCACTGCCGGCCGCATTACCCGCGGAGGTCACGTTCTCGAGCGCGCAGTCGGGGATAAGCCCAAGGACCATCGCATACTTGACATCGATATGTGAACCAAAGGCACCGGCCAGGCGAATCCGATCCACCGAATCCACATTCAACTTGTCCATCAGCAGTCGCACACCCGCATAAAGGGCCGCTTTTGCCAGCTGAATCGCCCTTACATCATTCTGCGTGACCAAAATTCGAATCNCCCCTTCGTGCAAGAGGTAGGCAAAGGTGCGGCCGTCGGCGATGACCCGCGGGGAGCGGGCTGAAAGTGCGCCATCGACAACGCCGTCGCTGCTGATCACCTGTGCCAGATACAGTTCAGCCAGGACCTCAATGATCCCGGACCCGCAAATTCCCGTAATACCCAGCCCGGCAGTCTGGTTAACAAAATCTGGGTGATCTGACCACAGGTCACAACCGATGATCCGAAATTTCGGCTCGAGCGTCTCGGGATCAATTCGGACCCGTTCGATCGCGCCGGGAGCTGCGCGCTGACCGGAACTGATCTGCGCGCCTTCAAAGGCGGGTCCCGTGGGGCTACTGGCTGCNAGAAGGCGGTGCCGATTGCCNAGCACAATCTCNGCGTTGGTACCNACATCCACNAGCAGTGTCAGCTCCTCGCGAAGATGGGGCGCTTCAGACAACACNACCGCAGCGCAGTCTGCACCAACNTGGCCCGCGATACAGGGCAACACATAACANCTCGCACCNGGGTTGATGCCAAGNTTCAGCCTTTGTGCTGAAACCGTAACCGCGCTGTCGGTCGCCAGGGCAAATGGCGCGCCCCCAAGCTCCACTGGCGATAATCCCAGCAACAGATGATGCATGATGGGATTGCCCACGAAAGTGCAATCCAGAATGTTGTCCGGAGTCTGCTCTGCCTCGGNACAAACCTCGANAATCAGCTCCGCAACGGCAGTCCGTACCACTTCNCACATCTGCTGCTCGGCACCCGGNTGCATCATGACGTAGGAGACGCGACTCATCAGGTCTTCACCAAAGCGAATCTGTGGATTCATCCTCCCGGCTGACGCCAANGCCTCCCCGCTCGCAAGATCCACCAGGTGAGCCGCAATCGTGGTCGATCCAATGTCGAAGGCCATCCCCAAGGCCGTGTCGTGATAACCAGGCCAGATCGCAACAATTTCACGCTCCCGGAACACCGCGACCGTGACTTGCCACTGCCCGGCCCGAAGCGCACCCTGCAGTGTGGTCAACACATGCAGATCACACTCAAGATCNGTAAGGCCCCANTCAAACTCTAGTTCTTCAAGAAGCCGCCGCAAATCAGAGACAGGCTCATGCATGCTTGGTTCAGAGACCTCAATCACATGCAGGCGAACCAGAGGATTGACAGAAAGATCGTGTACTTCGGTCCTCTTGCGGACCACCTGCCGGTGCACCTGGCTTTCCGGCGGAACATCGATGACCGCGTCACCCAAGAGNCGCGCCGAGCAGCCCAGGCGCCGGCCTTCGGCAAGGCCATCAACCTCATCGTAAGCAACCTCGTTTTCNCCTAGGCCCGAAAGATGTGCTGCCCGGGACTCAATCCCATGCTTAGGAAACGCGCCTTCACTCAACGTGACCTGACAACGACCACAAATCGCCCGACCCCCGCAGACTGAATCGAGATCGACACCCAGATCACGGGCGGCCTGCAANACCGTCGTTCCATGCGCTACCCGACCCCTCTTTCCTGAGGGCGTGAACACCACTAGCACGTCATTACTCATACCGACTTCCTAGCGAGCCGACAAACTCAGAACGAGCTGCCGCTGATCGTTTTTTCATCCGGATGAACCTGATAATAATCCGACGCATCATCAAAGAAGATATGCGCACCAGTATCCAATCCCGTAGGTCTGTCGAATGCTCCGGCAGCAATGGACAGCGTATCCTTTTCGGCATGATTCCAGAACAGGCTAGAACCACAGTGGCCGCAGAAACCACGCTCGGCTTCTTTTGACGATTTAAACCAGCGTAGGCTCCCGTCTTGCCGGATATCAATACAGTCCCGNGCCGTAGATGTAGCTGCCCAGAAATGTCCGCTCATCTTGCGGCACTGGCTGCAATGGCAGAACAGTACTTCCCGCAACGGGCCGTGCACCGTGAAACGAACCGAGCCGCATAAGCAACCCCCCGAGATGGGTGTCTCAGCCATTGCCTGCCCGCCGGCGACCCCGGCGTCGACCCTCTCGTGCGCTCACCTGCCCTTCGGCCNGGGGCTCCCTAAATCGTGCGATCCATCGCAGGCAATCCGGATCATGGCCCATCATGACATCGGCACCCATGATCGCCTGCATCACCTCAACGTGCAACGGGCTGGTAATCGCTGATGTCATCCCCGCGCCCATGGCCATGGTGAGGAAGGCGGCATTCAGGCCGTTGCGATTGGGCAAGCCGAAACTGACGTTGGAAGCCCCGCAGGTACTATTTACCTTCAGTTCATCGCGCAGACGACGGAGGATATGCATCACTTGACGGCCCGCATCATTGAGCGCGCCAATAGGCATCACCAGTGGATCCACCACCACGTCTTCGGCCGGAATGCCATAGTCTGCCGCCCGTTCCACGATTTTCTTGGCAACCAGGAAACGCTCATCCGGGTCTTCAGATATACCTGTTTCGTCATTTGAGATCGCGACGACCGCCGCGTTGTACTTCTTAACAAGCGGCAGTACCTGCTCAAGGCGTTCCTCCTCTCCAGTCACCGAATTGACCAGTGGCTTCCCCTGATATACCGACAGGCCTGACTCCAGCGCAGCGACGATAGAGGAATCAATCGACAGAGGCACATCGGTAAGGGACTGAACCAGTTTCACGCAGTCAGCAAGAATGGCGGGTTCATCCGCCAACGGAATACCCGCATTGACATCGAGCATATTCGCGCCCGCCGCGACCTGGGCCAACGCGTCAGCTTCAACGCGACTGTAGTCGCCCTCCTTCATTTCTGCAGACAGGATCTTCCGTCCTGTAGGATTTATCCGCTCCCCAATAACGCAAAAGGGCTGATCAAATCCGATCCGTACTTCCTTTGTCGCTGAACTGACAACTGTTACCGTCACTTACGTGTCCTCAAGTTTGCTGACCTTGCTGGTCGTTATCAACGCCGGGGTACCAGGGCATTCTCCCTTCAAGCACCCCCGACTCCCCCACGATCTCCCGCACCCGCTCTTCCTGCTTGTAGGCCATGATATGAACGCCATGCACCCCTTCAATTTCACGGACTGCCTGGATCATCTCTACACAAATACGAACGCCCTCCTCGCGTGGATCCCGAGCGCTCAGTAAGCGCTTGATCACCGAATCAGGGATATGTACCCCGGGGACGTTGTCCCGAATCCAGGCTGCTGTGCGTGCAGACGGCATCGGTCCAACACCCACCAGAATATAGCAACGCTCAGTGAGCCCCATGTCTCGAACCTGGGTCATATATTTTTTCAACCGGTCCAGATCAAAACAGTACTGTGTCTGAACAAACTGTGCGCCAGCATTGATCTTTTTTTTCAGCCGTACCGGGCGGTAGTCCAGTGGTGGTCCAAAGGGATTCGCCGCGGCGCCGAGAAATACTCTCGGTGGAGTGGTCAACTTGCGGCCACTTAGAAACTCTCCCTGATCACGCATTACGGTTACCGTCTGCAACAGACTGATGCAGTCAAGATCGAAGACGGGCTTGGCATCAGGCTGGTCGCCTGCCTGAACTCCATCCCCCGTAAGACATAGGATATTGGTCACCCCCATAGCCGCCGCGCCGAGTACGTCACCTTGAATGGCAATCCGATTACGGTCGCGGCAGGACACCTGCATAACCATCGCATAACCTTTGCGGGTTAACAGCGAACACACCCCAACGCTGGACATATGGCAGTTGGCCCCAGAGCCGTCGGTCGCATTGATAGCATCGACACAACCGTCAAATGCACTTGCCCTCTGGTACACCGCCTCGACATCTGCCGCGTCCGGGGGCGCAATCTCCGCGGTGACCGCAAATTTTCCGCTTCGCAGCACCCGCTCCAGCCGACCCGGAGACACGTGTCCTTGAAGAATCGACAGAGGCTGTCCGGGATCGCTCGTCGCTGAGTGCATGGCATGCATCCTACTGGAAGAATCGAAGGTCGCGCTTCCGTTGCACCTCGCGAAGCCACGAGGAATGGCCGCGTTGGCCCTGGGCCAGGGGAGGCTGCACCTTTGCGATACGGGTTTGATCACGCATCCGTTGACTACCTTCCCATGCATCCACCCATACACACCGCATCTTGGGCTCGACTTCGCAAGACCCGTCAGACCTGACGCCGCCACAGGGCCCGTTACGAAGTTCCTTCGGGCAGTTCATCGGACAGGACATCCCCGTCTCGCTGAGCACGCAACTCCCACACATCCTGCAGTCGAACATCGCGCTCTTNACANCTCTTTCGACCACCCGGACGGGTTTTTCAATCCGNGTATAACCAATCCATAGCCATAATGGATGTAGTACTAACAAAATTCCTTCAAAGCACTGGTAAAACCACTCGAGTTTGCGCGAGTTGCGCACCGACCACTGCCTTANTGCGTACATCGGTGGATCTCAGTCTGAAGCCGGGCCGCTGTCAGAAACACCCTTGGCACGAATCAGGGCAAGCAACTCATCATCAGAAAACCCCGACTCGAGCTCCTCGGCACGGGCCTGTACGGTCTGCTCGAGATCAGCGTCATCACAACTGACCGTCTCGCGCCGCCACTCAGTCANGTAGGCATCTGAAGAGCCCTTACCCGCACGCATCGCCGCTCGGTCGATAGCCTCCTGAAATCGTAAGCTTAAAAGAACTTTTTGGGTATCGCGNCCTTTGCGCGCCATGACCTGNGAAGGAATATCCCGCCAAAACACAGTAATCAGCTTTGCCATAATNTACTCCGCTGTTCGCTAGATAAAAAGTGAAGNCGGGTGGTTTCGCTAACCATCAGTCGCGGGCCGGCTGCACCTTTGCAAACGCCGTCAAATTGGTTTCCAGTTCCCCGAATCCTGTCGGCATGTGNTCGAATTCCAGGCCAAGGGTTTGGGCGGCTGAGCGCGCCATCGCGAGGATGTCGGATGAATCCGACTGTGCCAGGTACATCAGTGTCGTGTAGTGCGAAAAATAAGTGTCCCTTAACTCTGGGTGAGCCCGAATCCCCAGTTCCTCCATCACCAGTCTCTCAAAATGCTGGGCAAGAAAATCCGTAAGATAAAAAATACCAGGCTCAGCCTCATGCTTTTGTAAAAACGCCTCGGAACCCCAAAAAAATTCATAGCAATGCGCGCCGGGCAATCTCTCGACTCCTTCTTCAGCAAGCACGCTGTCCAATTGGCCTCCGGTTCCACAATCNGCGTAGGCGACAAAAATCGAATTGAAATGATCACGGGATTGACGGATTTTCTCTTGCACGGCAGGGGGAATCCGTTCCGGGTGGTTGTGCAAANTCGCGGGAAGGCACTCAACTTTAAGATGATCCCAGCGGTTGGCCTTGATCAATGTCGTGATTTCATGCGCCAAAGCCCCGCACGCGANNATCGGAAGAGCNCACTGAAGAATGCGAAGGTGTAGACATCGTCACGAAAATACCCTATCGCCAAGCTCTAACGGATCAGAATAAGAAGAGGCAAATCTGCCCCTTATTCTGCCAAAAAGGGCGCCACCCCGTAAGACCAGGACGCTACGTCGAGACCAATCAGGCTGCTGCTCTTTTCTCCGCAACAAGTTGTTGGGCAGTTTCGACTGCAACCGCCGCATCACGGCAATATGCGTCTGCACCAATCGCCTGACCAAATTCCTCATTCAAGGGCGCCCCACCAACCAACACGATGAAATCATCACGGATACCTTGCTCGACCAGGGTATCTATCACGACTTTCATGTACGGCATCGTTGTCGTCAGCAATGCAGACATTCCCAAAATATCCGGCTTGTGGGTTTCGATGGCTTCCAGATAATTTTCCACCGGATTGTTAATGCCGATATCAAACACCTCAAAGCCGGCACCCTCAAGCATCATTCCAACGAGATTCTTTCCGATGTCATGGATATCCCCTTTTACGGTGCCAATCACGACACGGCCGACTGTTTCCGCCCCGGTTTCGGCCAGCAGTGGTCTCAGGATCGCCATACCCCCTTTCATGGCGTTGGCCGCCATCAGGACTTCCGGGACAAAAAGGATGCCGTCGCGAAAATCAATGCCGACGATCCGCATCCCCTCTACGAGGGCCTCCGCCAGCACCTTATCAGCGGGCCAGCCCCGTTCCAGCAGGATGTTGGTTCCTTCTTCAATCTCTTCTTTCAGCCCATCATAGAGGTCGTCGTGCATCTGCTCGACAAGTTCCTCATCGGAAAGGGTGCTCAGATCCAGATCATCAGATTCTTCTTCGGTCATAACAGGATAACTCTCGCAAAAATCACACCGGCGAAACCAAGCGCCATTTTATGGGCCAAGTCGAAACAAGGTGTTTTGGCCGCGACACAGCACCATCGTATCGCGACACTCAGCCCCGCGCGGGACAACTCTAAGGAAGATAAGTCCAGGTAGACGGGCGAGGCGGTTTTGGGAGATCCGGAGGTAAGCGTTACGCTGTTGAGGGACCAACCACTTGGTGATCTGTGAATGATCAGGACATTCGAACAAATAATCCGGACCGGGGCTTAGGGTCAAAACAGGTTGATTTGGGTGGCATGACTTCACCCGCATTTGCGACGGCCATGAGTTCGGCCATAGAGGTAGGAAAACAGGCGATACCCAATTGCCAACCTTCCCGACAACGCTGCAATAAACCGTCAATTCCACTGTCGCCGGTAACATAATCCAGCCTGGGATCTTTGCGGGCATCATGAATTCCGAGTACNGGTGCAAGGACCTTATCCTGAAGTACCGAGACATCCAAATTTTTGACCGGAGACGGGTCCTGCGCTGCGGGTCGTCGGGTGATCGTAACGGCNTGNCCNTCCATCAGCATCAAAAACTGGCCNTGCCGCGCNGGCAAANTCGCCNGCTCAACCGACATTGTCTCGATAGTGAAGTCAGGCTCCAGCCTCTCCACGAACGCTTCAGGCGTGAGTCCACCGAGATCACGCACGCATCGGTTAAATGGAAGCACGCGCAACTGACTTGCGGGAAATAATACCGTCAAAAGATAGTCCCACGGGCCCGACCCCTTCCCTTGCGCGTGCCGGCTGGCAGCGTGGTGCAGTGTCGATGCCGCACGATGATGTCCATCGGTCAGGTAGGTAAATTCAATTNCGATAAACGCTTGTTTCAGTGCTTCCAGAACNNGCGGATCGCTGACCTGCCATAAACGCTGCTGAACGCCATCCGGCAGAAAAAAGTCCAGCATGGCTTTGCTATTGATCAAATCATCAACGATCGCATTGATGATGTCGGTTCCCTCATAAGCGAGACAGATGGGGCTCGAGGTCGCTCCCACGGTATCTAGATAGTGACCCAGTCGTGCTTCGTGATCCTTGCGGGTCTCTTCATGCTTACGCACCAGTCCGTCGCGATACTCACTAACCGGAATTTCCGCAACGATGCCGGTCTGGCTGTGCCCATTGATAGTCAGCTGGTACAGAAANATTGCTTCCTGATCACAACGCNCGTAGGCGCCNCTGGCCAGCAGGTNTTGNAGNTGATCCNCGTTTTCNTTTAGAAGTTGCTCCTCTGAGGGGCNNTCTCCATGNGNAAAATCATCCACCGACCGCATCACGTTGATGTAGTTATCNGGATTGGCGTCGCGAAANCNTCGNCGTTCATCTGGNCTCATGGAATCATAAGCCGGACCNACCACAGACCCCGCATGATCAGGAGTGACCAAATGTGGCTGAAAGGNNCGNATCTGGGTCACGTTAACTCCTGCNATTNGGTNNGCTGATCAAGCGGGATGCGCGCTTTTAAATTCCGACATAAANNCCGTAAGGGCATCCACACCCNCCAANGGCATNGCGTTGTAGATGCTTGCNCGTATCCCGCCGACACTNCGATGACCNTTAAGATTCAGCAGGCCAGCTGCATCCGCCCCGGAAAGAAACACNTTNTCNAACTCCTCGGTGGGCAGNCGAAAAACGACATTCATAACNGATCTTGANCCNGCATCGACCGGACAACGGAAATAGCCGTCACTGGCGTCAATNGCGCGATAGAGTCTCCCGGCCTTTTCNTCCGCCTGGCGCTCCATNNCAGNTACCCCTCCCTNATCCCGCATCCACTTCANNACTTTNCCCAGCATGTAAATAGGGAACACCGGGGGNGTGTTGAACATCGAACCTTTATCCGCCTGAATGTCATACCGAAGATAGCGGCCAATTCCCTGNTTATTTTCCCGCGCCNCGCTTTTTCGGATGATCACTAATGCCATTCCTGCGGGGCCNAGNTTTTTTTGCGCACCGCCGTANACCANATCNAAGCGNTCCCANGGAACNGGCCGCGACATATAGTCTGAGGACATGTCNCCAACNANAGGNACGTCCACCTGAGGCCAGTCCGANAATCGGANGCCCCCGATNGTNTCATTNGANGTCAGATGCAGNTATCGGGTATCGGGTTGAATCTNGATCTCGTNNGTNCNTGGCATNCGNGAGTAGTTGCAGTCGGCGCCATCCCAAGCCGTNTAGACATCTCCATAATGCTCGGCATCCGCGATNGCTCCCTTNGCCCAANNNCCGGAATTAATATAGCCGGCCTTCTGTCCGCTCATCAGCAGNTTCATNGGCACCATCGCNAACTGCAACGTGGCGCCNCCCTGCANAAACAGCACATCAAATTCATCGGGCACACCAAACANCGTTCGNACCAGATCNACCGCCTCGTCATNNACNGCAACAAAATGTTTNCCNCGATGACTCATTTCGATCAGGGACATNCCGGCGCCATGATAATCGACGAACTCAGCCTGACCCTCCTCAAGGACGGATAACGGCAAGGTGCAAGGGCCCGCACTGAAATTGTGTGGTCGTTCAGTCATTGCTAATTCATCTCTCTAGTTTGTATCCGGTTGTTGATCTATNCNATTNGCTCCCNNCACAACANNGNCNCNNGTGATGNNAGAAANCTTTCAGCCCNGGCCGTTNACGCANTGNAGAACAGTCCCGCNCNCAAAAGCGNCGATCACTTCCAGAACACCTTCGGCGACTGCGGTCTGCGCCTGNTTCGTCGACGCNCCGATATGGTGAGTTCCACAGGTATTGGGATGGCTGGCAAGCGCGGATGAAAATNTACCCTCGCCTGAGGCAGGCTCATCCGCAAAAACGTCCAGTCCCGCCCTGATTCCCTTGTCGCTCATTGCGCTGAGAAGCGCGTCTTCATCGATGACATCCTCGCGAGAAGCGTTAATGATAATCGTGTCCGGCTGGAGTTTTTCCAGAAATTCAGTATTTACTAACCCTTTCGTTTCGGCCGCGCTGGGAACATGCAGGCTAATGATGTCGCAAGTCCCCAACAATGTATCCAGGTCGGGCACTGTCTCAAGACCAAGACGTGCTAACGTTTCCCGCGTTTGCGTGCTTCGGGACGGTTTATCAACGACGTAGACATGGATTCCGAAAGCCCGGGCGCGTTCAGCAACAGCGAGTCCAATCGCGCCTAATCCGATGATTCCCATGTGACGGCCATACAGGCCCTGCGCCACTGAATATTTTTTCTTGTTCCAGCGGCGCGCCTTGAGGTCGATAACATTTTCCGGAATTCTCCGGTCGATGGCGATAAGAAGGCCTATCGTCAGTTCAGCAACGGCCACAGCATTCTTGCCGGGAACATTACAAACCGGAATATTGCGATTCGCTGCCGCCTCCTTGTCTATGGTGTTAGTGCCCGCCCCCGCACGCACCACTAGACGCAAAGATGCCGCAGCATCAATAGCCTGAGCGCTGACTTTCGTACTGCGCACAACGAGGATCTCAGCGTCTCCAACCGCATCGGGCAAGGCATCGCCCACCACGTCCGGCTGAAGGTCGCAGTGATGACCCTGATCCTGCAACTGTTTCAGCTGCGGCTCGGGAAACTTATCTGCAAATAGAATCTTCAAACTGCCTCCAGTGCACTACGATTAATGACAAAAGGGTGCGTATTCTACGATGATCGCAAAACAAACTTACACGTTTTCGGGAAATTAATGCGATTAGAGCAGTACCGTAGCAGGCACGACAGGAAGGGATCGGAAGGATTTCTTATGCTTTACCCGATGCCGTCCTTATGAAGGCGGCAGACTCCCGGTTAGATCAGCCATTGCGATCCCTACGACCGGCTACACACGAGAATGACTGGGAAATTAGCCGCCCAGAAATAACTCTCCAACCTTAGGGTTTTCAAGCAGTTCGCTGCCCTTACCTGCGACGGCGATCTTACCCGAGACCATGACGTAGCCAATGTCGGCAAATTCGAGCCCCTTTTTAGCGTTCTGTTCAACCATGATGATGGTCTTACCTTCCTTGTGCTGTAAGTCGTAGAGAATCTCAAACACCATGTCGATGAACCGCGGCTCAAGGCCGATCGACGGCTCATCCACCAATAACAGCTCGGGATTCATAACCAGGGCACGTGAAATCTCGAGCAGCCGGCGCTCTCCACCAGACAACACTTTGGCCTGATGGCGCCGGCGAGCGGCCAGGGTTGGGTATTTATCAAAAATAGACTCCGCCGCCGCTCTTGCTTCGGCGGGCTGATTCTTGAGAAAACCTCCCATCCACAGATTCTCCTCGACCGTCATGCCGGGGAAAATCGACTTATCCTGCAGGATGTAGGCGATACCGGCCTTTCCCAGTTTTTCACTTGGTGACAAAGCCGTCACATCAGTCTGCGTGCCATCTTCGCCGATCAAAATGCTGCCGGAGAAGATATTGTTGAAGCCAAAAATGGCGTGCAGGACAGTAGATTTTCCAGCCCCGTTCGGACCAATCAGACACAAGGACTGCTTGCGACCCAGCCGCAGGTTGATGCCATGAAGAATATGCATCTGACCATATCCGGCAACCAGGTCATTCAAGGCAACATAGGGTTTGCCCTCTACCAAAGCATCCAACTGCTCCAGACTGATCTCTTCGGCAATAGCAGCCGTCTGCCGGACGACCTCCTCAACCGAAATGACCGTGTTGACCTCTCCTGCCCCGTAGCCGCGCGTTGCGCTTTCCCGATCATTGCTCATCAGTGCGCTCCCAGGTAGGCATCTATCACCCGTTGATCACCCTGAATATCTGACGGAGACCCCTGTGCAAGCAACTGTCCATGCGCCAAACAGTAAATGTGATCTGCCATGTTCATGATCACGCGCATATTGTGCTCAATCACAAACAAGGTGATGCCAAACTCCTCATTGGCTCGTCGTAGCCGGTCAATAAGTCCGTTAATCAGCGTCGGGTTGATACCTGCCGTCGGCTCGTCCAGCAGCAGACTGGTGGGCTCATTCATCAGTGCCATGGCGAATTCGAGCAGTTTCTGCTGACCAAAAGACAAGGAGCCGGCCCGCAAGAAACGCTTTTGGTAAAGACCCACAAATTCGAGCAAAGCCTCGGCTCGTTCATGTTCTTGAGGTCCATTTCGCCCAAAAGCATCAGCAAAACGCATCTTCCGGTGAGGCAGTGATATCAGCATGTTATCGACGGCTGTCATCTGTCCGTAGATCCGTGTCTGCTGGAAGGTGCGTAACAAACCAAGACGAGCAATCTTTTGGACCGGTAGCGTTGAGATCTCCCGGCCCTCAAAGAGGATGCTGCCGGTGTCGATGGGGTGGTACCCGACAATGGAGTTAAAGAGGGTAGTCTTTCCCGACCCATTCGGACCGATTAGGCCTGTGATCGTACCCCTTTCCACAGAAAGCGAAATATCCGTGTTGGCAACAACGCCCCCGAAGGACTTGCTGACCTTGTTGACCTCGATGATGGCGCTCATGACTGATCATCCCTTGCTGCCTCGTCCGCTTTAGCTGGGAGACTGAACCAGTGCGGCTTTCGCTCCATCAACCAACCAACCACACCGCCCTCAAAGTAAACCACCGTAGCAACGATTAGGGCACCCAACGCCACCCATTGCCATCCCAGAAGATAATTCCAGGTCACTTCCTTGAATACATGGAATAGGATAGCGCCTACAACCGGACCCCAGAGCGTGCCTTTGCCTCCCAACAGGGCGCAGACCACCATAAAGATACCAAGATTGATCGTCTGATAAGCCGATTCCAAAGGTTCAAAGTGGATCAACTGAAATGCAGAAATAGCGCCGGCGACCCCGACAAAAAAGGCTGCCATTGCCCATGTCGCAAGTTTGTACTGGAGCGTATGGATGCCCATAGCTTCGGCTTTTTCCTCGTCATCGCGGATGGCGTTGATCGCCGCGCCAAAACGGGTGGTGTAGAGCCACTTGAGAAAAAGAAATAGCACTACCCCGGTAACAGCAAAAAGAAAATAGAAGAGAATCTTGCCATTCTCAAAGTCGCCCGGATAAACCGGGAGCGCAATGCCCTGGCCGCCCCCTACCCATTCCCAGTTGGAAACGAGTTCACCGGCAGCGATGGCAACCCCTAAAGTGCCGATAGCAAAATAAGGACCCCGAAGACCAAAGGTGATATAGCCGATCACAACCGCGACCACCGAACAGAAAAGACCTGCTGCCAGCATGCCCAGAAACATGCCGGTGAAATACTGGCGATCAGTAAATTCGTAGATTCCTCCACCAGAAGAACCGGTGTACTCACCCACGTCATAAGCCAGTGCAATGACAACAACTGCAGCGACGTACATACCGGTGCCATAGAAGGTAATGTTGCCAAGCGAGTTGTAGCCCATCTGGCCGCCAGTCATATCCCAGGTTAAGGCTACGATAATCATGAGCCAAACCGTTGCCAACTGGGTTTTAAATACCGGGAACACAAAAGGTGCGATGATCATAAAAATAATCAACGCAAGGTAGAAAACCGCCCTCTTTCCCATCAGCATGACCTTTTCAACTTACTGGAGGCTCTGCCTAACCCGCCGCTGCTGCAAAAGACGGTAGATCAAGACCAACAGAAGCAATAACACGGCAATTGCCTGTTGATAACCGATTCCGAAGATATGGGCGCCATATTGCTCGAGCACGCCAATACCCAGACCCGCCGCGATCACCCCTGGGAGATTGCCGAGCCCGGCAGCGGTCACGATGACGAAAGCCCGCACGGAGTGGGTAATTCCGTAAAAAGGTTGGATAACCCAGACCATGACGATAATGGCACCGGCAGCCCCACAAATAGCTGCATTTAACGAAAACGTGAAGGCATAGACCCTATCGGTATTGATGCCCAGCACGCGGGCCGCCCGGGCATCCTGTGCGGTTGCCCTGATCGCCTGACCCATCCGGCTGTACTTCATAAAAAGGACCACCCCAATCGCAAGCGACCCCGCCATCAGTACCCCCAACAACTTGGCGATGGGAACATCGATAAATCCGTCCATGAAATACAGCGTGTCATAGCCCAGATCAACACTCTGGGTATCAGAGCCAAACATCAAATTGAGCATCTGGGCCATGATAATAGCGAGTCCGAAGGTGGCCAGTAACGTGGTGAAAAGATCACGATCAATCACTCGACGGATCACGACTTTGTAAACCACCCAGCCGATACCGGACATCACCAGGAAAGCAACAGGCACTCCCAGCAATGCAGGAAGGCCTTTTTCGGCGAGCCACCAACAGATGTATCCGCCGGCAATGACAAAATCTCCCTGGGCGAGGTTCTTGACATTCATCACCCCCCACACCAGCGCAAGACCATAGGCCGCAAGCGCAAACAGCGCTCCGATCATAACCCCGTCGATAACGATCTTAAGGTTAACCACCGGAAACTGGAGCAGCAGACCGAAATTAGACGCAAACTGTTCCATTTAATTGGGGCACTTATCAGTCAGAACTGCTTCACACATATTCCACTCAAACCGGTTCTGATCGCAACTGAACACCCACCTTGTTTTGGTTTGAACATCCTTGCTGTAAGCACGCTTCCTGCGTCAGCACGAAACAGGCGTGGCAGCATGGTCCCGCCAAATTCCAAACCATCTTCAGGGGTGTGGTATCACAACTAAAAACCCCCGACATACAGGTGGGGTAGCTTTACCCCGCCTGTGTGCCAGCGGTTCTATCCAATTAGTTGCGAGGCCAGTTGATCGGATGCGATGCAAAGGCCGAAGGTGCCACCACATTGTATTTTCCGTCCTGAATCTGACGGAGCACCATCGGTTTGGCAATATTGTTGCCGGCCTCGGAGAACTTGATTCCGCCGTAGAAGGTCTCGAGGTCGGTTGCGGCTATAGCATCGCGCAGCACTTCCTTATCGAGGCTGCCGGCGCGCTCAAAGGCATCTTTGAATACGTACACCGCCGCAGAGGCCTGTGCCAACTGATACGGAACCTTCTTGTTTGCGTAATCCGAGTACGCCGCTTTGACTTCTGTATTGAAGTTCGCTGCGGTGCCGAAGAGTGGATCTTCGTAGGTCAACGTCTCGGCCCACTGCGTGGAGCACAGAATATCGTTAGCCGCTGCGCCGAATTTCCCGGTCACATCTGCTGCCTCGCAGTGCGTCACCGCCACCATCGGCACCTTGACGTTCTGCTCGTCGATCTGGCGGACCGCGGTTGCCGCCCCTTTGGAGTGGCCGCTGACAATGAGTACATCGGGTTTGAGCAGTTTGACCTTGGTCAGAATCGCACTCATATCCGAAAGATCACGCGGCAGTTTTTCATCCACCACCGCCTTCATGCCATACCGCGCGGCATCTTCTAGGACACCAGCCCGGATATCCAGCGAAAACGGGTCGTTCTCAACCGCAACAGCCACCTTCACCGAAGAAGGCTCCTTACCTGATTCTTTTGCTTTCTCTGCTGCGAGCGTGATCGCGGAAGCCAGGTACTGCTCCGAGGTCGACAGGACTGCAAAAAGATACTTATAACCCTTGTTAAACAACGAGCGTGAAGCGCCCTCTGCCTCGATCATCGGGATCTGGTATTTCTCGGTCACCGGCGCAATGGCCTTGGTCATGCCGGAGGAATAGGGACCCAACATGTACTGCACTTTATCCTGGTTGATCAGTCGCTCAGCCAGCGTCGCGGCACGGTCACCCTTGGATTCATCATCGTAATAAATAACGTTAAAGTTGTAGCACTTGCCACCAAATTTGACGCCCCCAGCATCTTTGATTTTCTGGATCGCAAATTCATAACCGTTTTTCGCGTGCATGCCATTAGTGGCGTACTTGCCAGTCAATGAGATTGCAGACCCCAGGGTAATGGTTTCGCAGGCTGCAAGCACTGTTCCGGGCAGCAACATAGCCCCCGCCACTACACCTAGCAGTGAAAGTTTGACTCTCCTCATCGTTTACCTCCTCTTGGGTGAACGTGTCAGGACTGCTGGCGCCATATGTTAGCCAGACATCGCCTAACGCTGATCGTTTTACTTCAGAGCCAATATTGCATAAAAAAAACCGGATATCAAATAGGGGTTTACCGAGACCCCGAAATCGCCCCGCTATTTGACTTCGATCAGTTCAATCTCAAAGATGAGCGTTTCTTGAGGACCGATTGCCCCTCCAGCGCCGGTACTTCCATAAGCAAGTTCTGGCGGAATCACCACCTCCCATCGGGCGCCCTCCTGCATTAACTGGAGCGATTCTTGCCAACCGGCAATAATGCCTCCTAGGCTGAAAGTGGCCGGCTGCCCACGCGCGATTGAGCTGTCAAACTCGGTNCCGTCGACCAGGGTACCCCGATAGTGAACCACCACCGTGTCGTCTACCTTGGGCTTTGTGCCAGTGCCCGGTGTCAATACACGGTAAAGAATTCCGCTATCGGTCTCGCTGACACCCTCTTGTTGTCGATAAGCCTGCCGAAAGTCCTGGCCAATCTGTTCTGCGGCCTGTGCTTTTTCCATACTTTTCTCCTGAGTCTGCTGCTGTACTGCACTGATGGCTGCGTTCATCTGCTCCGGGGTGATTGCTGGGGACGCCCCAGAAAGCACATCCTCAATCGCCTGGGCAAGAAAGCCTGGATCAAGATCGAGACCCTCTGTCATCATCTGTTGTGCGATCTGGGTTCCAATTTGAAAGCCCAATGCGTAACTGAATTGTTCACGCGGGCTCTGTGGCGCGGCATCATCCGCGATGATTCCCGTAGGCATAAGAGCAATTGCCAATCCTAGGAGGGGTAAGAAGGTCTTTTTCATNATCGGTCAGTGTTCCGGTTGTGGTATGTGATCAGGTCCATCTGCGGCTTGGTCTCGGATGATGCCCTCTATNTCAAGCGTGATATGCGAAACCCGTGGACAACGTTCACGTATCAATTGCTCGAGTTCGTCAATCAGCGCTTCGGTTCTCTCCAGTGTCGCCTGCACGGCGGCTCTGTCCCCGATGTATTCCTGCAGGGCGGCATTATTCCGGCGAGACTCTGGCACCGTCGACAGCATCAAGGCTTCATGCTGACTGATCTGTTGTCGGAGCCCCGCCAGCATTGCCTCTTCACGCAGCTCTACTTCGGCGACCAGCACGGTATTGGCCTCATCCACGACGATGCTGCGAAGGTCATGGTATCGCTCGATCTCACGATGCGCCTTGGCGATAGTATCAAAGATAGCTTCTGCCTCACGGTCGCGTACATCCGTGAGCAAGCGCATGTTGACGGCGCCGAGTATGACGGCAGTGACGCCGAGCATCAGGGCAATTGCTATCGAAAATCCAACGTCCCACATGCCGTTGCCGGTCACCCGTGTCAGCGCAATACCAAAACCCGCTAACAGCACACCGATGATCGCAATGGCATCTTCCAACAGGACCGCGAGCAGAGTCGGATCTGTCGGGCGAAAAAGTTTCTGCCAAGTGGAGATTCCCTCATCTTGGGCACGTTGGCGGTATTCNATCCAGGCAATCCTCAGGACATAGGCCTCAACAATCAGGGCCACCAGCAGCACTGCACCGGCCAACCAGATCATATCAATATGGAAACTGCCGAGTGCAAGTTCGGGTCGAACTGCAATCTGGCCGAGCTGCTGCCAGGCATGCCAGGCATGCGCCAGTCCCAGGCCNCAACCAATCGAAAAGAGGCCTATTGCACTCCAAAGATTCCAGAGATATTTCTTCTGTCCATGACCGAAAGCGTAGCGAGCGTCCGCACGGCGGCCGCCCTGCACCAGACCGATGAGTAGAAAGATCTGATTCAGGGTATCCATCAGGCTGTGCACAGCCTCGTTCATTAAGGCTGCGGACTGCGTCGGCAGGGCCACCGCAAACTTGAGCACAGTCAATATGCCATTACCGACGATAGCGGTAACGACTGCGCGACGGGAGCCAGAGGCCATAACGGTCAATCCATCTCGAGAAAACGCCNTTCAGGCAATNCCCGCCTGAACCAGGGCCACAGTATACTCAGCCCATTGTCAAAACCGCCGCCACCTAAGGCAGGTAAACCCTATGCCCATCGACCGACAATTGCTCGAAATTCTGTGTTGCCCGGTAAGCAAACAGGGTCTCAGAACACTTGATGCCGACCAACTGGAGCAGATTAACCATCAGATTATGGCGGGCGCCGTCAATAATGCAGGCAACGATAAAGTAACCGTTGCACTCTCAGAAGGATTGATCACACAGAACCGCCAGCGAATCTACCGGATTGATGACAACATTCCNGTGATGCTGGAAAGCGAAAGCATACCGGCNGANCAATTCGAGGGGNTNTAGTCCGTCGANNNNCNCGAACNCTATCCNGNNGCCTGNGCTGNNATTCGGCCGGNGCAATTACCCGAAAGNGTGCTCAGNNGGTGGTTGCCGTCTCCTNGGCATAGTGNTCCATCAGGATNCGCGCCACTTCCGGGCGGGCAAACTCCACCGGTAGGTCNTCACCNGCNCCCAGCATTTCCCGCACNCGGGTCCCNGANAANANGACGAAATCCTCTTTTTGATGGTCCGGNGCATCGCGCATCATCACGACTTTATCCAACTTNTTTGAATAAGCTGTGTGATCGGCTCGAAAAATCTCGATTGCNAGAGCGTCCTCCGGCACCGACTCATCAAAAATAGTCTGTGCATCAAAAGCGCCGTAGAAATCTCCCACCCCCGCGTGATCCCGGCCAACGATGAGGTGTGTACAGCCGGCATTCTGGCGGAACAGTGCGTGCAACACCGCCTCGCGAGGACCCGCATAAAGCATATCAAAACCGTAACCTGTGATCATGACCGAGTTGGGTGGGAAGTAGAGTTCGACCATTTTCCGAATGGCCGCATCCCGAACATCCGCGGGAATATCGCCCGGCTTGAGCTTGCCCAGGAGCATATGAATCAGAATGCCGTCGGCATTGACTGCTTCAAGCGCCATCTTGCATAACTCCTCGTGCGCACGATGCATTGGGTTTCGTGTCTGAAAAGCAACAACGCGGTTCCATCCCTGCTTTTCGATATCAGCGCGAATCTCGACCGCGGTGCGAAACGTGTCAGGGAAATCTGTTTCAAAGTAACTGAGGTTCAGTACTTCGATTGGACCCGAGACCACCACCCGCCCAAGAGAGGCAAAAGTGGACACACCGGGATGAGCCTCATCGTTCGTGCGATAGACATGCTGGGCAATAAAGTCGACGTCCTCGTCGCTGAGCACCTCAACCGCTTCAACATCCTGTATCGCGATCACAGGATTCCCGTGCACATTCGGGTCACGAAGCGCCAGTCGTGAACCGGGAGCGAGCCCCTCACCGTCTGTCGTCAGATTGAGCACCGGCACCGGCCAGAACAGACCGCTGCGGGTATACATATGCTCGGCGACATTCAACGCATCAGCTTTACCCATGAACCCATTAAGCGGCGTGAAATAGCCTGCGCCTAGCATTACCGCATTCGCCGCTGCGGCTGAACTCAGCACCATGGACGGCAAATTGACCGCCTCTTCCTGTAGGGCTTTGAGACGTGCCGGCTCTTCTACGAGCAGTGGCAAGAGGGAATCACTGCCATGAGGTCTGATCATCTATCTTTTCTCTCCAAAATCGGTTGGGTCGCAGGTTATTCCCGCAATCGCGCTGAATCTTCTGTGCGCCTCTGCAAAGAACACCGGCATGAAGTCAAATTATCTGTCACCATATCATCTTGACTTGCCAAACCAGACTAAATTCTTTTGATTACGCCATAAGAACAGGCATCGAGGACGTCAGCCGCTCTTGGCGTGGGCGAGTTACTCTTTAATCGGCGGGTATTAACCGACGCCCACGAACCGCTTCAGCCAGTCTCGTGATCAATGGCACCGTTTCTTCCCAGGCGATACAACTGTCGGTAATGCTCTGTCCATAAGTGAGTGGCTGACCTGAAACAGTATCCTGGCGGCCGCCGATCAGGTGACTTTCAATCATGGCGCCGATCAGCCGCCGCTCGCCACCCTCAAGTTGAGCGCAGATGGAATCGACCACCGTTCGCTGGCGCTGAGGATCCTTTCCGCTGTTGGCATGACTGCAGTCCACCATCAGCCGGGGAGTCAGTCCGGCCTTGCCCATCAAAGATGCCGCGAGCGCAATACTCTTAGCGTCGTAATTGGGCTCACTGCCACCTCTCAGAATCACATGGCTGTCTTCGTTTCCTGACGTTGTGAAGATCGCGGAATGACCGTCCTTCGTGAGCGTCAGAAAATGATGGGGGTGCTGGGCAGCCCCAACCGCATCCACTGCAATTTTGAGATTGCCATCGGTCCCGTTCTTGAAGCCAACGGGGCAAGAAAGTCCCGATGCCATCTCGCGATGCAGTTGGCTTTCGGTGGTACGGGCTCCGATAGCGCCCCAGCTGACCAGGTCCGCGAGGTATTGGGGGCTAAGCAGATCCAGGTACTCTGTCCCCGCTGGAACTCCGAGGCCATTAACCGCGAGGAGTAGTTGGCGGGCGGTGCGCAGACCTTTGTTGATATCGAAGGATCCGTCCAGATCGGGATCATTGATAAGACCCTTCCACCCAACTGTCGTGCGAGGTTTTTCAAAGTACACCCGCATGATCAGAATCAGATCTTCGCGATACTCCTCGCATAATGGCAGCAGACAGTTCGCATACGCCATAGCAGCATCAGGATCATGAATCGAGCACGGCCCGGCAACAACCACCAGCCGGTCGTCGTTTCCATTCAGTACCTCATGGATGTCACGCCGCGTGGACGCCACAACATCGGCCGCTTCGGCCGAAAGCGGCATCTCACTGATAATAGTGGCGGGGTTCGCCACGTCCTGAATATCAACGATACGAATATCGTCAGTCTTAGCTGTTTCCACGATGATCGCTTGATGGGTTGTCTGCGCCACCCCGCTGTGGCGCTGAGCGGCGCGCAGTATATCACCGTGGGCGATCAACTGATGGTGTTTACTCCTCTTCCGGCCTCTCGAATGATGCTATCAGTGATTTCTGCACAGTGGCAGGCGCGGACTCGTAGCCTGCCAATTCCATGGCGTAACTACCTTCACCACCGGTGACCGACTTAAGCCTTGACTGATAATCGCCCATCTCCGCCAGCGGCGCCTGACCACTGATCACCATCCGGCCGCCGCTGACCGCGTCTGTGCTCACCACTCTACCGCGCCGTGACGACAAATCACCGGTGATATCGCCCATGTTGTCGGCAGGCACTGAAATCTCAAGATCCACCATGGGCTCCAACACCAGAGGCTTGGCGTTTGAGATAGCATCAAGGAATGCTTTACGGCCCGCGTTTACAAAGGCAACTTCCTTGGAATCCACCGGGTGGTGCTTACCATCGAATACGCTGACCCGTATATCCTGCAGAGGGAACCCGGCGATGGCGCCACTTTCCAGAACACTCTGAACACCTTTTTCCACCGCAGGAATATATTGAGAGGGTATGACCCCACCCACAATCTTGTTGACGAATTCAAAACCCCTACCACGGGAAAGGGGCTCAACCTCAAGAAAGACTTCACCGAACTGACCTGCCCCACCGGTCTGTTTCTTATGACGACAGTGGCCCTTGGCGGCTTTGCCGATCGTCTCCCGGTACGGAATCGAAGGTATGCTCGTGCTCACCTCAAGACTGTACTGTTCCGACATCCGCTCAATCGCTACACGGAGATGCAGTTCACCGGCACCCCTCAGGACCGTCTCGTTTGCAACCGGATCTCGCTCAACTCGAAGGCAGGGGTCCGAGGCGGTCAATCGCGACAATACGTCCGCGATCTTCTGTTCATCGCCGCGACTACTTGGGGTAATGGAAACCCCGGCCATGGGTTCCGGCAGGTGCAAAGGCTTTAGATGAATCAGATCTTCATCATGTGAGTCGTGCAGAACATCGTCATAGCCAAGACTATCTATCTTTGAAACCAACAGAATGTCGCCGGGTACTGCTGAACTTTTTTCAGCACCCTCCTTTCCGAGCGGCACGGCCAGATTATTCAGTTTGACGGGCTTTCGCGCGTCACCGACAAAAAGCTGCATATCCTTCTTAATCGTGCCCTGATGCAGTCGGATCAGCGCCTGTCGCCCAACAAAAGGGTCGAACGACACTTTGAATACGTGCGCGAGAACGTGGGCCGAAGGATCTGGACTGACCGCAACAGGGCGCTCGTCCTCTCCGAGGCCATTAAGAAAATGTGGGGGATTGCCCTCGGAAGGGTTAGGCAACAGTCGCGTGATGAAATTTAACAACTCCTGGACACCCGCCCCGGTCGTAGCAGAGACAAAGCAAACCGGGATCAGATGACCCTCGCGCATAGCCTGTTCGAAAGCGTCATGTAACCGATCCGGCGCTACTTCGCCCTGGTCAAGGTAGGTTGCCATCAGGGTCTCGTCTACTTCTACGGTCTGATCCACGATCTCGGTATGAGCTGCTTCTGCAGAAGAAAATACCGGATCGCCTTTCGCCTTAAAGAAACAGTCGATCACACTCGCGCCGTCAGCGGCAGGTAGGTTAACGGCAAGACACTCCGAGCCGAACGCTTCCTGGACCTCGGCGTAAGTGGCCTCTAGATCAACCTGACCATCATCGATATGATTGATCACGACCATCCGGCATTGCTCCTGCTCCTGGGCCCAGGTCATCATTCGCCGGCTGGCGCTTTGAACACCCTGCTGGGCATTGATGACAACCGCTACCGTCTCCACTGCAGGCAAGACGCTAAGCGCCGCACCTATAAAATCAGGGTAGCCCGGTGTGTCAATCAGATTGATGTGGACGTTCTGGTAATCAAAACCCGCGAAGGAGGGTGACAAAGAGTGACCATGTTTCTTTTCCAGGTCGTCCCAGTCACTCACAGTGGACCCCTTTTCTACCAGCCCGGGCTCTCTAATCACTCCGGCGGTCGCCAGGATCTGTTCGATCAGTGTCGTCTTTCCTACACCGGCATGGCCCGTCAGTGCCACATTCCGAATCTCGGTTGTCTGATACGTCATCTCAATCCTCCTTCTGGTCTCCCAGGCAGAACGGTGACCAGCGTCCATTTATGTCCTGGACTGCTGCCCTCCGAATATTTATGGCGGCATCGGTAAAATCCTATCTATTGAAAATAGTTACACAGTGACAAACATTATGTTATCTGATTCAAATCAACAAGATCGGTGGGAAAAGCGGTATCTGGACGGGAAAA
Source organism: Proteobacteria bacterium TMED61 (assembly GCA_002171735.1). Lineage (GTDB taxonomy): Bacteria > Pseudomonadota > Gammaproteobacteria > Arenicellales > UBA868 > UBA868. Next base: position 73,295 of record NHDO01000041.1, on the reverse strand, counting down.
CCGGCTGGGATCGCGGGGGTCCTAGCCCCGCTCTGGAGTTTGGACTCGCCCGAATGCCTTGTCCGCCTGCCCGAGTGTTGATTCCTGCCTGCGGGCGCGGTTATGAAATTGCCGAACTGGCGAGCCGGGGCTACCGCGTCACCGGCGTAGATTTTGCGCAGAGCGCCGTCACTGATTTGCAGGAAATCCTGCAAGCTCAGCAGCTCAAAGCCGATATCGTTGCATCAGATCTCTTCGCCTGGGAGGCCGAAAAGCCGTTTGATGTAATTTATGAACAGACGGCGCTTTGCGCTTTAGAGCCGCAGCAATGGCCGGAGTATGCCGAACGCCTATACCGCTGGCTGCACCCCGGGGGGCTTCTGATCGGCGCCTTCATGCAGACTCACCGCGCTGGGGGTCCGCCTTGGCATTGCGCCTTGGAAACCGTTGAAGAGTTGTTTCCAGTGGATAAATGGGACTGGCCCGAACAAAAGGATCGCACGATTGCTCACCCGAGTGGCCTCAAAGAGTTGGCGATTACCCTGAAACGGTGCAAATAGCCGGCAAAGGTCATATTTCTAGGGCTTAATTGTTGCAACCTCGGGAGCGGTTGCCTAAAGTTGCGCCTCCACAATTTTTTGAGATGTACCGCGATGAAATTTTTGCTATCGATCACTGTCGGTCTGGCCATGATCTTCGCCTCTTTTGCGGGCTTTGCCGCAGGGGATGTCGAGGCAGGAAAGGCGGNAGCGACCACCTGTATGGGCTGCCACGGCGCCTCGGGNATGCGTAATGCCTATCCGACATTCCGCATNCCCAAGCTGGGAGGNCAACAGGCGGAATACCTCGCGCTGGCACTTAAAGCCTACCAAAGNGGNGAACGGATACANCCCACCATGCAGGCCCAGGCAGGAGCGCTGAACGATTCGGAGATAACAAATCTTGCCNCCTATCTCAGCAGCCTTGATGCGCCAGCATCGAGTGAGCTGGGCGACGGTGATGCCAAAGCAGGTGAAGCAAAAGCGCAGGTTTGCACTTCTTGTCACGGCGCGGGNGGTGGTAAGCCGATTAGCCCACAATACCCTATTCTCGCTGGCCAATACCCGGATTTTCTGGCACACGCACTNTCTGGATATAAATCCGGTGCCCGCAACAATGCGATCATGAAAGGTTTCGCATCAGCTCTGAGTGATGCCGATATCCAGGATCTCGCTGCCTACTTCGGCAGCCAGGCGTCCATACTTTCAACTCCAACCAACTGGTAATCTCGTTTGGGATCGGGCGATGCAGGCGCCGTGGCACGAGCGCCTGATCCCCGTTATTCCCAGAGAACTCTGTAATGCCATCTGGAGGGGTCGATAGGGTCCAAGCCGGTCACGGCACCCTCACCATGTCTTTGCCGTCCGGCCTGCTGCCAAATAATGTCCGATCAGCACCCGCCAACTAACTTTATCCGCCAGCTGGTGGCTGCCGACCTCGAAGCCAGCCGCTACCCAGAGGGCATTACCACGCGGTTCCCTCCGGAACCCAATGGTTACCTTCATATCGGGCATGCGAAATCAATTTGCCTGAACTTTGGCCTGGCACGGGACTTCGAGGGTCGATGTGCCCTGCGGTTTGATGACACCAATCCTGACCGCGAGAGTCCTGAATTCGTTGAGGCCATCAAGTCTGATGTCCGCTGGTTGGGTTTTGACTGGGAAGGGCGGATACATCACGCCTCCGATTACTTTGAGCAACTCTACGCATTTGCCATTGAGTTAATTGACTCGGGCAGCGCCTACGTCTGTGACCTCAGTGCTGATGAAATCCGCAGCACCCGGGGAACCCTAACGGCACCCGGAACCAACAGCCCCTTTCGTGATCGAAGTCGTGAAGAAAACCGGGAACTATTTGAAAAGATGCGTGCCGGAGCGTTTGCAGAAGGCAGTCGGGTGCTTCGCGCCCGTATCGATATGGCATCACCTAATCTACATCTTCGGGATCCTGCGCTGTATCGAATTCGCTATCAGACCCATCACAACACCGGTGATCGGTGGTGTATCTACCCAATGTACGATTTCACTCATCCCTTGTCAGATGCGATAGAAGGTGTCACGCATTCACTGTGCACACTCGAGTTCGAGGACAACCGAGCCTTATATGACTGGGTGCTGGAACACGTCACTACGCCGGGGCGGCCTTACCAGACAGAATTTTCCCGCCTGTCTCTCGAGTATACGATCGTCAGCAAGCGACTCCTCACGATTCTGGTTGAGCAGAACGTCGTCAGTGGCTGGGATGATCCCCGCATGCCAACGCTGTCGGGTATGCGGCGCAGAGGCTATCCCCCGGAAGCTCTAGTGGATTTTTGCACGCGTATCGGTGTCACCCGCAACCAGCAGAATGTCGAACTCAGTGTTCTTGAGAACTGTGTCCGCGCAGCACTTGATCCTGGCACCCCGAGAGCTTTTGCGGTAACCCGGCCGCTGAAACTGGTGATCGAGAATTATCCTGAAGATCAGGAGGAAGACCTGACCGCTCTCAATCACCCGGGCGATGCGTCACAGGGCGAACGTCCGTTGCCTTTTTGTCGGGAACTCTATATCGAACAAGATGACTTTCTCGAAGATCCGCCGAAGAAATTCTTTCGGCTCGCACCCGGACGGGAGGTAAGACTCCGTTATGCTTATCTCGTTACCTGCACAGNGGTCGTTCGCGACGCATCGGGGAACATTGCCGAGATCCGCTGCACCTATGATCCTGAAAGCCGTGGCGGTAATGCGCCCGACGGCCGTAAGGTCAAAGGTACCATTCACTGGGTCTCTGCCCGGCACAGCATAAAGGCGCGAGCAAGACTCTATGAGCCTCTGTTTTCCGACCCTGAACCCCGGTTCTCATCTGAGGACGATCTGGACGGCACCTTGAACGCAACGTCGCTCACCACGCTTGATGATATTCAAGTTGAACCAAGCCTTGCGCAGGCAAAACCCGGCACCGTCTTTCAGTTTGAACGGCTGGGTTACTTCTGTGTCGATCAGGACAGTACCGAGNTGGTCACTGTCTTCAACCGCACCGTCGGCTTGCGGGACTCCTGGGCTCGGGCCAAATCCCGTTAAGCGGCGCGCACTCGCCGTTGTCGGATCAGGAGGGTGCTAGCCGTTTTTGACGCCGANCTGCCCACCATGTCGAAACGTTTGCCTGNAGAACCAGCGCGCTTGGGGTGACCACCAGCGTAAGAATGGTGGCAAANCTCAGACCAAACACAATTGATGTCGACAGTTGCGTCCACCATTGAGTAGACGGAGCCCCTTGTGTGACCTCACGGGTAAAAAAATCGATATTGATACCAAACACCATAGGCATCAGACCTAAGACTGTGGTGGCGGTGGTCAGCAACACAGGGCGCAGACGTTGCACCCCTGTGCGCAGAACCGCCTCGACTGGATCCTTGACCGTTTCCCGAAGCCGGGCATAGGTATCGATCAGTACGATATTGTTGTTCACCACGATCCCAGCCAAGGCAATCACCCCAATCCCGTTCATAACGATTCCAAAGGGTGATTGCGTCGCAATCAGACCGATCAACACACCTACAGTGGACATAACCACCGCAAATAGAATCAGTGCCGCCTGATAGAAACTGTTGAACTGAGTGACCAATATCAAGGCCATCAGAAACAGTGCAACGAGAAACGCCTTGCCTAGAAAGGCCTGCGCTTTCGCCTGCTCTTCGTCCTCGCCCTTGAAATCGACCTGAATCCGGGAGTCAAGAGGNCTCTGCTTGAGCCAGTCCTGCAGTTCACGCAATTTGTCATCTGCCAGGATGCCTTCATCGACATCTGCCTTCACAGTAACGACGCGTAGNCCATCAACTCGGCTAAGCATACCTGTCTTCTGACGAGCCTCACGCTTGACGAAGTTCGAAACCGGCACTGCGCCCGATGCGGTATTAATTCTTACGGCATTGAGGCCGGTCACCGTCCTGTCTATTGTCGGGAAACGAACCCGGATATCGATCTCATCCTCACTGTCATCCGGACGGTACTCTCCGATCTTGTATCCTCCAGTAGTCATCTGAATGGTATTGCCAATACCGCTGATATCGATGCCGTATTTTGCCGCCTGGGTGCGGTCCACCACGAGCGTCCAGTCAATACCCGGCAACGGCCGGGAGTCTTCGATACTGTTCAATCCGGCCATCCCGTCGAAACGGTTCCTGACCTGGGATGCCGCGGCCTCTAGCAGTTCCGGATAAACGGAGGAAAGCTGCAGCTGCAAAGGCTTTCCTACCGAGGGACCGCCCTCCTCTTTCCGGAGATCGATGATCACGCCAGACAAATCCTGCAATTTTCGGTCCAGAGTTTGGAAGATCTCGCTGGCCCGCGGGCGCAGACGCCAGTCGGCGAATTCGAGCGACACTGACCCGACAATATCCTCTGCTTCTTCATTGTTCTTGTCTGCGCCCACATGGGTATAGAAGGTACGGATTCCCCCCACATCCAGTACGCGCCGCTCGACGGCACGCATAATCTCGTCCTGCTCCGAGATTGAAAGATTGCCCCGTGCCCGTACCTGAATCTGGGCATTGTCAGGTTCTACGTCGGGAAAGAATTCAACCCCTGGGCCGATGGTGCCGTANAGAAAGAACACGCCGATCAAGACGCCGACCGCTGAGATCAGCACCGAGCCAGGTCGTTTNACAGCGCCCTTCAGTAAAGACAGATAGCGACCGGTGAAGCCATCGACGTTATCTAGCTCGCCGTGCTCACCCGCAAGCAAGGCCCGTTGTGCGCGCTCACTGATAGTGGTCTTTTTTCCGATCAAGGAGCCNACCGTAGGAACAAAAATAAGCGCCATCAGTAATGAGGCAATAAGCGTAATGAGCACAGTCATCGGGAGAAATTTCATGAACTCCCCCACCACGCCGGGCCAGAACACCAGGGGCAGGAATGCTGCCAAGGTCGTCGCTGTGGACGCGATGATCGGTGCCGCCATCCGCCCCGAGGCCTGTAGGTAAGCCTTACGTCGTGGCAGCCCTTCGCTCAGCTTACGGTCTGCAAACTCGACGACNACAATAGCGCCGTCCACCAGCATGCCCACGGCCAGAATCAGACTGAACAGCACCACAATATTGAGCGACACATCGAGCAAAAAGAGCGTCAATAGTGCCGTCAGAAATGATCCGGGAATCGCAATACCNACCAACAGCCCGCTGCGGACCCCCAAAGTGGAGATCACCACGACCATCACCAGAATAACTGCGCTGATGACACTGTTCTGTAAATCGTTGAGCATTGTCCGGATCTGATCTGAACGATCCTGCGAGTAACTGACTTCAACCGTCTCACGCAGAGTCTGGGGCCACTGCGNCTGCTTGTTGTTAACGACTGCACGGACCTGCTCTATGGTCTCAATGACGTTCTCTCCAGAACGTTTTGACACCTCAAGTGCGACAGCTGTCTTTCCATTGACCCGCGCGAAGCTCGTTGGATCCCTAAANGTTCTGCGCACCTCGGCAATNTCACGGACTGAGACCACCGCATCGCCGTCCACCANNACCGGTAGATCCGCAATATCTCGGATACTCTCGAANAGCCCGGGAACCTTGATCGAAAACCGGCCCTTGCCAGTGTCCTGCACACCGGCCGCAACCAGCATGTTTGAACTCTTCACNGTCGCCGCAGCCAGTGCAGGATCCAGTCCATAACTCTCGAGCCTCAACGGGTCGACAATCACCTCTACGACTTCTGAGCGATTGCCCGCAATATTGACCTCGAGGACCTGGCCGATTCCCTCGATCTCATCCTTGAGTTCCCGGGCAAGCCGGTACAGTGCACGATCAGGCGCAACACCAGAAAGAATGACTACCACAACCGGGAATAGGCTGAAGTTGACCTCGTGCACCTCAGGGTCATCTGTTGCCATCGGCAGATTCCCTTTGGCAAGATCAACTCCCTCGCGGACATCTCTCAGCGCTGCATCGGAATCAAAGCCCGCGTCGAACTCGAGTAGCACATTCGCACCACCTTCATACCCCGTGGACCGCATCTCCTTGATGCCCTCGATCGACTTGAGCTCCTGCTCCATGGGCCGAATCAGCAATCGCTCGGCATCCTCGGGCGAGATCCCTTCATGACTCATCGTCACGTAAATGATCGGAATGTCGATGTCCGGCTCGGACTCCTTGGGAATATCCTGATAAGCAATCGACCCGGCGATCAGGATGAACAGCAGAACGGCCAGGACCGTTCGCGAATAACCAAAAGCGGCGCCGATGATCGACATCGTCGTCAGCAGGCGCTACTGCACACCGCGACTTACGGTGACCCGTTGTCCCGTTGACACAAACTCATGGCCCACAGTGATCAACTCGACCGTCTCNGGCAAACCGCCNAGCCACATTCCCTCAGGACTGTCAGCAATCAACTCCACCGGAACAAAACGCACTGTGGCGCTGTCGTCAATGATCTTGACNCCAACCCGACCTTCATCGTCCAGTGTCAGTACTGCTGGGCTGAGACGATGGCCTCGTCGGTCGCCGAGACTGAGCGTGATCTTGGCCGTCATTCCTGCTGAGATCGACAGATCCGGATTACCTGCGGTGACTTCGACGAGAAAGGTGCGGGTCGCGCTGTCNCTNGCCCGCGANATAAAGGTGACNTCTCCGGNGAGGCGCTGTCCATCAACNAGGGTGAGGTCTGCAGGCATNCCCAGNCGCAAACGCGAGACCTCGCGTTCAGCGACCTGTCCTTGGACTTTGATTTTTGAAAGATCCAGCAGTCTGAACACGCTGTGCCCCACATCAAGATAATCGCCGATCTGAGCGAAGCGCTGCTCTACAACCCCCGCAAATGGCGCAACCACTTTAGTCCTGTGAATATCCAGGCGGATAGCGGCTAGCGATGCCCGCGCCGAATCCAGCGAGGTCTGGGTACGAGTTAACTCTGTTGCTGACTGCAGATTTTTCTTTGAAAGCTGGGTTGCCGCCTGATACTCAACTTCACGCTGNGCCAACAGTGCCTGCGCCTCTCGCAATCGCGCTTTTCGGTCACCGATGTCAATCCGTGCCAGCAGTTGCCCTTCATCGACCCGGGCACCGGTTTTCACCGTTAGCGCAACGATTACGCCTTTGGTCTGAGCAGGCACGTGAACTTGACGTCTGGGTGCCGTCACACCCATCAGANGCAACNCCTGAGCANCCGAGCCCGCCCGCAAGGTCTTCACCCGCACAGAGGGTGGATGTAAAAGCCCTCCAGAAGCCGTGGAGGCGGTCTCTGCAGGCTTCGGCGACTTTGAATCGGACAGAAAGCCCGATCCGATCCAGAGGGCCACGCTGAGCATCAACACGAGCGCAACCGCTACGGATTTTTTCATCCATTCACTCCATTATTACCCGACATCTACCCGACGTCGTCCGGCACAGGATCCTATCGGTGGCGTGGATTATAGCTTCGGCCCCGATGCGTGGGACCAAGGAACCATCATGCCGAGCTTGATTTGGTATTCGAAGTCGATACTAAACGACTCGGATCAAAGACCCAGATAACGGGTCCTGATCGAGGCATCTGCCCGCAACGCGGTTGAATTGCCAGACCAGACTGTCCGCCCCTTCTCAACGATGAAATGTTGATCCGCAATTCGCGTAAGATCTGAAACATTCTTGTCGATCACCAGGATCGACAGTCCCTCGCGCTTTAACTGTTCAAGACATCGCCAGATCTCCTGACGTACCAGCGGCGCCAATCCTTCGGTTGCCTCATCGAGAATCAACAGAATCGGATTGGTCACAAGTGCCCGGCCAATAGCGAGCATCTGCTGCTCACCCCCGGATAACTGGTTGCCGAAACTGTTCCGACGCTTCGCCAGAATCGGAAACAACTCAAGAACACCCTGTGCGGTCCAAGTCTTTAGATCTGAGTCCCGTACCGTCGCAAAAGCGTGTAACTGTTCATCCACGGTTAGGTTAGGAAAAATCCCCCGCCCTTCTGGAACAATCCCAATACCTGATTGTGCGACCTGATGACTGGCGCAACCCTTGAGATTGCGATTGTCGAATTCAATGACACCTTCTGCCGAGGACAGCAAGCCCATGATGCAGTTCACGGTTGTGGTTTTTCCCATTCCGTTGCGACCAAGAAGACTCACCATCTCTCCTCTGCCGACGGAGAGTCGGACATCGAACAGTGCCTGACTGTTTCCGTAAAAAGCAGTCAGATTACGTACCTCAAGCATCCCCTGGCCCTGGTTCGCCGAGGTAGGCCCGCTGCGCCTGTTGGTTGTTCCGGATATCGTCCGGACTGCCGGTCGCAATGATGCCGCCATCGACCATTACGGTGATCTCGTTGGCGACCGAAAAAACGACATCCATATCATGCTCAACCAACAAAATAGCGGCATCTGCCTTAATGCGCTCCAGTATCGAAATCAGATTTTGGGTTTCCTCAACTCCGAGTCCGGCAGCGGGTTCATCGAGGAGCAATACCGACGGATTCGCTGCCAGCGCCATCGCGAGCTCCAGTAACCGATGCTTGCCATGCGATAACGCTTCAGCCCGGGTATCTATATCCTCAGCAAGGCCCATTTCTTGAGCGAGTTCGCGAGCCCGATCGATCAGCCCTGATTTACGGTTGGCGGGATGCCAGAAGCGGAATGAGTGCCCCTGACACCCCTGTACCGCGATGGCGATGTTCTCAAATACTGAGAGCGCCGGGAAAAGGCTGGTAATCTGAAACGTCCGCCCCAGTCCGAGCTTGACCCGCTCATGGACCGACAAGTCGGTCACATCCTGCTGAGCCAGGCAGATCTCGCCACTATCGGGCTTAAGGCTTCCTGCAAGAAGGCCCACAAGAGTAGTCTTCCCCGCACCGTTGGGTCCGATCACTGCTCGGATCTCGCCGTTGACGAGACAAAGGCTGACGTCAACGACTGCATGGATACCGCCGAAAGTTCGGTTGATCGACTGCGCTTCAAGTACGTTGGTCATCAGCGCGAACCCTGTCGCCACTGCGACCACCAGCCGAGTAAACCACCACGACCAAATTTAGCAACGATGATCAACAAAATGCCCAGATACAGATGCCAGTACACCGTGATTTCTGGCAGCCACGTCTCCACCCCGATAAAGACCCCGGCACCGAGCAGCGGACCGACTACCGTTGCAGCACCGCCCAGAAGCACCATGGCAATAAGTTCACCGGAGCGGGTCCAATCCATCATCTCCGGACTGATAAATCCAGTGAAATTACCCAGCAACCAGCCGGCGAGGCCGCAGACCATGCCTGAGATAACGTAGCACACCAGCCGATACTGGAAGGTTGCAAATCCAAGCGCCTGCATGCGTGCCTCGTTGATCTTGATACTTCTGATCACCTGNCCAAAGTCTGACTGAGTTAAGCGGNACATGAAGCCCAAAACCGCAGCAAGACAGAAGAGCACCAGGAAATAGAGNTGTACGTTATCGTTCAGATCAACGCCAAATCCCATTTCGCTGCGCGAATAGATAACCAGGCCATCATCGCCGCCATATTCTTCGATGCTGACAAAGATGAAATACATCATCTGGGCAAAGGCTAGCGTAATCATGATGAAGTAAGCCCCACGGGTGCGAAGGCACACGAGGCCCGTCAGCAGCGCGAAGATTCCGGATGCCCCCAAGGCCACTGCCAACTGCAGCCATCCATTATTCAGTTCATAGTAAGCNGGAATCCCGGCAGCATAAGCGCCTATCCCAAGAAAGACGGCGTGTCCTAAACTGACCATTCCGCTGTAACCCAGAATCAGATTCAGGCTGCTCGCTGCGATCGCCAGGATCATCAGTCGGGTAACTACATCCAGCACAAACGGCTCCCTGGCATAGACCACCCAAACCGGAAGCAGGAGCGCGCCCAGCAGTGCCGCTCCGGCGAACCATCCTCCGGACCTCAGGGTCATGAGCCGCGTACCCCAAAAAGACCTTGCGGGCGAAAATACAAAATAACGGCCATTAAAATATAGATCAGCATCGCTGAAATGGCTGGCGCCGACGTTTCCGCAGCCTGATGGGACAAGACCAGCCCCAACAGGTCGTCCAGAAATGCTCTTCCAAGCGTATCGATCAACCCCACAAGCATTGCACCAAAAAATGCACCCTGTACCGAGCCGATGCCGCCAATCACGATCACAACAAACGCGACGATCAAGATCTCATTCCCCATACCGATACTGGCTTCGGTAATCGGAGCGATCATCAATCCGGCAAGGCCCGCCATCGCAGCGCCAGCGGCNAACACCAGCGTAAACAACATCCGGATGTCNACACCAAGNGCCTCTACCATCCGCCGGTTGGATGCTCCGGCCCGAATCAGCATGCCGGTTCGGGTATGACTCACCACCAGGTAAAGTGCCAGAGCTACCAACAAGCCTACCGATATGATTAAAACCCGGTAGACCGGAAATTCAACACCGTGAAGAAGTTGAACCTGGCCATTGAGAACCTCAGGAAGCGCAAAGGTCATTCCTTCAGGACCCCAGATCATCTGCACGAGGGTNTCAGCAATAAGTATCAGTCCNAAGGTCGCGAGAATCTGCTCCAGGTGNTCCGCCTGATATAACTGGCGNGCGACGCCTAATTCCACCACTACACCGATCGCAAATGTTATCGGTACCGNCAGAAGNACNGCNANCAGAAACGAATCAAACCAGATCGCCAGCGTGGCACAGATAAACGCGCCCANCATATAGAACGCACCATGGGCGAGGTTAATAAAATCCATGATGCCGAAAACCAGCGTCAGTCCGGCAGCCAATAAAAACAGCAGCACACCCAACTGCAGTCCATTGAGCATCTGGATCAGCATGAGCGCACCGTCCATGATCAGGCCACCTTCAAGGTGTCATGCGCCGGGAATAGCGGATAGTGCGACGCAGAGAATATCGCCATGCTCCCGATCTTGGGCCGGGAGCACGGTGGCTGGAGACTCAAAACACCAGACCGAAGATATTCTCTTTTTAGAGCCGGCAATCGGCTACGTAGGTATCCTGATGATTCTCAAGAACCGTGGAACGGATCTCGGTCGTCCAGTTGCCGTCACCATCTGCAACAACCTCAAGAAGATAGAAATTCTGGATTGGAAAATGGTTGTCGCCGTAGGAAAAAGATCCCCGCACTGAAGGAAACGCTGCCTTCTCCATGGCCGCCCGCATTCCGTCACGATCCTGCAAATTACCCCCGACCGCCTCAACAGCGCTGTTGATAAGGAAGATACTGTCATAGGACTGTGCCGCATAAAACGAGGGATAGCGTCCATATTTCTCCCGGAAACCAGACACGAATTGCTGGTTCTGGGGTGTCTTGAGTCCCGGGCCCCAAAATCCGGTAGTCAGCGAACCCAGCACTGCTTTCATATTCGCCTGCTGCAGTTTGGGCAACGAGATAGCGTCGACAGTGAAAACAGTATAAAGCGGCAACTTGTCTGCCAACCCGGCCTGCTCATACTGCTTCATAAAAGCGCCTCCCGCCTTTCCAGGATAGAAGACGAAAATTGCCTCCGCACCCGACGCTTTGGCTTTGGCAAGTTCCGCCGAAAAGTCCAACTGCGCGTCCTTACCCCATTTGGTCAGGTCTTTGCCGACAATCTCACCCTTGAAAGTGCGCTCGACGCCTGCAACCATGTTTTTGCCGGCGGCATAGTTGGGCGCCATAACGTAAAGCTTGCCAATCCCTTGTTGACTCAGCACTGCGCCCATGGCCATCGGGGTCTGATCGTTCTGCCAGGAGGTGGAAAAGAAGTCGCGATGGCAGAGTTTCCCGGCAAGTTGTGACGGTCCGGCATTGGCACTGATCAGAAATTTTTCTGCGCTCAGGACCGACTTCTGGGAAGCCAACAACACATGGGACCATATGTATCCAGCCACAAAATCAACATCGTCCGACTTGACCAGTTTATCGGTTACCTGCTTGCCGGTTTCCGGCTTGAAGCCGTCATCGGCAAAGATTACTTCGATGTCGAGATCACCCATCTTGCCGTTGAGATCCTCGACCGCGAGATTCACGGCATCGCGCATGTCATTGCCAATCACTGCCGCACCCGTCGTCAATGTGGTCACAAAACCAATCTTGACGTTCTGCGCCAAGCTGGTGCCGGGCAAAGCGAAAGCCGCCCATACCAGTGCACAGCGAATAAAAGTCTTGGTCATTTCAGTTCCTCCTTATAAAACAGTCACCCCAGCATCATTTCCTTTCTGTATTATCGACAAAGAGCCAAACGATGGGCACAGGCGAGTTGAAATAGAATATTTTAAACAATAAATCTGCTCAGCCTACCATCTGCCCTTTTTTAATACTTCAAGGTCGAATAATGGACTCTACACAAAAACTGGTTATCGGGGCCGGAATGGTCGGCAGCTGCTGTGCACTGTATCTGCAGCGTGCCGGACATAGTGTCACTTTGGTCGACCCACACCCACCGGGCAGCCAAACAAGTTACGGCAACGCCGCTGCCATCGCACCCTACGCCTGCATTCCCGTCAACCATCCCAAACTCCTGAAATCGTTGCCGACACTAATGTTCGGAGCGGAGCGGCCTCTATCGATTTCACCTGGATATGCCCTCACAAATCTGCCCTGGCTCTTCTCGTTTTTGCGTTATTGTCGCCGTGAACAAGTAGACCAGACCATCTCGGCACTGGGTGCGCTACTTCGGCATGTTGAAGATGCTTCCCTAACGCTTTTTGAGTCTGCAGGTGCGATGGACCTCATTCGGCGCAACGGTACACTTTATCTCTACTCCGACGCGCAAGCGCGCGCTGCCGCACAAGGCGATATCTCACGTCGGCGTGATCAGGGGATGTCTATTACTGAAGTCGGGGCGGGCGAGATTCAGGACTTGGAGCCAGCCCTTGCGCCGATCTTTACGGGTGGTGTGCTTTACAACGACGGATTTCAGCTGCGCGATCCTCAACAAGTCATCTCCCGGCTGGTGAAACGATTCGCCGAAGACGGGGGCGAAGTTATCCGAGACCGTGTCCAGAGTATTGAGCCTGTCGCTCTTGATCAGGTTCGTGCGCACCTGTCCGGAAACACGCGGGTATTCAAGGATGTCGTGATCGCGGCTGGCGCCTGGTCAACCCGGATCGGAGGATCGGTGATGGACCGTCTGCCCCTGGATACTGAACGTGGTTACCACGTGATGTTTCCCGATGACGCATCGATGATCTCGCGGCCTGTGGGTCTTGCTGATGCGGGATTTTATCTTTCGCCCGTCGGCGGCGGATTGCGGGCTGCGGGAACCGTTGAACTCGCAGGTCTGGATGCCAAGCCGAATCCGCGGCGGCTGGATTACATTGAGCGGACTGCCCGGCGCGCCCTACCGGCACTTCATCAACGGGGGGATACCTGGCTGGGCTTTCGTCCCACGCTGCCTGACAGTCTGCCCGTCATCGGTCGCTCGTCGAAACACCCGTCAGTGGTTTACGCATTTGGTCATCAGCACGTCGGGCTTACGCTTGGAGGAATCACCGGAAAACTGGTGCAACAGATCATCGACCGGGAAGATCCGATCGTCGACCCGGCACCCTATCGCGCTCAACGGTTTCTTGGCTGATCAGGACTAGGCCAGCAGATCCACAACAGCTCGCAGATACATCTTCGTTGCCCGCACACACTGCTCGATCTCAACAAATTCATTGAGGGAATGCGCCTGGGCCAGGGCGCCTGGCCCGCAGACTACCGCCGGGGTCTTCAGGTTGGGCGCATCGGTAGCCCCGGGGAATGACCGGGCCGTTTCAGGCTGACCACTCAACTCTGTCGAAGCATTCAACAGCGACTGAACCACTGGCGCTTCCACGGACAAGTCATTTGCTGGAATGTCCCATGAGGGATCGCTTAACTCGTATCGGAATCCCGGATCTTGATTTTTTAGCGGTTCCAGACGCTGGGCGATGTCTTTACGTACATCTCCGGTCAAGTCGCTCGGAAGAATACGACGATCGATCTCGAGTTCGCAAAAATCAGGCACGGCGCTGGCAAGATCGCCTCCGCGAATTACCCCGGGACTGTAGGTGCCGTGCCCACAAAGGGGGTGAGGGTCCCGAGTTGCCAGTTCTTCGTTGTAGTCCGAAAGTGCATTCACTACCCGCGCCATCCGTTCGATTGCATTCTCCCCCTGCTCTGGGATACTGGAATGCACCGCTTTACCGAAAGTCCGGATAAAGAAACCGTACTGCCCCTTGTGAGCGGGGCACACCGCAAGGTCCGAAGGCTCTCCAATAATGCATTGATCGGCAAATGGACCGTTGCGCCCAATCTCGCGTGAGCCAATCATCTGCCATTCCTCATCGGCAACACCACAGAGAATCAATGACCCGGAAAGCGTCACCTCTGCATTCTGAAGCAACCGCGCCACTTCAAGGTAACACGCGAGTCCCGCTTTCATATCGCAGGAACCGCGTCCGTAAATGCGTCCGTCTTTTTCGTGAGGCACATAAGGCTCGTCATATCCTTCTGTCGGCACGGTATCCAGATGCCCGCAGAGCATCAGTGATGGATGATCCTTTCTGCCTGCCCGCGTACCGAAGACGTTAGGACGACCAGGTGCCGCCTCGCGTGAGCCAACGGTCAGCCCCAACTGGCACATCTGCTCAAGATAGTATTCCCCGATCTCCTGCTCGCGATGGCCTGGCCGCGCTTCATCTGCCATCGGGTTTTCACTCGGGATGGCAATCATCTCCTTAAGCCAGCGCGTGATCGAGTCGGCCGACACCTGCGCCGACATGGCACGGTACAAATCAACTGTCTGCTGATTCATCAGGTGAAGGACCCCCGACTGAGCTGCGCTTGGATGTTGTGCATATTGAGCTGTCTTGAAGATGTTTTGACCGGCGGAACATATCACGAAATGGGTCCGCCAATGCTACACTCGCCGTCCCTTTCGACGTGCTCTGGAAATCCCTATGGCCTACCTGGCGGAATACGGCCTGTTCTTCGCAAAAGTGTTAACGCTCTTCCTGATGATTATGGGCGTGCTGGTTAGCCTCATCGGCATTGCTATGCGCAATCGCCACGCGCCCGCAGAACAGATTGAGGTCAGGCGCATTAATGATCGATATCGGGAAATGGCGGATGCGCTCGAGACGGCTACTCTGGCGCCCGCACTGGCCAAAAAACACCAGAAAATACAAAAGAAGGAGCGAAAAGCTGAAGCCAAGGCTCAAAAAAATGCTCCGGAGGATCCGAAAAAGCGAGTGTTTGTGCTGAACTTTCATGGTGATATCCGGGCGAGTGAAGTGTCTTTACTGCGAGAGGAAGTCACGGCAATTCTCGTGGGGGTCCGCGAAGGGGATGAAGTGGTCGTGTGTCTGGAAAGCGCAGGCGGCATGGTCCACGCCTATGGCCTTGCTGCCTCTCAAATCATGCGTCTTCGCGATGCCGGGGTTCACGTCACGGTATCGGTCGACAAAGTGGCCGCAAGTGGTGGCTACCTGATGGCCTGTGTTGCCAACCGAATACTGGCAGCCCCTTTTGCGGTCATCGGCTCTATCGGCGTTGTTGCGGAGATTCCCAACTTCAACCGGCTTCTGAAGAAACACGATATCGACTACGAGCAGATTTCGGCCGGCGAATACAAACGCACCATTAGCATGCTGGGAGAAACCACTGACCGGGCCCGCGCTAAAGTCAAAGAAGAAGTTGAACAGACGCATACGCTGTTCAAAGATTTCGTCAAGGAATGTCGTCCGGTAATCGATTTGGACACGGTAGCAACCGGTGAGCACTGGCTGGGCCGCCAGGCTCATCATCTTAACCTGGTGGATGACATCCGTACCAGTGATGATTACCTGATGAGTCTTCGAGAAACCGCCGACATCTTTGAGGTCGAATATACGGTAAAGAAAAAGGTGCTCGACCGACTCTCGGGACTGATCGGCCAGTTACGAAAAGGAACGCTGTTGTCTGATGAGACTCCCGTCTTTACCCGCCTCTCCTGATCCACCGGGTAACAGGGTAAGGCGAACGCCGGAAGCGCCACGATGATCTATCAGCTGGGCAACCAAATTCCACAAGTGGCTGAAGACGCCTATGTCGCCCCCAGTGCCGACGTGATCGGATCAGTTAGTCTCGGCTCGCAATCAAGTGTGTGGTTCGGGGCTGTTTTGCGTGGGGACAACGATCAGATCTCAGTGGGCGCGAGAAGTAACATCCAGGACAACACGGTGATCCATATAGACGCGGGCGTACCGGTGACTATTGGCGACGATGTCTCGGTCGGTCATAGCGTGGTAATCCACGGGTGTACGATCTGCGACAAAGTGTTAATCGGAAACGGAGCCGTCGTCCTCGATTTTGCGGAAATTGGCGAGAACAGCCTCGTTGGCGCCCATGCCTTGGTGACCGAACGCAAACACTTTCCTGCCCGGTCGCTGATTATCGGCGCTCCCGCAAAGGTGGTCCGGGAGCTCACTGATGAAGAGGTTGAGCAACTCAGCCGTAACGTTGAAAGCTACCTTAAAAAAGCTGAGCGCTACCGTACCGGTCTGTGTGCGCTAGGCTCGTAGAACGCGTCTACAAAGATCATTCGCATCCTGGGAGGCAGCATGAAGATTGGATTCATCGGCCTCGGCAATGTCGGGGGGAAACTCGCCGGTACACTGCTGAGGAACGGCTTTGACCTTACCGTTCGGGACCTAGATCCGGATCTTGAGCATGCTTTTTCAAATCAGGGTGCCCACGTTGGCGCAAGCCCTGCCGAGATCATGCGGGACGTTGACTTTCTGATTACCTGCCTGCCAAGTCCTGCTGCCAGTGCCGCCGTGATGGAAGGTGACGACGGCGCGCTGCACTCGATGGCGCCAGGGAAAATCTGGGCCGAAATGAGTACCACTGACGCGCTTGAGGTCTCCCGTCTTGGGCAAAAGGTCTCGGCCGCGGGTGGCGAACCGATCGATTGCCCAGTATCCGGTGGCTGTCATCGCGCCGCCTCGGGCAATATCTCCATTTTTGCCGGAACAGAACGGACCACATTCGAAAAAGTATTGCCGGTGCTGACCACGATGGGCCGTCGTGTCCTTCATACCGGCGCTCTTGGATCTGCCTCAACACTGAAAGTCATGACCAATTATCTTGCTTCCGTTAACTTGGCGTCACTCAGTGAAGCGCTAATGACCATGCATAGGGTTGGAATCGATCTCAACACCACTTTTGAAGCTATCCGGATCTCATCAGGTAACTCCTTTGTGCACGAAACCGAAAGCCAGGTCATTCTGAACGGAAGCCGGAACGTGAACTTCACAATGGATCTGGTGGTAAAGGACCTGTCACTCTTTCAGGCCATTGCTGATCGTGCAGACGTGCCGCTGGAGATTTCACCCCTCCTGCTTAAGATCTTTGAAGACGGCCAGCATCGATATGGCGGCCGCGAGTGGTCTACGAATATCGTTCGTCGACTGGAAGACGCCTGTGCCGATCAGTTGCTCGCGCCCGGTTTCCCTGCGGAACTCGTAGATGAGGAGTTGGAAGTCGTCGGCCAAGAAGTCGTCGCAAAACGCTCCTGACCCAGTACCTGCGCTGCTCGCTGTGACCATCAGAAGGTGGCAGACGTGGACATGCTGCACTGCAGCATGTCATACTATTTCACGCTATGTTGCATCTTGATTCCCCTGCCGAGGCCGCGCACTGGTGCTCTGCGCAGCGTGAGCGTGGAAGCAGCATCGGCTTCGTCCCTACCATGGGTGCACTACACAACGGACACCTGTCGCTCATTACCCGGGCGTGCGACGAGAATGCTGCGTGCTGCGCCAGCATCTTCATCAACCCGCTCCAGTTTGAGGACACCGAGGACTACAACGCTTACCCGAGGGACACCGAGTCTGATCTCGCTCTGCTCGAGGCTCATGGTTGCAACATGGTCTTTATGGGAAGCCTTGATCAGTTTTTTCCCGAGAGCTCTGATATCAACCAGATCAAGACACTCCCGGCCGGACCTTACGGGTCAGGCCTCGAAGAGCAGTTCAGGCCCGGACACCTCGACGGTGTGAGGACCATCGTGGAGCGACTGTTTCTCACCGTAGGCGCTTCCCGGGTCTATTTTGGAGAAAAAGATTTTCAACAGACACTGGTGGTCGCGGACCTTGCCCAGCAAATGGGTTATCCGGAAGTTGTGGTGTGCCCCACTGTTCGAGAAGATTCAGGCCTTGCGCTGTCATCGCGCAACGTCCGGCTGAGTGCTGATGAGAAAACCCGGGCGCAACAAATTTATCCCGCACTACTCGCAGCGCGCGATGCCTGGTCATCCGGAGAAAGAGACCCGGGTAGGCTCTCAGCCATCATGATTGAATGTCTGAACCATGATGGACTCGTTGTGGAATACGCCGAAGTCCGTGACCCGGGCCGCTGGATTGCCCAGCCTCAGACAACCCCTCTCGAACACGGTCAAGCGTTAATCGCCGTCCGTATCGGTTCAGTTCGCCTGATCGACAATCTGAGACTCGATCAGTAACGTCTCCGCTACCATGGCATCGAGGGAGAAAATTCTGGTAAGCGCTTAGTGTTCGCCGCCGGCCTTGAAATTGAACACCGCACCTTCCTTAATACCAGAGGGCCAGCGCGAGGTCAGCGTTTTCATTCGGGTATAAAAGCGAACGCCTTCAGGCCCGTGCATGTAGTGATCACCAAAGAGTGAACGCTTCCAACCACCAAAACTGTGGAAGGCGAGCGGAACCGGAATTGGAACGTTGACCCCCACCATGCCGATTCGGGCGCGATGACCAAAATCACGCGCCGTATCGCCGTCACGAGTAAAGATTGCCGTCCCATTTCCATACTCGTGGTCATTAACAAGATTTAGGGCTTCTTCATAGTTATCCACACGGACCACTGACAGGACCGGTCCGAAAATCTCATCGCGATAGATATCCATCTTGGACGTCACGCGATCAAATACAGTTGCTCCAACAAAGCATCCCGCCTCGTAGCCCGAAATCGAAATATCGCGACCATCAACAACAAGATCCGCGCCCTCTTCAACACCACGGTCGATGTAACCTTTGATCCGATCCCGGGCATCCGGCGTGATCACAGGACCCATTTCAACGCCATCCTGATCATAGGCACCGACCTTCAGAGTTTCGATCCTCGGAACGAGTTGCTCCATCATGCGGTCAGCCGTGTCATCACCCACCGCCACCACCACCGAAATCGCCATGCAGCGTTCTCCCGCAGAGCCATACGCCGCCCCCATGATGGCATCGACCACCTGCCCCATATCTGCATCAGGCATAACGACCATATGATTCTTTGCGCCACAAAGCGCCTGAACCCGTTTGCCGTGCGCGCATCCCGTTCGGTAGATGTACTCGCCTACATTGGTCGATCCCACAAAACTGACCCCCTGGACGGTTGGATCCGTCAGCAGGGTATCAACGGCCTCTTTATCGCCATTGACCACGTTGAGAACACCATCCGGTAAACCCGCCTCCGTCATCAGCCGTGCCATATATGCGGCACATGAGGGATTGCGCTCAGAGGGTTTAAGAATAAAGGTATTGCCACACGCAATCGCGACGGGAAACATCCACATTGGCACCATAGCGGGGAAATTGAAAGGGGTAATTCCCGCAACGACTCCTAGCGGCTGCCGCATGCTCCACGAATCGACACCGCCGGCAACACCTTCGCTGAACTCGCCCTTCAGCAGTTGGGGAATACCGCAGGCGAACTCGACCACTTCCAGTCCCCGCGTGATCGACCCCTTGGCATCCTCAACCGTCTTACCGTGCTCAGAAGAAAGAAGCCGCGCCAGTTCGTCCATATTCTGGATCAGCAACTCGCGATAACGGTACAGCACCTGCACCCGCCGCGCCGGCGGCACCTCAGCCCAGCCCACCAGTGCCTCTGCCGCGTTGTCGATAGCCCGGCGAACCTCGTCGGCACTCGCCAACGCAACCGTTCTCGCCACGTCACCCGTAGCGGGATTGTAAACGTCGCCAAAACGACCACTGGAACCTGAAACGGTCTGGCCACCGATGTAATGGCCTACGACTTCCTTGACGGCTGTATCCATCTTCCTGACTCCTTTGCAATGTGGGTCCTGCTAAGTCAGCACCAACCCGATAACCATTTGAGCATCATGCGAAAATACTGCCCAGTTGGCCCTGCTCCGTACAGAGTCCTGACCCAAATATCGCGAACAACGATGCTGATTCTTGTACTGATGGTGCCGATTGTCGGCCTTTCTCAGGAACTTCACAAGGTCAGCAGCCTGACTTTTAAAATCTAATGTGACAGGTAATCCATCGAAAGTCTGTCAAGCATCTTTCATTGCGATGCCCTCCCAGGGCTTCGCGACAGGAGATGGCAACTGACCCCGGCCAAGGTGTGGAACCGACGTCTGGGTGGGTTTCGTGCCTGGTCTATGCTGAGGGTCGGGAGGCCATATGGGCGCTGTTTTCGTTCGCGTAGCCCCGATAACGCGCGCTTGTTGATTGCAGACTTTAAAGGCAGAATGTTTCCCGGTTATGTAACAAACTCACCGCTAGCCAACATCACATCCTGATCGGCACCATCGAGGCCTCCATGAACAAACCTATTAGCGAAACTCAGAAAAAGGACATCGCTCACGCACTGCACCCCTATACCAACCTTGCAGCCCATGAAGAACAGGGGCCGCTGGTGATTTCCCGTGGAGAAGGTGTCTACGTCTGGGATGACCAGGACAATCGATATCTTGAGGGCCTGGGCGGTCTTTGGTGTGTTTCGTTGGGCTTTTCCGAGCCCCGGCTGGCTCAGGCAGCTGCTGATCAATTTGCAGCACTGCCCTACTCGCATACGTTCGCCCATCGCTCTACTGAACCGGTGATTGCCCTGTCGGAGAAATTGATGGAAGTCGCGCCTAAGCCCATGACCAAGGCCTTCTTCCTGAGTTCGGGGTCGGAAGCGATCGACGCAATGATCCGCTTTACCTGGTACTACAACAACGGTCGTGGTCTGCCGAAGAAAAAGAAAATCATCTCACGCAAGCGGGGCTATCACGGCGTGACTGTGGCCGGGGGCAGTCTCACTGCGATTCCCCTGATGCAGAATGATTTTGACCTTCCGCTGGACCGGATGATTCATACCGATACGGCGGGATATTACCGATACAGCGAGACCGGAGAAACCGAAGAAGCCTTCGCCACCCGTCTTGCGGACAACCTGGAGCAGTTGATCCTCAAGGAAGGTCCTGACACCGTCGCGGCATTCGTGGCAGAACCCGTCATGGGTGCTGGTGGCGTCATGACTCCCCCGGCCACCTACTTTGAAAAAATTCAGGCGGTGTTGCGCAAATACGATGTGCTGATGGTGGCCGACGAAGTCATCTGCGGCTTCGGACGAACGGGCAACATGTGGGGTTCTGAGACTTACGGTATCCAACCCGACATGGTGACCTGTGCAAAGCAACTTTCTTCAGGCTATCTGCCAATCTCGGCACTAATGATCTCTGACAAAATCTATGACGTTCTCAAGTCACAAAGTAAAAAGCACGGCGCCTTGGGGATGGGATACACCTACGGCGGTCATCCAGTTTCTTGTGCTGTGGCACTTGAAACGCTCAAGATCTATGAAGAGCGCAATATCCTTGGCCACGTAAGGAGTGTGGCGCCGCATTTCCAGGGGCGCCTTGCCGAATTCGGGGCGAGCCCAATCGTTGGTGAGGCCCGTGGCGTGGGACTCATCGGCGCACTGGAACTGGTCATGGACAAATCAACGCGCGATCAATATCCGCCCGAGGCGAAAGCCGGAGCACAGGTGGCTGCGGCAGCGCTGGCAAAGGGTCTGATTGTTCGGGCACTTCCCGGGGATGTCATCGGTATCTGCCCTCCGCTCATCATTACCAAAGCGCAAATTGACGAATTATTTGATTTGCTGGCTCTCGCGGTGAGCGAGACCGAGAACCTGCTTATGAAAGCCGCCTAAATGCCGGCCGTCGCCATTAGAACCGGCCGGTCAGGCCGCTACCGAACCATCTTACAGGCGGTTTGTGCCGTTCTTTTTATCGGGAGTGTTTCAAACAGCGAAGCCAATTCCAACCTCAGTGTGTGGCTAAGCTCGACCGTCCAAAACGGCACCCCCGTCGAAAAGGATACAAGTCGGTTCGGATGCAACGACAAGATTTATGCCGTTATCGATCTCCTTGAACTGGATAGCGGTGAACATCGTTTGCAGGCCGACTGGACTGATCCGAGCGGAAAAATCCGCGAGCATATCGACTATCCTTTCAATGGTGCAGGTGCTACACGCATTACGATTTGGCTGAAACTGCATCCACCCAAAGGCTCTGCCCTTTTCAGTTTTTTCAGCCCTGCCCTCGGGATGGATAGCTTTATCGGTCTTTGGCAACTTACGCTACGGGTCGACGACGACACCCGTCTTGATACGGAGTTCGAGGTGCTCTGCTGAGTACGCCTGAGGCTCCAAATATCGAACGACTCGACTTTGGATCAAATTCAGTTAGATGCCCGGCCAGAGCCCCAACCGAAGTATCCATCTTGGAATTACTCATCAACAGCGGTGCCATCAGCCACGGTGACAACTTCTCAGGAGCCGCAGACACCTCGTCGGCATGAAGCCAGCCACTCACCCTACAAGCTGCGATAAAAACTACCACTGCGAGGGAGCGGTTCCAGATTTAGCGGGCATCTATCATCACTATCCCGATTTGGTGCCAGGAGCTGCCATTCATGACTGCACCTGGAAATCAATGGGCAGTTCGGCGGGTGGCGGACGCTGAAATCCAATCTGCTTTCGCAGAGGCAGGAATCAAATTCGCGCCCAAGAGGGTCCTGGTCGAGGCCGTTACCCCGGCCCTAACAGCCGCTGGAGCCGTTGCCAAGGAAACAGCAAGCCAGGCCCAGCGACACCCGGAGATGACAGAGGATAATGTCCATCAAAACTATCAAACACAGTCTGTTGGCGATACTGCTGCTTTGCAGCACTTCAGCTGCCATTGCACAGAACTCTTTGTTTCTTCGTGATTCACCCCTTGCCTCACTGGCCGGTGCTGAACTCGACGCCTTGCTCAATGAAATCAACGCCACACTCGATACCGCTGAAATCGACACCCCGGTGGCTTGGCAGACGACAGATGGGCGCCTAACTAGCGTCTGGACGGTAACGAAGGATTACCAGAAGCAGGATCTTTCATGCCGCAAGATGACTCTTGAAACCACCAGCAACGGTGAAACTTTTTCAACAGGTTACGGGTTCTGCAAAATCGATAAGAGCTGGCTGTTTGACCTTGAATAAGCAATCCGCAAAAATCATCTAAGCCAAATAACACTGACCATGTTCGATCAATTCAAGAATCCATCTCGGCTGCTGATTTTATGCCTGAGCCTTCTCCTTTCTTCGCTGGCCGTAGCAGATCAGCAAGAAGGCGAAGACCGGGTCGACGAGATCCACGATGACTGGTCGGGATGGGTGCTGAAAACAGCAAGCCGGGTTGACGGGTTTTTTTCCAACAGTCAGTCAACTGAGGTCGATCAGCAGACGCGGCTGAGGGCGTTTGTCCGGGTGCGCTATGACGGCAACGAGGGCACCAAGCTTAGCCCAGGCGTTCGGGCCCGAGTCTCTCTACCCAAGACCGAAAATCGGCTGAAGCTCATTCTCGGTGATGACGAAGACGAGGGTCGAATCAATGACCTTGACGAGAACCAGCAGAACATCAGTTTACAGTTAAGAGGCAAACGCGAGACCGCCCTGAAGCAGATTCGATTTGATCTTGGTATCCGCCGTCGGGATGGAAGCTACCAGCCCTATGTGCGGGCCAGGCAGAGCAAAACATTCAAGACCGGCGGTCCGTGGGTGCCTCGACTGACAAACTCTTTTTATTACTTCACCAAAAGTAAATTCGAGTATCGAGGCCAGGCAGACTTTGATCGCGTGATCGGTACAGATTACTTCTTCCGTCCATCGACGGTGCTGCGCTGGTATGAGAATAATTCTAGCCAATGTGACGATGGCTGGTGTCTTGATCAGTATTTCAGTCTGTATGAAAAGCTACGACGGTCAAAGTCAGAAGCCATCGCCTACGATGTCGAGATATTCCTGCGTGATAAACCGGAATTCACCGTATATGATGCCGTCTTGAAGGTGCGCTACCGTAGAATGACCAAGAAGAAATGGCTGTTCTGGGAACTTGAGCCCGGCGTGCACTTCCCTGCGGAACATGATCACGACCCCACCTTTCGTTTTACCGTGCGGCTTGAAGGCATTTTTGGCTACAACACGACAGTCAATATCAACGAAACCTTCATGCCCGTCAAAGCGCCCTGGGATGCCACCAACCAGTCAACTGACTGAGAGAGCAATCTCTAGAGCTGCTGAGCATTGAAGTACATCTTGTACGCGACAAAATACTTGTTGATATTGCGGACATAATCGACGGTCTCGCGACCGATCTTTTCCGCCGCCATGACCTCAACAGGGCTTGGTAAAGTCCACGCGCAAACGCCGCTGGGGTGTGATAGTGAGTCCTGCTGCGGCCACATCGCCCTGCCCTGACGCAAGTTTGTCGAGTAACTGATCAAACGGGACCGGCACAAAAATCAACTTGATACGGTCCTCAAGAGCGGAAACCGATGCATTGAGTTCTTTTTCGTACTCCATCAGCAGGTCATATTCAAAACCGCGTGGCATACCCGCGTCGAAAAAGAAGTTGGTACGTCCATAAGACACCAACACCCGCAGAAACCGCCGCTCACGTATACGGTCGAGGTCGCCGGAAAACGATTCCTTGACCCGATCAAGAAGTTGATCGGACTGCACGCCTTCGGTACGGCGTGTATCTTCTCCTAGACTCTGATTACTCAAACCCGAAGACCCCGGATCAAGGCGAAGTACCAGATCAAACGACACCGAGACAGCGTCATTGCTGGAGTCAAGGTCTGATGACGCCGATACAGCGGCATCCTGGCTCTTGGTCACGGGAGTGCTTGAGTCCTCCGAGCATGCCGTAACCAGAAAAACAGCCGCCAACATCAAACTGGCGAAAAATGACTTCAAAATAATGTTGAGCGGCGAGGGTCGCCCGGGAACTTGCACGAGAGAAGACTTCACGCTGGCCGACAGCTGCTCAATTAATCAACCAAGGGACTGGGCTGCCTCGCACAAGTTCGCGAGTTTACGTTGGGCTAGCTCTTGGCCCAAAAGCCCCAGACCACAATCAGGTGCTGCGAGCAGGCGCTCCGCATCGATATGCATCAGCGCCGTCTGCAGGCGATCACGGATGACTTCCACCGGCTCCACTTCACTTTTGGCGATTGCCACGACGCCCAGAATCACAGTGGTGTGCTCAAACTGCTCCAGTAGTTTGAGATCATTGTGACGATGGGCGTCCTCAAGCGATATGGCATCGATCGAGGCGTCTTCGATCACACTGGCGAGGTCGATATAGCTCTGACGGTCAGCTTTGGGGTAATCCACGCTGTCGAGTCGGTCGGGATAACCACAGCACATATGGACAGTTCTCACAACGCCGGTCGGGCACTTGTGAAAGGCGCGCTCGAGATGTTCAAAGCCAAAGTCCAGCGCATCGCCAGGCTTTCGTGCAAATAGAGGTTCATCGATCTGGATATGCCGACATCCAGCCTGAACAAGATCGAGCACCTCCCTGTTGAGCGCATCGGCAAGATCAGCACCGCGGAGCCTAGGATCACCATAGTAAACGTCTGCCGTGGTATCTCCAATCGTCATCGGCCCAGGCATCGTGATCTTCACCTGACGCCGGGTGAGTTTTTGAGCCCTGCGCCAGTCATGAGCAAGAAAGGAGCCCTTTGCTCGAACCGGTTGCCAGATCGTTGGCAATCGGGCCACATACGCACCGTTGCGCAGGGTCTTTTCCGTCAGATTCGAAAAATCGATACCATCGAGGTGTCTGCAGTGGTAGTGAATGTAATTTTCTCTTGGCACCTCACCGTCGGTAGGAATATCAATCCCCGCGCGCTCCTGATCCGCAAGGACCTCAGCAACACCCTTGGAAATAATATCCTCAGCGTCGTCACCCATGGCGGCCATGGCATCCGCCCACCATTTTGTGGGATCGGAGGTATCCGTTCCGGCAGACGTGGTAAACCAATCAGGCAGTGCGACAAACCCGGGCTTGGGATATGCACCGATGCAAGTGGTCTTGATCATGGTGATCCAGCTTTGCTGAGAAAATCCCCACGGTCCGGGCTTGTGCAGGCAACCGAGCGTCGCTCTGGACTGTGGGCCTTAATCATGTTCAGGCGCCGACTCCACCTGCTTGCCGAGATTTCCTGGGTCAAAGATACTCTGATATTGTCGCCCCTGCTGGTTTGCCTCTTCCGTACCCTCAGCTCCCGTTTCCGTCTCGGTATCTGCACCCACTTGCTGCCCGAGATTAGTGGGGGCAAAGATGCCCTGGTACTGGCGGCCCGCCTGATTTGCCTCAACGGCAACGCTTGCGCTCTCACCGCTCGCTTCGCGCTTTGCCTTCGCTTCAGCGAGTCGCTGCTGCTTAAGCGCCTCGAAGTGAATTCGGTTCTCTTCAGACACCCTGACCTTGCATTGTTCAACATCGTAGCCGCGAGCCAACCAGAGCCCTGTCAACAGGCTGAGAACCACCAGCGCTGTTAGCGCGCCAACGGGTATCCGCATCGGGCGTGAACGTGATGCGCTGCCGCTGCTTGGCAGGCCTTCTGCCGCGAGAGCGCTAGCGGCTTTTTCCTCCTTGCGCTTCAGGTACTCGTGAACCACTGCACCAAGCAACGTCAGTAAAATGATGATGACCGCCAAAGCGCTGATGGACGGATTAATTCCGTAGCGGACCTTGCTCGCCAGCACGGTCGTCAGCGTGCTTTCGGATACGATTGTAAATACGGTTGTGTTGTAGTTCTCAAAAGACGCCAGAAAAGCCAGAACCGCAGCAGATGCGATAGCCGGCTTCAGGAACGGTAGAAGAATCTTGCGAAAAACCTGGACCTGAGTCGCCCCGAGATCCAGCGCAGCCTCTTCAAGGCCGGGGTCAAAACGCTGTAGGCGAGCCAGGAAAACCAACATGGCATAGGCGGCAATAAACGTCGACTGACCAACGATGGTCATAAAATAACCACCATAGAAAAACCCGTCCTCAACGCCAAGCACCGCCCGATCTATGCGTTCCCAGAATACTAGCGTTGAGATGCCGAGGACGACACCGGGAACCAGGATTGGAGATATGGTCACCGTATAGGCTATGGACCGCGCGCGCTTTTGAAGCTGGGTAATCAGGAGCGATGCGGCCAAGCCGATAGGTACGGCCAGCAAAACAACCCCGATGCCAACGAACAGGCTACTGCGAAGCCCACCCATGAGGTGCTTATCCTTTACCAGCACATCAAACCATTCACCGGTAACGCAATTCCACGGAGAGATTGACGGGAACTCCGAACTGTTGAACGCCGTGACAGACATCACGACCAGTGGACCGAACAGGTAGGCAAAGAACAGCAGAATATAAAGCCCCACTGCTATCCGCATAACACCTGCAGAGGTCATCGGCCGATTTCTCCAATTTTGACCTTAAAGATCTTCATTACTGCCAACACCAGAAGAACGCAGGTCGCCATCAGTACGATTGCGTAAGCCGACCCTCTTGGCCAGTTACTGCCAGTGTTGAACCACTGATAAATGATCTGGGTAAACCAAAGACTGCTGGGGCCGCCCAGAATCTGAGGTGCAGCAAGCGCTCCGGCAGACAGCATAAAAACCATCGTACAACCGGACGTGATTCCCGGCTTGGCAAAAGGAAAAACGATACGCCGGTGAATGCGTAGCCAGGACGCGCCCATGTCTCTGGCCGCCTCGATCTGGTTCTTATCAAGACTTTCGACCACGTTATAGATCGGAAAGATCATGAGCAGGATGTAGGCGTACCCCAGACCTGCGTACAGCGCCACATCTTCGCGGACAAAATCGATAGGCTGGGACAGGAGACCGAGGCCCATCAGAATGGCATTAATCGTTCCTTCCTCGCCAAACAGGATTCTGAACGCGAATGCGCGCAGCAATTCATTCACCCAGAAGGGAACGATCAGGAAAAGCACAAGCAGTCTTGCCTTACCGCCCCGGGCCACCTGCGCCAGATAGTAGGCGATCGGATAGCACAGCGCCAAATCAAAGATCGTGACGAATACCGCAGCGACGATCGTGCGGAAAAAAACGGTTACATCGACAACATTAAATGGGTCCGGGTTGTTGGGGCTTCCATAGGCAAGAAAATGATAATTGACAAAAGTGTAGACATCTTCTGGCCCGCCCATTTTTGACGGATCGATCTGCTGCCAGTTATGCCGGAAGGAAAAATCCAGCATAAACAACTGCGGCAGAACGATCATCACGATGACCCAGAGCGCGACCGCACCCAACATATACACCGAAAGTGCGACGCCGTTTTTGGCCAAGAACCATCGGAACCAGCCCAACATCGCTACGCCCTCGAAACTCAGTCAGCCGCGAGCTCGCCGCGGGCGAGCGCGATCGCGCTTTGTGCTGGAAAACCGATATTGATCCGGGAGTCCACCTCATGGATGCCACTGCTGCCATCGTTCATGACCGACATCCGGACTCGATCTCCGGAGTCTGTCTGGAGCACGAGATGCCAGAAGTGACCCTCAAACTCCTGGTGCGTGAGTTTCGCGGTCAGATTGTTTTCGTAACTGCCACTCTCCGCAAAGCGGATCGACTCCGGACGGATGAAGACAATCGCTTCATGGCCAGACTCCACTGGTGCGGAATCGGAAACCCGGGCGCAGAAACGACCCGCCTGAGTTTCCACTATGGCCGTTCCATCTGAAATATCAGCAACCCGGCCGGCGAAGAAGTTGTTCTCTCCTACAAAAGAAGCGACGAAAGCCGTCTGCGGGTGATCATAGACCGTGGTGCCGTCTCCAATCTGATCAACCACTCCCTGTCGCATCACCGCGATGCGGTCGGACATAGTCAACGCCTCACCCTGATCGTGAGTGATATAAATGAACGTGATACCTGCCCGTTGCTGAATGGCCCGAAGTTCGGTACGCATATGCTGGCGCAATTTCAGATCCAATGCCGACAACGGCTCATCGAGCAGTAGCACCTCCGGCTCGGCGCATAAGGCCCGTGCGACAGCGACTCTCTGCTTCTGGCCACCAGAGAGTTCATGAACCATCTTGTCTCCCTGGCCAGGCAGTGCCACCAGTTCGAGAAGTTCGTCAGCCTTCCTTCGCCGTGTGGATTTGTCCGCACCCTTGACCTCAAGCGCGAAGGAGATGTTTTCCCAGACACGCATCAAAGGGAAAAGTGCCAAATTCTGGAAGATCAGCGCGGTCGGCCGCTGATTGGGACCAATGCCTGCCATGTCCCGACCCCCTATAAGAATGCGGCCGCGGCTCGGGGCCTGAAAACCGGAGATCGCCCGCAGCAAGGTGGTTTTGCCACAGCCAGAAGGGCCGAGGAAACTGAAAAACTCACCACCTTCGATGGTCAGGCTGGCATCACGTACCGCAACGAAATCACCGAACTGCACCCACACATCATCGAGTTGGACGTCTGCACTCATCGAATCACTGTATACCATATAAAGAGATGGCGCTGATGAAATCAGCGCCATGAAATCAGAAAAGAACGTGCACCCCCGGCCGGCCGGCCGGGGGCTTGTATTGCCTACTTAGGCATTCACAAACTTGTTGCGGTACTCCGTACGAACATCAGCGTACCACTGCGGCTCTTTGGGCCACGGCCATAGATTGGCCAAGGCATCACCGGGGTAGATCTGGTTAAACCACTTACCGTAGTCCGCACTGGCGTGCTTATCAGCACCAAGCACAGCAGAGTTGTAGCCATGCTGACCCCATCCATCCACACCACCACCATCGATTGACCGACCGGCTGCAACCGGGTCAAAGCAGTAATCGAGGAATGCGTAGGTCTCGTCGACATTGGCTGCCGCCGAGGAGATAGTGAGGCCGTCCACCCATGCCAGAGACCCTTCGACCGGTGCGCGGTAGATGACAGGCTTGCCTTCTTTCATCTGAACAGTAGGCGGACCATCCCAGGTCTGACCGACCACCACACCGCCACTCATGAAGCCATTTTTCTGGCTGTCGGCGTCATTCCAGAACAACTTGATCTGGCTCTTATTCTTGATACAGAAATCGGTGACAACCTGCCAAGTCTTCCGCATGGTCGCTTCATCGGCATATGCCGCACGCATCGCGCCAGGCTCCAGTGCACCCGTCGTCTCAAGATAAAGACCTGCTCCGAGCATTCCCGAATGCGGCCGCATCATTGTTTTGCCCTGAACATCCGATTGCCATACGTCTCCGTAACTCGGCATTTCGCCGTCACGTGGCGGTGTCCACTTATCGGAGCGCCAGGCAATACCTTCCGTGCCCCAGATCTGCGGCAGCCAATGGGATCCTTTACCGCCAAAGTTCCACTCGTTATCGCCTACTGCCAGCATCGCTGGGTTCAGATTCTTGACGTTTGGGATCCGGCCGTAATCAATTGGCTGGATCAGGCCCAGCGGCTCCCACTGCAGAGAACGCATATTGGTCGGGCTGCAGACATCAAAGCCTTTACCCTTTGTAGCTTTCATCTTGTTTATGATTTCTTCGTTCGAGCCGATGCCGGTGAAGTTGACAGTAATACCGGTTTTCTCCTTGAACGACGTCAGAAATCCTGGCGGGCAATAGTCCGACCAAAGTAGCACGTTGACCTCACCGGACGAGGCAAGCACTTTGGGGCTAACAATCCAAGGGCCCACAGCCGCTGCCGTAGAAACGGCGGCCGATTTCTTTACAAATGATCTTCGACTCTGATTCAGTTTTTGATCTGTCACTTTTTCCTCCTGAGTGGTTTGATCTCTAACAAATTCCAGTTTCCAGAGACCTCTCCGAAACCTGTATACCTCCTTGAACCTCGCGCGGTATCGAATAAGCTATCATGCAATCCGCCGTGGCGTTTTAAATTCTAATATAAAGATATTTCATTAATGCTGCATCAGTATCTTCGCCCTCCACCAGGCGTTCAACCGAGCAAAAATCTGTCTAAAATAACTACAAAACGAACTTAAAGGTATGTTGATCAGTCCCCGGGTCGAATTAATACTCAGCTAGGGTCTGGCGAATTACCTCGCAAATCCGATCGATATGGTGGTGCTCGCTGACTAAAGGCGGTGCCAACAGTGCGGCATCTCCGGTCATCTTGATGTGGAGCCCATTCTTAAAAAGGCGTTTTTGGAAGTCGATACCGCGAACCCCAGGATTTCCCATCGGCTCAAGATCGACCCCAGCAAAGAGTCCGTAACCGCGAATATCGGTAACCAGTGGGATGTCGCTTAAAGCAAACACCTGCTCCAGGAAATACCCGGAAAGCTCAGCTGCACGTTCGATCAGATTTTCCTTTTCGAAGATATCCATCGTCGCGATCCCGGCAGCGCAGGCAGCCGGATGTCCTGAATAGGTATACCCGTGGAAGAATTCGATAGTACCCTCGGCAGAACTGTCCATGATGGCATCGTATACCTTGTCAGTCACCGCCACCGCGCCCATCGGCTGGGCGGCATTGGTCAAGGCTTTTGCCATAGTCATAATGTCGGGGGTAACCCCAAAAGCCTGTGATGCAAATGGTGTGCCCATACGACCGAAACCGCATATCACCTCATCAAAGATCAACAGGATGCCGTGATCATCACAGATCTCCCGTAGCCTTTCGAGGTAACCCTTGGGCGGCACGAGACAACCGGTTGATCCCGCAACCGGTTCGACCACACACGCAGCAATGGTGTCCGGGCCGTAATTCATGGCGATACGTAAAAGGTCATCGGCCAGATCCAGGCCCTCGTTTGGCTGGCCTTTCACAAACCGGTTTTCTGGCAGCCAGGTATGGCGCATATGGACAACCCCAGGAATACCCGGACCGAAGGCCTGACGGTTTTTAATCATCCCGCTCAGGGACACACCGGCCATGTTCACACCGTGATAGGCCCTCTCGCGCGAAACAAAACGCTGGCGCTGCCCCTCACCACGCGCATAGTGATAAGCGTAAGCGACTTTCATTGCGGTATCGATGGCTTCAGACCCGGAGTTGGCGAAAAAGATATGGTCGAGACCATCGGGGGTTAGTTTTGCGACCCGTCGTGCGAGCTCAAAGGACAAGGGCTGAGCCAGCTGAAAGGGAGGCACGTAGGCAGAGGTCTTAAGTTGGTCGTGCACGGCCTGGGCAATCTCGGGCCGGCTGTGGCCGGCAGCGCAACAAAAAAGCCCTGAAGAGCCGTCCAGAATCCGCTCGTCAGCGTCGTTGTACATATAGACACCTTCACTGCGAACGATAAACCGGGGATCAGTTTTGAAGTCCCGGTTGGAAGTGAACGGCATCCAGTGGTTTTCGAGGAATTCTGGGTCGTATTTCATGATTTATTCCTTTACAAACTGACCAAGATGGTGGTTTCGACAATCGAAGAATTATATGATACCCGGTTCCCCAGTCGCTCATCGGATTACCACGCAGACTCACGCCCGAGTGACTCGGG
Source organism: Proteobacteria bacterium TMED61 (assembly GCA_002171735.1). Taxonomy (GTDB): domain Bacteria; phylum Pseudomonadota; class Gammaproteobacteria; order Arenicellales; family UBA868; genus UBA868. Next base: position 40,815 of record NHDO01000041.1, on the reverse strand, counting down.
ACACGCTCTTTCACCGTCGGCAGATTGCCGCGATTGACGGCCGATTGGCGGTGGCGGACTAAAACAGGGCAAGGGCTGACAACTACCGTTACGCCCACCTTTTTCGACACAGGACTCGCACTGGAGCGCTCAACCAGCGAGGTCCAATTACAGGAGTGAAGTTGATGAAAATGACTACCGAAGAGGCGTTTATCAAAGTCCTGCAGATGCACGGCATTGAACACGCGTTTGGCATTATCGGATCAGCAATGATGCCGATTTCAGACCTGTTTCCCGCAGCAGGCATTAAATTCTGGGACTGCGCCCATGAATGTAACGCTGGCATGAGTGCCGATGGCTACACCCGCGCTTCGGGGAAAATGAGCATGGCCATTGCCCAGAACGGCCCCGGCATCACCAACTTCGTGACCCCAGTTATGACGGCCTACTGGAACCACACGCCACTCCTTTTGGTAACGCCCCAGGCGGCGAACAAGACTATTGGCCAAGGAGGATTTCAAGAAGTCAAACAGATGGCAATCTTTCAGGATCTGGTCTGTTATCAAGAAGAAGTGCGCGACCCGACCCGGATTGCCGAAGTCCTGAATCGGGTCATCGAAAAAGCCCACAGGGGCTCGGCGCCAGCGCAGATCAACGTGCCGCGTGACTTCTGGACCCAGGTCATCGATATCGAATTACCTCAAGTGATTGGGATTGAGCGCTCTCCCGGTGGTGCCGATTCGATCGCCCGTGCGGCGGCACTGCTCTCGGAAGCCCAATTCCCCGTAATCCTTAACGGTGCGGGTGTGGTGCTGAGCGGTGCCATCGAGGCGTCCGCCGCGCTTGCAGAAAAACTCAGCGCGCCGGTATGTTGCAACTATCAGCATAATGATGCCTTTCCAGGATCCCACGCGTTGTCTGCTGGTCCGTTGGGCTACAACGGATCCAAGGCAGCAATGGAACTCATTGCGCAGGCAGATGTGGTGCTGGCGCTTGGTACGCGGCTGAATCCTTTCTCCACCCTGCCGGGCTACGGAACCGATTATTGGCCGAAGGAAGCCCGCCTGATCCAGGTAGACATCAATGCTGACCGGATCGGTCTTACCAAGCGGGTTGAAGTGGCCATTCAGGGTGATGCAAAACGGGTTGCCGAGCAACTGCTTGAGCAGCTGGCGTCCCAAGCGGGAGATGCCGGCCGCGACGCCCGGCTCGCCGAGATTGCCCGCAGCAAACACGCCTGGACAGAGGAACTCGCCACGATGAATCACGAGGACGATGATCCCGGAACCACCTGGAACCAGCGCTCACGCGACAGTCAGCCCGAGCGGATGTCTCCGCGTCAGGCGTGGCAGGCTATCATGGCGGCACTGCCAAAAGAAGCGATTATCTCCTCGGATATCGGCAACAACTGCGCGATTGGCAATGCCTACCCGAGTTTCGAAGAGGGTCGAAAATATCTTGCGCCTGGACTATTTGGACCCTGTGGCTATGGGTTCCCGTCCATCCTAGGCGCCAAGATCGGCTGCCCCGATACACCCGTGGTTGGTTTTGCGGGAGATGGCGCTTTTGGCATCTCCATGAACGAAATGACCGCCTGTGGCCGCAATGAGTGGCCACCGATTACCATGATAATTTTCCGAAACTATCAGTGGGGGGCGGAAAAGCGCAATACCACCCTCTGGTATGAGGATAACTTCGTGGGAACAGAATTAAACGTCGGAGTGGAATACGCCGAAGTGGCTAAAGCTTGCGGAGTCAACGGCGTCAAAGTCGAAACGGCAGATGCGCTTAGCCAAGCACTGAATACGGCTATAGACGGGCAAATGAATAACAAGGTCACGACCTTTATCGAAGTTGTCCTGAATCAGGAACTGGGAGAGCCCTTCCGACGGGATGCGATGAAAGCGCCAGTCGCCGTTGCTGGGATCAATTTGTCAGATATGTGCGCCCAGCAGGTGAACTGAACCCGTCACACAAAGGGAATCAGGGGACTCCCTGCTGGCGCGTTTTTCGGTACGGGCAATTTCTGCTGCCCCTTCCTTTAAATTCGTAATCATCAGGAGAAAGTGGCATGCTGATAGGAGTTCCAAAGGAGATCAAAAATCACGAGTATCGGGTCGGCATGGCGCCTGCCAGCGTGCGAGAGGCGGTCACCCACGGCCACCAGGTGCTAGTTCAATCCCTGGCCGGCGAAGGTATTGGCGCCTCGGACGAAGAATATCGCTCGGTCGGTGCCGAGATCATCGATGACCCTCAGGATATCTTTGCTCGCGCCGAAATGATCGTAAAGGTCAAGGAGCCACAGGCGAACGAGCGGGCCATGCTCTCGTCCGGTCAGATTCTATTTACCTACCTGCATCTTGCTCCGGATCCCGATCAGACCCGTGATCTCGTCGCCAGCGGTGCCACGTGCATCGCTTATGAAACCGTAACCTCCCCACACGGCGGCCTGCCCCTGCTGGCGCCGATGTCAAAAGTTGCTGGAAGAATGGCGATTCAGGCGGGCGCCTATTGCCTGGAACACCCCCACGGAGGCCTTGGCATGCTGCTCGGGGGCGTCCCTGGTGTGGACCCGGCCAAAGTCGTGGTCCTAGGCGCCGGGGTCGTCGGCACGCATGCGACCCATATCGCCGTGGGTATGGGTGCTGACGTCTGGGTCATAGACCGAAGTCCTGAAGTCATAGAAGCTCATTGGCAGCAGTTTGGACGATCCACCAATACGGTCTTTTCAACCCGTGATGCGCTCGAGCGGCACGTGCTCGAGGCTGATCTGGTTATCGGGGGTGTACTGATTCCCGGCGCGGCCGCGCCGAAACTGGTTACTGCCGAAATGGTGACTGCGATGAAACCGGGTTCGGTTATTGTCGATGTCGCCATTGACCAGGGCGGCTGCTGCGAGACATCAAAACCTACCACCCATGCCGACCCCACCTATGTGGTTGACGAGGTGGTCCACTATTGCGTCGCCAACATGCCCGGTGGCGTTCCACGCACATCGACTTTCGCACTCAATAATGTCACCCTGCCGCATATTCTTGCTCTGGCCAATAACGGCTGTCGCGTAGCACTCGAGCAAGACCCGCACCTGTGCAAGGGGCTGAACGTTCATGCGGGCAAAGTCACCTGCCTTGAAGTTGCCAACGACCTTGGGTACGACTACACAGACCCTAAAAGCGCACTCACGAGCAACTGAGTTTCAACAAAACCCCACGACGGCCCCGGAGCGCCGGGGCGTCACCCCATAAATGAGCGCTCGCCTTCATCCCTCAGCCACAACCGGATGAGGTGACGCCTTTTCTCAGGCTCGGAAGCATCCCGAAACGCCGTTCTTCGATGGCCAATACGGCGATTGTTGACGACCTGAACCTGGCCCGGCCGGAATTCAAAGGTTTTTCCAAGACCGGGGGCCTCCATGACTTCATCTAGCGCATCCAGTGCTTCGCAGGTCTCAAGGTCGAGGGTTTCCCCGGCGAGCTGATAACCCTGCCGAATCAGCGTGGTCACCACGCGAATCGTTAACCCATTCTCACCAATCTCAAAAATCGGATTTCTGCTGACGGGACTCTCTCCGGGCTCATGCTCTCTTTGCCGGTCGAACCAGAAAGGCTGATACATCCGGGGAATCCTGTCCGAATAGTGTTCGAGTAATCGGTTATAGACTTCGTAAAGATTGATGAGTCCGCTGAGTCCACCCTCTTCTGCTGTTTGCAAACACAGTAGGGAAACGTAGCTCGGCGGTCGGGGATGATTATCGGTGTGGTAGACCTGCCCGTCTGCCGTCTTCGAAGAACGTACCCCTTTTCCAAGTTCCGCCTGAACCCTATCATCCTGAACGTCATAAATCATTTCGCCTGTGAAGGTCTGCGCCACCGGCCTGCCGATGAGACTCATAAAACTCCAGTACATGAGGCGGATAGTGTGGGGGCTCCGATCCACAATCGGAAAGCCATCAATGATGGCAAACCCCGGACCTTGATCAAGCACGGTACGAACAGAGGCAGCAAGCTCACGACAGGCGTCAAGACGAAACTGCGGCGGAATAAAGTTTTCGATCGGCCCATCCCCGCTGGTGGAATCCTCTGCGAGGGATGCGAGCTCTTCAGCGCAATTCTTTGCAACGCCCTCTGCCGATAACGAAAATCGTGTCTGCGGCTCCAGCGACGACTGCGTATTCCAGACACGCTCCCCAGAAAAGGGTTGGGCGATTATCGGGTTCGAGTTTTGCATCGCAAAAATTAAAGGATCAGCACTATTTTAGACATGCGAAGCCGAGCGTAGCGTAATTTACGGGATGCGGCGATACAACAATCCTGCCACAACGGCGAAAGCCAGCGTCGGCAAACTGGCACCAAGAATGGGTGGCAGTCGATAGACCAGGACAATGTAACCCAGCGCCTTGCTCGCGGCAAAGAAGGCGATCCCGATCATGATCCCGATAAACAGATTCCTGCCCATGCCATCGGTGCGGATACTGCCGAATACGAACGGTATCGCGAGCAGCAACATCACGCCGGTCGCGAGTGGCAGATTGAGTTTCGACCAGTAAGCGAGTTCAAAATTCCTCGTATCCTGAACATTCGTGACCAGATGCGCGATATATTTTCGCAACTGCATCAATGACAGTTGATCCGGCTGAACTAAAAATACCGACATGGTCTGCGGCGTCACGGACGTAGTCCAGCGCGCCTTGGGCGCCTGAGCGACGGTCGTAAAGCCCTGTTCGTCAATTAAAGTCTGCTTCACCTCGTCGAGATCCCAGAATGTTTCCGAGAAATACCCCCGGCCGGCGTGAACCAGTGCCCGAAGCTGGCTGCTGTTATCGAACTGGAAGACCCGGATATCGCGCAGTGAAAGATCAGGCAATACCTCACCTACGTTTACGAAAGTCCCGCCATCTCGCATCCAGAGTCCGGAGTTGGACTTGTGCTCGATATTTTGCTCAAGCGCCTGGGCCCGCCCCCTTTGTGCCAGTGTTTCGGTCCAAGGGGTCAAAAACTCACCAATCAGGAGCGCAATCAGCGCGAGAAAAAATCCCAATTTAAGTACCGCCGAAGTAATCTGGCCAATCGACACCCCGCTGGAGCGCATCACGATCAACTCGGAATCCAGCGCCAGCAAGGAGAGTCCAAGAATCGCCCCGATCAGAACTGCCATCGGAAAAATCTCATAAGTGATCCGGGGCGTACTCAAAAGGACATAACGCAAGGCGTCGAGGATGGAATAATTTCCCGTTCCAAGATACGAAACCTGATCAATAAAGGTGACGAATGCGAAAATCCCGGCAAGCACAGAAAGTACCACCAAGATTTGGCCCATGAGCACTCTCGCAAGATAGAGTTCCAGTAGTTTCATGGATCGTCAGGCCGTCCGCTGGCGCGGCCGCATCACAGAAAGTAACGGCTGATCATGGGCGCGGCGCCAAAAGAGATAGGCCGCAGCAAAAGCGAAACCGGCATGCACAAAAGCCAAAAACCCCATGGCACCCACACCCTCGTTTGGAATCCGTGCGCAAGCCATGGTCACCAGGTTTGTATACGTAAAATAAACGAGTAGTGCGCTGAACATCGAAACATAGCGGCTACTGCGCGGCTGTACCCGACCAAAACCCAGTGCAAACACCATAAGTACCGGGAGGACCAGAACTTTGGAAAACCGCCAGGCAATCTCCTTTTGCTCATGGGGGCCCCAACTTTGCCATAGCTGTATGGTCTTCCAGCCGTGCAGTGGATATTTCACAGGCACTACCGAAGTACTCTTGTCTCTCAAGGTATAACGCTCAAAATTTATCACCCGGTACACGCTGTCTCCTGGCGCACCCTCATAGCGGACACCGTTTTCAAGTACCAAGAATACCTGACCCTTGTCCGGGTCTGCGTGCCGGTACGCCGACTGCGCAAGTACCACGCCCTCGCGCCCCGCGTTTGAACTCCAGGCGAACACGCCTTCGTATCGACCATTGTCTTTATTCAGTTTCTCTACAAAGTAGATTGCACGGCCCGCCTGCGCTTCCATAAATATCCCAGGACTGACGCCAACTATGTCGGTTCGGGATTTGAGTTCATGCTCTATCGCTCCGACCGACCGCACCGCCATAGGACCGACCACCAGGGAGAAACTCCCAACGATGATAGCGCCGACGAGAATTAGAAATACCACGGGCCGAAGCAGATGGGAGAGTCCCAGGCCTGACGCCGCCATGATGGTCAGTTCATTTTCGCGACTCCAGCGACTCAGCACCAACAACATCGCAACAAACATCATCAGTGGCAAAATAACATCCATGTATGCAATGACCTTCAGAAACAGCAGGATAAAGATGCTGTCCACGGGAATCACGCCCTCAGCCGCCTGACGCAAAAATCCCAACACCCGAACCACGATAAAGATACAAAAAATCACCGCAGTGACGGCAAAGCTTGTCAGGAGCACTTCCCGGGCCAGCGCCCTGCGCAGGATCATGGACCGCACCACAAAAGAGGTTTTGACATGGCGTTCAATCAACTACCAAAATACGCACTCATTTTACGTGAATCAGTGATTCTGTCCCACTAACCGCCACGCAGGTGTGGTCTGCCCACTCAGGAACCCTATGAAAATCCAACTATCGTCTCTTGATGTACTTCATGCCCGTACCGACTGTTTAGTGGTGGCTGTCCGCGAGGGCGTGCAACAATCGCCAAGCACACGAAAAATCGAGAGGGCGTCAAAGGGTCTTATCAAGTCCCTGATGGACTCGGGTGACATCGACGGACGTCCTGGGAGTGTTTTGCTGGTCCCGTTTCCTGGCGGAATTCAGGCGAAACGCTTACTGCTGGTCGGGGTGGGTGATAAGCCGGATATCGATGACTTGGCCAGCGCGGCGATTGCGGCGGCACGCCAATTGTGCGACACCCAATCCGTCAGCGCGGTAGTCACTTTAACTGAAATAGCGGTTACTGGCACTGATGCAACAACCCGCGCCCGGGTGATATCCCAGGCTATTCAGGAGGCGAGTTACCGATTCAATCAGTTAAAAACCGCAAAGGGGAAAGAAGCCACGCGGCGTCAATGCCCCCTGAAACGTGTCAGCTTGCTTGCTAGTTCCGGAAAAAACGATGCCGCAATGCGTGCAGGGATTCAGGAGGCCTGCGCCATCGCAAACGGGGTGGCGCTGGCCAAAGACCTGGGCAATCTGCCGGGCAATCTTTGCACACCGAGCTACCTTGCCAATCAGGCCAGAAAACTTGGGAAAAGTCACAAATTGAAAGTCAATGTACTAGATGAGGCGAAGATGAAAGCCCTGGGTATGGGCGCACTCCTATCGGTTTCCCGTGGCAGTCGCGAGCCTGCCCGACTCATCGTGATGGAGCATCAAGGGGGTCAGCGCTCCGACGCGCCAGTGGTTCTAGTCGGCAAGGGTCTTACCTTCGACGCGGGTGGCATCTCCCTAAAGCCTGCCGGCGCGATGGATGAGATGAAATATGACATGTGCGGCGGCGCAAGCGTCTTTGGCGCAATGGTCGCGGCCTCAGAGCTCAAGTTAAAACTGAACGTGATCGGGATTGTTCCAAGCAGTGAAAATCTCCCCGACGGTGCAGCAAACAAACCTGGTGACATCGTGACCAGCATGTCCGGGAAAACTATTGAAATTCTCAATACCGATGCCGAAGGAAGGCTGATCCTCTGTGACGCGTTGACGTACGCTGAACGCTATAAGCCAGCTGCAATTATCGACATCGCAACGCTGACAGGCGCCTGTGTGGTCGCTCTCGGGCATCCGGCGACAGGACTCTTTAGTCCCGATGACCATCTCGCGGAGGAATTGCTGGCGTCTGGAGAAAGCGCACGTGACCGCGCATGGAGAATGCCGATTTGGAATGAATACCAAAAACAACTTAACAGTCCATTTGCCGATATGGCGAATATCGGGGGACGCACCGCGGGCGCCGTTACCGCGGCCTGTTTTCTAGCGAGATTTACCAAGGATATGACCTGGGCCCATCTCGACATCGCAGGCACTGCATGGCACTCAGGTGCGAACAAGGGCGCTACCGGCCGGCCGGTATCGATGTTGACCCGGTTTTTGATTAATCGTGCAAAGCGCTGAGGGGATTCAGTAGGTATGGCCTGCCGCGTAGATTTTTATGTCCAGGCCACAGGTGCACCCCAGGGACACCTGACACTAGCCTGCCGGGTCACCGAGAAGGCCTATCAGGCGGGACACCGAATCTACGTGCGATGCCAGGATAAAGATCAGGCCAGCAAGATGGATGAACTGCTCTGGACGTTTTCCCAAAGTAGCTTTGTTCCGCACCAGTTGTCTTCTTCCGGTCAATCTGAGGCGCCAGTCACAATCGGATACGGCCCTCCCAGTAACGAGAATGCGCAGGTCATTGTCTCATTGGCTGACGAACCGGTCGCCGATTTCGGTGGATTCGCTCGGGTTGCGGAAATTGTCGGCGGTGAGAGTGCGCAACGCGACTCCGGAAGAAAACGGTTTCGGTTTTATCGTGATCAGGGGCTTGACCCTGTCACACATGAGATCCGTCTGTAGCGGCGTACCCCTGAAATGAACAAAGAAGAAAATCGCAAAAAACTGATCCGTGAGCTGCAGGATCTCGGAAAGTTGATCGCGCCGGCAGATGACGAAACGTCTCGGCAGAGCGCGCTCGATAACGATAACCCCTTGTCTGCCACTCTCTCGGATCCCCTGAACAACGAGGTCCCTGCGACTGAAGGTGGCGATCTTCCGAACGGACCAGAGACCGTTGACATGTTCGTTCCCGAAGCCGCTTCGACGGAGAACCACTCAGCGCATGAGAATGATCACCCGGCCGCTAAAGTGGAGGCTATAGTGCAAACAGATAATGCAGAAGCGGCAGATAGTTCAAAATCCATCACATCGGCAGTCTCTGAGACCCCCGAGAGACTGGGATCCGATAACGCAAATGCTCGAGACTCAAGCAATTATCTGGATGAACTTGTGGACGAACTCGTCGGTGCAGTCGAAAAGCGATTGTCACTGCAGTCCGGCGAATCCCTTCCAGAATCCTTGCGGGATGAACTATCTCGTGACATCAAGGATCGCCTGTCTCCGTGGTGGAGCGAAGCCTGATCACACGCCTTTATACGTCTCTCATTATTCAAGCGCTCGTTAGCCTATACTCCTGCGCCTTGAATCCGACCTTTTTTCGGCATTAACAGATATCACGATGAGTACGGAAGCCCTCAGCAAGACCTATGATCCGCACACCATAGAGCGTACTTTGTACGAGCAATGGGAAGCGCAGGGCGCATTCGAGCCTACAGGTAACGGACCCGCTTTTTGCATTTCAATTCCCCCGCCGAATGTCACCGGTAGCCTTCACATGGGGCATGCCTTTCAGGACACCATTATGGATGCCCTGATCCGATATCACCGGATGACCGGCCGCAAAACCCTGTGGCAGGCCGGAACCGATCATGCCGGGATTGCAACCCAGATGGTGGTCGAACGACAACTCGACCGAATTGGGAAAACCCGGCATGACCTTGGCCGCGAGGCCTTCATTGAGCGGGTATGGCAATGGAAGCAGGAATCCGGCGGCACGATAACGCAACAACTGCGCCGTATGGGTGCCTCTTTGGACTGGAGCCGCGAACGCTTCACGATGGATGACGATCTGTCCTGCGCGGTGCGGGAAGTCTTTGTCCGACTGCATGAGGAGGGACTGATCTACCGGGGCAAGCGACTGGTCAACTGGGATCCGGTTCTGCATACCGCTCTTTCCGATCTAGAAGTCCTATCCGAAGAGGAAGCAGGCTCACTATGGCATCTTCGCTACCCCTTGGAAGATGGCAGCGGCCACGTCGTGGTCGCCACGACCCGGCCGGAAACCATGCTCGGGGATACGGCAGTGGCCGTGCACCCCGAAGATGACCGATACCGTCATTTGATCGGTAAGAAAATACAACTGCCTCTGGCAGATAGATTGATCCCGATCATCGCCGATGATTACGTTGATCCAGAATTTGGCACCGGCTGTTTAAAAATCACGCCTGCCCACGACTTCAATGACCATGAAGTCGGAATGCGCCATAAGATGCAGCCAATCAATATCCTTGATCCCAGTGCTGCCATTGACCTGCCGGATTCACCCTATCACGGCCTCGATCGCTATGTCGCCCGAAAACGAATCGTCACTGACCTTGAAGCCCTCAAGCTCGTTGAACAGATTGACGAGCATACGTTGATGGTACCTCGAGGGGATCGCTCGCAGGCCGTGGTCGAGCCATACCTGACCGACCAGTGGTTTGTAAGGGCGCAGCCTCTGGCAGAGCCTGCAATCAAGGCGGTCGAGGACGGCAGCATCCAGTTTGTTCCAGAAAACTGGAGCCGCACCTACTTTGAATGGATGAAAAATATCCAGGACTGGTGCATATCACGACAGATCTGGTGGGGTCATCGGATTCCTGCCTGGTATGACGATGAAGGGAACATCTTCGTTGCCCGCGATGCAGCCGAAGCACACGACAAGGCCTTCAAGCATCATGGCAACGCCGTCTCCTTGGAACAGGATCACGACGTGCTGGACACCTGGTTCTCATCAGCCTTATGGCCCTTTTCGACCTTGGGTTGGCCTGAATCTACCGACGACCTGAATACCTTTTATCCCACCAGTGTCCTCGTCACCGGTTTTGACATCATCTTTTTCTGGGTTGCCCGGATGATCATGTTTGGACTTAAGTTCACGGGCAAGGTTCCTTTTCATGAGGTCTATGTTCATGGACTCGTCCGCGATGCCGAGGGACAGAAAATGTCCAAGTCCAAAGGTAACGTGCTGGATCCTCTGGATCTCATTGACGGGATTGAATTGGCGGCACTGGTGGAAAAACGTACCGCAGGGCTAATGCAGCCGCAGATGGCTGAACAGATCTCCAAAGCCACGCGTCGTCAGTTTCCTGACGGTATCCCATCCTTTGGCACCGATGCCCTGCGCTTTACCTTCGCGAGCCTGGCGACACAAGGGCGCGATATCCGTTTTGACCTGGGACGCATCGAGGGTTTCCGCAACTTCTGCAACAAGCTGTGGAATGCGGCGAGATTCGTCATGATGAACACCGAGGCCCTGGCCGGCCGCCCCCTTGCCGACTTTGAAGCCGGTCCTGCTGAACGCTGGATCACCTCCCGCCTGCAACAGGTATCAGGGGAAGTCCACAAATCGATGGAGGCCTACCGGTTTGACCAGGTTGTGCAAACTTTGCATGCCTTCACCTGGGATGAGTACTGTAGCTGGTACCTGGAGATCGCAAAAATACAGCTATCAGACCCCGAACTTTCCGATACGCGCAAAGACGGGGTGCGCCAAACGCTCGTTACCATACTGGACAACGCCCTGCGGCTGATCCATCCCATCATGCCCTTTATCACCGAAGCGTTGTGGCAGCAGTTGCAATCGCGGACAGTATGTCAGGGGCAATCCATCATGCGCCAACCCTATCCGAAAATGGATGAGGGGCTGATTGATGATGCAGCTGTCGAAGATCTCGACTGGGTTCGAGCAGTAGTCGGCGGTATTCGCAATATTCGCGGCGAGATGAATATCGGCCCCAAGGTGTCCTTCCCAGTGACATTGCAGGGGGGTGATGCCCAGGATAGTCAACGCTGTGAATCTTTCAGCGGCCTCCTTATCGCCCTTGCAAGGCTGGACCGTGTGGAACACGTATCAAAAGATACGGAAGAAACTGAAGAGCACGCCACCGCGCTTGTCGGTGACATGAAAGTGCTGGTGCCTTTGGGGTCTATCATTGACCGGGATGCCGAAATCCAACGACTTTCCCGGGAGGTTGAAAAACTGACTGCAGATCTCAAGCGCTGCGAAGGAAAACTCTCCAACTCGAAGTTTGTTGACCGAGCACCAGCCGACGTGGTCGAGAAGGAGCGGGAACGGGCCGAACAGGTCACCCGCGACCTGGAAGAACTGAGATCCCGTCAGCAGCGCATCGCCGCTCTCAACTGATCGACTAATTCTTCAGGGTGGGGATCCGTCAGACGACAACAAACGGCCGACGAAGGCAATTAGCGCAACCGCTGCCGTTTCAACACGCAATACCCCATCCCCAAGAGAGAGCATTTCGGATTTGGCTTCATCCAGGTGCTCACGCTCAGTATCGGAAAAACCCCCTTCTGGACCCACCACGAGGCAAACAGACTTCGCATTCAACAGACAATCCTCAATCGCCTGATCGCCTGTACCACCTTCCTTGTCTGCAATGACATTAACGGCATTCGTGCCGGCACATTGGGCAATCCAGTCTTTCAAATCAACAGGCGGATGTAAAACCGGTAGCCAGGGACGATGACTTTGTTTGCAGGACTCGATTAACACCCGCCGCCATCGGTCATAGGTCTGAACACGGGCCTGGCTGACGCTTCTGTCACACCTAAGAGGCGTATAGTCCGTCATCCCCAGTTGGGTTGCCATATCCAGCATCGTAGCTTGACGATCCCCTTTAGGTAATGCGCTGACAAGGTGAATCCGGGTCGGGGGCGGGGGCCGTTGCTCATAGCGATCAATAACCAGATGCACCTGTAACGGCCGCTGAGTCACTTCACTGATCCGGGCTGCTGCACTCCGGCCGATACCATCAAATACGCATACAGGATCATCGATGCGCAGACGGCGGGCACGTACCGCATGCGTGGCCTCGACCCCTTCCAGGATTGCCTCGTTCCCCGTAGTTTCGAGATTCGGTAAATAGAGCCAGTGTGTCATCGTGACGTCCCGCCCGTTAGATAGATGTCGTAACGCACCGACTTACCCTTGTGCATGATGTCCGGGTCATCTCCCAGAGGTGGCGCATTACGGGGTCGTTTGACAACCACGCGTTTGCGGGCATGCTGGCGCGCAACCTGGAACAATATACTGGCATCGGGATCTTCTCCTGCAAGTCGCCGAAGCATCTGCTGGGCCTTGCGGGGTTGAGCACTCTGGCGACCTCGATCCGGAAACATCGGATCCAAGAAGATCACGTCCGCACTCCCCTGAACGCGAATCTCATCGATCGCATCACCACAAACCACACGAATCTCACCATCTCTTTGTCGAAGTTGAAATTCCGCTGCGGCTTCTTCAAGCATCATCGCCACCATCACGACCCGCTCTATGGCGCATACCTGCTTGCCGCGGCGCACGAAATCAAACGTATCAGAGCCAAATCCTGCTGTGGCATCAATTACCGAATGACAATGCTTTCCAAGGGCCCGGGAGAGCAGATCTTTTCCTGCAGAAGGATATCGCCGGCCTGCCGAGTCAACCGTCAGTGCCCGGCTTCGACGCTGCGAATAGTCCCGCAGCCCGAGCCGGCTTTGGGAAACTTCGAGCACCAGTCCGGAGGCCGCCTTTGAATCGCAGAGCCCCTCCAGCCCAAGGTGTAATGAGAGCGCCGTTGCCCGCGGGATCGATTCCCGATTCAGGGCCACGATGGACACTTTCTCGCCCCCTGAAGCTTGGGACTTTTGACTCTTTACTGGCGTTGGGATAAAAACCATAGTGACGCCAATTTTAACCAGGGACATTTGACGGAATGGGATTTCTTGAAGGCAAGCGGGCACTGGTCACCGGGGTAGCATCCAACCGGTCTATCGCATGGGGTATCGCACAGGCCATGGCCCGCGAAGGCGCGGAACTGGTACTGACATACGAAAACGAAAAGTTGGGTAGCCGAGCGGAGAAGTTCGCAACTGAACTTGGCTTTGGAAAAACCATTCGCTGTGATGTCTCGCAGGACAGTGATATCGACGCCCTGCAGGAGACACTGGGCGCCCACTGGGACCGGCTTGATATTCTGGTGCATTCCATCGCATTTGCTCCCCGAGAGGAGTTGGAGGGGATGTTCCTGGATTCGGTGACCCGAGCCGGATTCTCAACCGCCCACGAGATCAGTTCCTACAGTTTCACAGCACTGGCCCGCGCATTGCGCCCGATGATGACTCCCGGGGGAGCAATGCTGACGCTGAGCTATATCGGATCACAACGATCCATGCCGGGCTACAACGTAATGGGTCTCGCCAAAGCAAGTCTGGAGGCCAATGTGCGGTATTTGGCGCAATCTCTCGGACCCCAGGGAATCCGAGTCAATGGCATCTCAGCCGGCCCAATCAAAACGCTGGCAGCCGCGGGGATCAAGGGTCTGAAGCAGATGCTGAATTTTTACGAGGAGACAGCGCCCTTGGGCCGCGGAGTCACCATTGAAGAAGTGGGGAATACCGCTGCATTCGTGTGTTCGGATCTCGCATCCGGAATCACCGGGGAGATCACCTACGTCGACGGCGGTTTCAACACCGTGGGAATCAGTCCAAAGATTGCCGAAGGATCCTAATCTCAGGCGATCAGACAGACTTAAGTACTAGAGATTTTCGTCAAATATCTCGACGTTGGCAGCAGAACGCAGAGCACGGCTTGCGCCCGTGTACAACTCTTCTCCTACCCGCGCGCTGATCAACGCTTTGATCTGCGCGCGCTCCTCAGCCGTAATCCCGGAAGGCTCTCCTGGAACAACCTCCTCTACACGAAACACCGAATATCGAGACGCATCGAGACGCGTACCTCCATAACCCACCTGCCCCAAGACGGGTGCCGGTGCAGCATAAACGGCACGGCCGACGTTCTGGTCATCCGGATCAGAGATATCCTCAGCATCTTGGGGTAACTGGTAGACGGGCAAACCCGCATTCTCCGTAAGCGCGATCCAGGGCGAGCCGGAACGCAGCCTGTCGATCATCTGCTTAGCAGCGGCCTCCTGGGCAGTCAAAGCTGCCTGAGCAGCAAGGACATCAGCGATCGCAGCGCTGACCTCTTCAAAATCCTGTTGGCGCTGATCCCGGTAATCCGCAAAATGCACCGCCACAAGCAGATCACCGTCCAGATCAATCATCTCACTGTTCATCTGGTCTACGCGAACCTCATCACTGAACGCTGCCTCGCGGACAGCCGCATATGCGGCAATGCCATCGCCTGCCCTACGGGAGAACCAGTCGGTTCGTTCGATCGGGAGGCCGAGCAAGTCAGCCGTGGCCTCAAGCGACCCGGGCTGCTCAAAAACCATATTCTGAAAATCTTCAGCCATCGCCATGAACTGTCCCTCGGCCCACTCGCGCGACAACAGCGTTGTTATTTCGCTGCGCACCTCGGCAAACGGGCTAATCACGCTTTCCCGAAGATCAGTCACCTTGATCACATGCCAACCATATTCAGTACGCACCGGATCGCTGATCTCGTCTTTATTCAGCACAAACACAACGGTTTCGAATTCCGGTGTCATAGTGCCTGGCTGAATAATGCCAAGGTCTCCCCCACGTCTGGCGGATCCAGGATCGTCGGAATGTTCACTTGCCAATGCAGCGAAATCCGCGCCACCCCGACCCCGAGTAGCCAGGCTTTCTGCCCGATGGCGTGCTTTCTCCACCGCTGCTTCTGACGCATCGGCCGGCAGACTGATCAGGATGTGGCTTGCAGAACGACTTCCCGGTCGGGTAAATCGATCAGTATTATCATTGTAAAAAGCTTGTTCAGCCTCAGCCGTTACTACCGCCTGTGTCGCCAACGCATCGACCGAAAGCGCCAGAAAGTCGACCTGCATTTGCGGGAGTTGGACATAGCGATCACGATGATTTTCGTATTCGTCCCGCACTGCGTCTTCGTCGACCTGCACCGCATCCCGATACGGCTGAAGATCCAGGATGGTGTACTGCGCGCGACGCTGCTGCATCAGCAACTCGACGGCACGGTCCGTCATCGCAGGAATAACGAGGGATGTTTCTCTCAGGCCCACACGCAGCTGATCCACCGCACCCTGCTGGCGCTGCTGGCGTTCGAAACCCTCAACCGTGAGGCCTGCATTTTGCAACAGCATCTCATAACGCGCCGAATCGAAACGACCTTCAGATTGAAATGCCGCAAATGCCGCGATCCGGCTCGACAGCTGTTCATTGGTAATCCGGTAGCCTCTGTCTGCGAGGTACTCCGCCTGCAGCTGAGTGTCAATCAAAGACTCGAGGACCTGGAGTTTGAATGGCTCGCTGGCGAAAATCTCGGCATCGACGTTTCGCCCCATCATTTGCACAAGGGAGCGACGCTGCTCAGAGAGCGCCTGCTGGTAAATTGTCTCATCAACCTCGACACCGTTGACAGTTGCCACGGTAATCTTGGACGCGCCTTCAAAGTAAGAATTAATCCCCCAAAGCACAAAGGGAATGGAAATGAACCCCACCAAAGTGTAGGCAATCCAGCCTGAGGCCCGTTCCTTAATCGCGGTTAACATAATCGTTCAGTAAAATATATTTTCCGACATCGGTCAGTACATGAGCCGGGCAGCTCCCGGCACCGATGATAAGAAGTGGCGGAGCGGACGGGACTCGAACCCGCGACCACCGGCGTGACAGGCCGGTATTCTAACCAACTGAACTACCGCTCCAAAATGTCCCACGTCCGCCAATGCGAACAGGCCTCCTGGCCTTGGTGGGTGCTGTAGGGTTCGAACCTACGACCTTCGCCTTGTAAGGGCGACGCTCTCCCAACTGAGCTAAGCACCCCGAGGGGCGCGCTAGTTTACGGCATCCTTAAGGCCTTTGCCAGCCTTGAACTTCGGAGCCCTTGAAGGTGCGATAGTAATGCTCTCACCAGTACGCGGGTTACGACCTACCCGGCCAGCGCGCTCACTGACAGAGAAAATACCAAAGCCCACCAGGGATACGCTCTCACCCCGCGTCAGCGCTTCACTAATAACATCCAAAAAAGATTCGACCGCAGAACTCGCCTGACTCTTTCCAAGGCCCGTCTTGGTTGCGACCGCATCAATGAGGTCAGCTTTATTCATCCCCTGTTCCTCCCGTTGCCGTGTTGCTTTGTTCCAACCGCCCTGCACAGGAGATGGGCCGAACTACATCCTATCCGCGCCCCAAAACCGAGTACAAAGCCCGTACGTACAACGGTTATACCAACTGCCTGAAAAGAGTCAATTATTGCCAGTTGCAGAGCAGGCCTATGTGATTCCTAAAAGTTCAGATTTCACACGAATAACCTCGGCCATTGCCTTAAATTCAAGGAGATTCGTTACAGGCGCCCTGATCAAAATCCACCCTAACAAGGCCTCGCGTTCGGGATATGGTAATCGGGTGGTGCGACGCTTCGGTCTTTAGTGCGCCCGGGCTGGACTCTTAGGTGTCTCTTTTTCCGCTTCAGGCGCCACACTAACCTCTTCTTTTTCTGCGGCCGTCGGCTCGGGAAGATGCTCCAGCGCCACGGTCATCACTTCATCGATCCAGCGCACCGAAATGATCTCTAGGCCGCTTTTGATATTAGCCGGAATCTCCACAAGATCCTTTTCGTTTTCCTTCGGGATCAGCACTGTCGAGATTCCGCCCCGATGAGCTGCCAGCAGTTTTTCTTTTAGGCCGCCAATAGGCAGCACTTCGCCGCGAAGCGTGATTTCACCCGTCATGGCTACATCCGCCCGGGCCGCTATTCCAGTAATCGCCGAAATGACCGCCGTACACATACCAATGCCGGCACTTGGCCCATCTTTAGGCGTTGCACCCTCAGGCACATGAATATGGATATCCTTATTCTGAAAGAAATCAGCGTCAATGCCGTACTGTGCTGATCGCGTCCGCACCACCGACATCGCTGCCTGAATCGACTCCTGCATAACATCACCAAGCTTACCGGTGAAGCTGTGCTTGCCTTTACCAGGCATGACTGCTGCCTCGATAGTCAGGAGTTCACCACCGACTTCCGTCCATGCCAATCCCGTCACTTGGCCAACCCGGTTTCCTTCTTCGACCCGGCCATAGCGATGACGGCGTACCCCAAGATATTTGTTGAGATTACGCGAGGACACCTGCACACGGGTTCGGGATGTATCAAGTAAGAGTTCTTTCGCCACTTTCCGACAGATTTTCGCTATCTCGCGGTCAAGGCCACGCACACCTGCCTCCCGGGTGAAGTAACGAACAATGTCTGTCAGCGCCTGGCGATTGATACTGATTTCCCCATCCTCAAGCCCATTGTTACGCTTTTGCTTTTCGACAAGATACCTCGTAGCGATATTTATCTTCTCATCCTCGGTATAACCTGAAATCCGGATAACTTCCATTCGGTCCAACAAAGGACTAGGGATGTTCAGGGTATTCGCCGTGGCCACAAACATGACCTCGGAGAGATCATAGTCAACTTCCAGATAGTGATCGCCGAATTTGTGATTCTGCTCGGGGTCCAGAACTTCCAAAAGCGCTGAGGAAGGGTCCCCCCGAAAATCCATCGACATTTTGTCGACTTCGTCTAGCATGAATAACGGATTGCGTGTTCCAGTCTTGGACATGTTCTGAATGATCTTTCCCGGCAACGAACCAATGTAGGTCCGGCGATGCCCCCGGATTTCGGCTTCATCGCGAACGCCGCCAAGGGACATCCGTACGAACTTCCGATTGGTCGCACGCGCGATGGACTCACCCAGAGACGTCTTGCCAACCCCCGGGGGGCCGACCAGGCACAAGATAGGCCCTTTGACCTTGTTAATGCGCTGCTGGACTGCGAGGTACTCTAGGATGCGCTCCTTGACCTTGTCGAGGCCATAGTGATCTGCTTCGAGAATCGCTTCAGCCTTGGCGAGATCTTTCAGAACCCGGCTTCTTTTCTTCCAGGGCACCTGCACTAGCCATTCGACATAGTTTCGAACCACCGTGGCTTCTGCAGACATCGGCGACATCATGCCTAGTTTTTTTAATTCGGACTCAGCCTTCTCGCGCGCCTCTTTGGGCATACCCGCTTCTTTAACCTTCTGTTGGAGTTCCTCCATTTCGTTAGGAGCGTCATCCATGTCGCCGAGTTCTTTCTGAATGGCTTTCATCTGCTCATTCAGGTAGTACTCGCGCTGGCTTTTCTCCATCTGTTTTTTCACTCGGCCGCGAAGGCGCTTTTCCACCTGAAGCAGGTCGATTTCGGACTCCATGATCCCCAGAATATGTTCCAGACGTTCCCGAGCATCACCCAGTTCCAGAATTTTCTGCTTCTCATCATTGCGCAGTGTCAGATGTGCCGCGATCGTGTCCGCAAGTCGGCCGGGATCCTCGATCCCGCTGAGGGAGGTCAGAACCTCGGGGGGGATTTTCGAATTTAATTTGACGTATTGCTCAAACTCTGACGTCACGGTGCGCATAAGGACTTCTCCTTCGCGCTCATCAAATTCACCCTCAGCAATAGGTGCTGCATCAACGACGAAACTGTCCTCAGTCTCCACGAAATTAACGATCCCCGCGCGGGAGACTCCCTCCACAAGCACCTTGACGGTCCCGTCGGGAAGTTTCAGTAACTGCAAAATGTTGGCAACGGTTCCTATGCCGAAAATATTTTCCGGTGCAGGGTCATCATCCGCCGCGTCGTGCTGTGCGGCGAGAAAGATCTGTTTCCCCGACTGAACGGCTTCTTCCAGCGCATTGATGGATTTTTCGCGCCCCACAAAGAGCGGCAAAACCATATGCGGGAAAACCACTACGTCCCGCAGAGGCAACATCTGGTAGCGGGTTCTGGGTGTGATGTCGTCGGTGGAGGGATCGTCACTCATAATTCTGTCCGTCAAATCAATTCAGGGTGTCACTGGCCAAGGCCTCGAGTACCGCAAATATACGCGGCTGATATAGAGTAAGTGTGAGGGCGTGCCCCCGGTATTTCAAGGAGCAAAGACGAAACGACTCTTTAGAGTCGCAAAAGCGGAGATTAGGAGGACTGGCCGGAGACGTTTCGCGGCGATTCTTCGTACATGAAGAGTGGTTGCGCTCCCGACTCAATCACATTCGCATCAACGGTCACTCTCGAGACATTATCCATCGAGGGCAACTCGAACATGGTCTCCATCAACGCTTTTTCGAGGATAGATCTCAGACCTCGTGCACCGGTCTTTCGCGCAAGCGCCCGTTTAGCAATCGCTCTCAAAGCATCTTCCCTGATTTCGAGTTCGACTCCTTCCAATTCGAAAAGTTTCTGATACTGCTTGACAAGCGAATTCTTGGGCTCTGTCAGAATGGTTACCAGCGCCTCTTCATCGAGCTGTTCCAACGTCGCGATTACCGGCATTCGGCCTACAAACTCAGGGATCAAGCCAAACTTAATCAAATCTTCGGGTTCAAGATCATTGAGGAACTCGCTGACCCGATCATCCTCGGTTTTACTCTTGATGTCCGCACCAAACCCNATGCCGGACTTTTCCGAGCGCTCCTGAATNACTTTTTCGAGGCCTGCAAATGCCCCGCCACAGATAAACAGCACGTTACGTGTGTCTACCTGCAGAAATTCCTGCTGTGGATGCTTGCGTCCACCCTGCGGTGGAACCGAAGCAATCGTTCCCTCGATCAGTTTGAGAAGAGCCTGCTGCACGCCCTCTCCTGAGACATCGCGCGTGATTGAGGGGTTATCCGCCTTTCGNGAGATCTTATCAATCTCATCGATGTACACGATTCCCGCCTGAGCTTTTTCGACGTCGTAATCACACTTTTGCAGCAGCTTCTGAATGATATTTTCGACATCTTCCCCGACGTACCCTGCTTCNGTNAGCGTGGTCGCGTCGGCGATCGTNAACGGCACATTGAGTTCGTGTGCCAGCGTTTCCGCCAAGAGCGTTTTGCCTGATCCAGTGGGGCCAATCATCAGGATGTTGCTCTTNGAGATGTCGACCTCGGCAGAAGCGCCATTGACCTCTTCGTGCTCGATACGCTTGTAGTGGTTATAGACCGCTACCGAAAGCACCTTTTTAGCTTCCGACTGGCCAATGACATAGTCATCGAGGCGCTCGCAAATCTCGCGAGGCGTCGGATAACGAGGGTCTGATGTTTCGGAACCGTCACCTTCTTCCGCTTCTTCACGGATGATTTCATTGCACAGTTCNACACACTCATCACAGACAAATACCGAAGGGCCCGCAATCAGTTTCCGAACCTCATGCTGACTCTTGCCGCAGAAGGAGCAATACAGCAGCTTATCGCCTTTTTTATCTTCGTCGCTGTCGGCCATATTTCTACGCGCCTCTATGAATGAAATACCAGACGGAATCCGGTTTTATACTGTCTCTCAGGGTCTAACGATGCAAGTTTTGGGAAAAAATTGCAAGCGCTCCTTGGGTTCAGGGTAATCGGTCTGGGTTATTCGTCTTCGCGGCTCTTCAGAACGCGGTCCACGATACCGTACTCGACCGCCTCATGTTCATCCATGAAATTATCTCGTTCGGTATCCGCGCTGACAGTTTCCACATCTCGTCCGGTATGGGAGGCCAACACCTGATTAAGTCTTTCGCGTAACCGGAGAATCTCACGGGCCTGGATGTCGATATCGGTCGCCTGTCCCTGAAATCCGCCCCAGGGCTGATGAATCATTATTCTGGCGTGAGGCAGCGTGAAGCGCTTACCCGACGCACCNCCCGCCAGGATGACCGCACCCATGCTGGCCGCCTGACCCAGACATACCGTGCTGATGCTTGGCCGTACGAACTGCATGGTGTCATAGATGGCCATGCCCGCATTGACCGCGCCTCCGGGGGANTTTATGTAAAGGTGAATATCCTTATCGGGATTTTCTGACTCCAAAAAAAGCAGTTGCGCCACAATCAGGTTAGCCATATGGTCCTCAACCGGACCCACCATGAACACCACACGCTCCTTCAGTAGGCGCGAGTAGATGTCATAGGCGCGTTCGCCCCGACCCGTGGTCTCGATAACCATGGGCACCAGTCCGAGATTTTGTACCGTCGCCAACTCAGCGTTGCCAGAATTAGTTGTCATATTTTCTTTTCACTCACCTTTGAATTTAGTCACTATCGTCGNTCACATCATCCGCTACTGTAGCAGGGGGCTGTGGACGCATGAACGCTTCGAAGTTCACGGTCGTATCATTTACTTGGGCTTCTTCGAGCAGGGCCTCGATCGCCTGCTCTTCGACAATCGCCGCCTCGATCTGGGCAAGACGGTCNTTGTCTTCGTAATACCAGCGGACAAACTGGTCCGGGTCACTATAGCTAGAGCCCATTTCCACCACACGCTCGCGAACCCTGTCCGGATCCGGTTTGATCTCAAGACGCTTTACCACCCCGTGCATTGCCAGGCCTAGCTGCACACGCCGGTGCGACTCATCCAGGTAATTTGCCCGGTCAATAGGGGCGTCGTGGGGCANTCCCTGCTGTTGCAGTTGTTGGCGTACGGCCATGATCGCCCGGTTGATTTCTTCATCGACCAACGCTGAGGGCACTTCAAATTCGTTATCGCGCATCAGGGCCTCAAGTACCGCTTGCCGGATCTGCGTGCGGGCACGTTGATCACGCTCACGCTCAAGACTGGTGCGGATCTCCTGCCGGAATGAATCCTCTAAACCATCCTCAACGCCGAAAGTCCGAATAAATTCTTCATCAATCCCGGGCACTTTTGGCGCTCCGACCTCCTTCACGTTGATTGCGAACTCAGCCTTCTTGCCTGCCACTTCCGCGCCCGGATAATCCTCGGGAAAGGTGAGCTGTACCGTCAGGTCTTCTCCAGCAGAGGCGCCTGTGATCCCCGACTCGAACTCGGATAGAAGGGCCCCCTTGCCCAGCACCACCGGGTAGTCCTTGGCCTCTCCCCCTTCGAAGACTTCGCCGTCAACCCGGCCCTNGAAATCAATCACAACCCGGTCGCCATTCTCTGCGGGTTTTTCGACAGTTTCAAAAGTCGTTCGCTGCTCACGCAAAGTCTCAATCGTGCGATCGATATCAGCGTCGGCCACCTCGCATTGCTGGCGCTCTATAGGTAGATCACGGATGTCGGTCTTCGGCACTTCAGGGAAGACCTCAAAATTGGCGATGAACTCAAGATCCTCCCCCCGGGTAAGGTTCTTCGGCTCAATCGCGGGCGGTCCGGCCGCATCCAAGGACTCGCCGTTAATCGCTTCCATATAACTTGCACCGATGATCTCATCTGCCGCTTCTGCGAGAGCCTGGTCAGCAAAGCGTGACTCGATCACCTTCATAGGAATCTTCCCCGGGCGGAAACCGGGAATTTTTGCGGTGCGGGCCAAACGTTTGAGTCGCGCAACAACGGCACCGTCNAGTTGTTCAGCGGGCACCTTCACAGTCATCCGTCGACCGATCGCGCCGGTGTTTTCAATGGATACGTCCATAGAGCAGTCTGCCTTATCTTCTTACTTAAATTTGTCGTTGCACCTGGGAAAGTTTCCCGTTAACAACAATCGGTTAATCTTTTTATTCCCATGCCTNGCNCACCTTACGNCTCCGGGAAGTTGGTGCGAAAGGGGAGACTCGAACTCCCACGGGTTACCCCACTGGCACCTAAAGCCAGCGCGTCTACCAATTCCGCCACTTTCGCGCCCGACAAACCCCGATCGCCGCTTTATCCTGAATTCATCCTGAATTCTAAAAACCTGGTCGTGTTTGGCTGGTGGGCCGTGCAGGGATCGAACCTGCGACCCGCTGATTAAGAGTCAGCTGCTCTACCAACTGAGCTAACGGCCCAATGACCTACCATCACACAGCACTGAATGCAGAACTGGGGTGACCGATGGGACTCGAACCCACGACGGCCGGAATCACAATCCGGGGCTCTACCAACTGAGCTACGGTCACCACATGTGCTTTCGCGAACCCGTAATTATCCAATAAATGGGCGCCCCGACGCCAGCAAAATTGGTAGAGGTCTTCTGGACCCCTGAAATCAAACGGCTGGCGCGCCCGACAGGACTCGAACCTGTAACCTACGGCTTAGAAGGCCGTTGCTCTATCCGGTTGAGCTACGGGCGCCGTACCGATCTGCAGAGTAACTGGTCGGGGCAGAGGGATTCGAACCCCCGACCCCCTGCTCCCAAAGCAGGTGCGCTACCAGGCTGCGCTATGCCCCGATGACGGGCGGAGACGACCGCCCACGCGCGATTCTAGCGGATAACGCTCTCACGGCGCACTGATGTACCGTGNGGACACATCGCTCACACCTTGGCGCCGAGGGGATTTCTTAGTCAACACNGTGCCGCTGGCCCGCTTGATTTTCCTGAGTCCAACCCCATGTTTTNTNGTGGTTAGAATTCCCCGCTTTCAACGATCTTTCATTGACCTGTCAGGAGTATCGCCAGATGACGCAGACCGACGCCGCGCAGACACACAGCTTTCAGACTGAGGTGAAGCAGCTCCTGCAGCTGATGATCCACTCGCTCTACTCCAANAAGGAGGTTTTCCTGCGGGAATTAATCTCCAACGGCTCAGATGCCTGTGACCGGCTCCGATTTGCTGCCCTCACAGATTCCAGNCTGATGGAAGATGGTGCAATTCTTGGACTCAGGGTCAGTGTTAATAAAGACGAGAACACCGTCACGATAACGGATAACGGTATCGGCATGACCGCTGATGAAGTCATCGAGAATATTGGCACGATTGCCCGCTCAGGAACCCGGCAGTTTCTCGANGCANTGAGCGGAGATGCCNCAAACGATGCCAACCTGATCGGCCAGTTCGGCGTCGGGTTCTACTCTGCATTTCTGGTTGCNGAGAAGGTTGAACTGACTACGCGCCACGCGAGCCAGCCCGCTGATNATGGTGTGCGGTGGGTTTCAGATGGCGAGGGCGAATACACCATTGAATCAGTAAACCGCGAAGAGCGTGGCACCAGCATCACTCTGCATTTGCGGGANGAGGATAAGGAGTTCGCAGAGGACTTTCGCCTGCGAGGCATTATCAGCCGCTATTCAGATCACATTTCCTTGCCAATCGAAATGCCTGCTCAAGACAAGGAGAAACAGGGTGAGTGGGAGGCCGTCAACAGCGGCTCCGCGCTTTGGTCGAGACCCAAGAACGAAATCTCAGAAGAAGAATACCAGCGCTTCTATCAGTCATTGAGCTATGACACTGAAGCGCCGTTGGCGACCCTGCACAACCGGGTAGAGGGAAACCTCGAGTACACATCACTTTTTTTCATTCCCCAAAAAGCACCATTTGATCTTTGGGACCGCGANCAGCGCCACGGCATTAATTTATATGTCCGACGTATCTTCATCATGGATGATGCCAAGTACCTGATGCCCTCATTCCTGCGCTTCGTACGCGGGGTCGTTGATGCAGCTGACCTGCCTCTGAACGTCTCCCGTGAATTTCTTCAGAATAATAAAGACATCGACCGGATTCGTTCCGCGTCCGTGAAAAAGATTCTTTCGGAGCTCAGGCGCCTGGCTGAAAAAGAACCCGAAACTTATGCGGCTTTCTGGAAAGAATTCGGCAAGGTGCTAAAAGAGGGTGTCGTCGAAGATCACGACAACCGTACCGTCCTCGCNGACCTGATNCGTTTTAACTCGACCCGAAGNGAAGATACTGCGCAGACAGAGTCTCTNGCAGACTACTTCAAGCGGATGCCNATAAAGCAAAAAGCGATTTACTACATCACCGCNGACTCTCATAACGCCGCCAGCACCTCACCTCACCTCGAAATTTTTCGAAAGAACAACGTTGAGGTATTACTGCTCAGCGACCCGGTCGACGAGTGGCTGGTGTCGTCACTGAGTGAGTACAAGGACAANCCGCTGAAATCGGTCGCTAAAGGTGCCCTCGATCTCGAAGACCTGGCAACGTCTGAAGATAAGAAAGCAAACGAGGCAAAGGAAAAGGATCTCGCGGGGCTCACAGAGAAAATGCAGTCACTGTTGGGCGAGCACGTCAAAAGCGTGCGTGTCAGCCAGCGGCTGACAGACTCCCCCGCCTGCCTGGTGGCTGATGAAACAGATCTTGGCGGTAATCTCGAGCGGATTCTGCAGTCCATGGGTCAAAGCGCCCCTGACGCCAAACCCATCATGGAGATCAATCCGGATCACCCCTTGATCAAACAATTAAGTCCCGAGCATGCGCACCTTGATGACTGGACACGGGTGCTGTTTGATCAGGCCGCACTGAGCGAGGGCGCCCCGCTTCCCGAGCCCGCAGCATACGTCCAACGGGTCAATGATCTACTGACAAAAGCCGTCCTTACCGGCAACTGAACTTAACATCGCAGGTGCTGCAACCCGTGGTACCTGCGACCGTCGGTTAGTCGGTGATACTCGTCAGTTCACGGGCATCACCGACCCAATCCAACGCNCCGTCGGTATCTGGAACACTTTCACCNCTTTGATCGACACAGTTTCGACCAAACACCAGAGAATCACTGACCTTGGCNCTTGAGCCAATGCGGCTGTGCTCAAAGAGGATGCTGCGGGAGACTTGAGCGCCGCTTTGAAGATGGCAACCCTGGCCGATCCAGGTAGGACCAAAGATCTGNCATCCGGGTTCAATACGGGACGCTGAGCCNACATAAATAGGNCCTTCGGCACGAATCTCATCCCAGTCGACATTTACATTTAATCCGGTCCAGATCCGGGGCCGCACTTCCGTTCCCGGCATACGCACTCCCCGCAATTTGCCGCGCATTATCTGCTGGTTCGCCTGCCAGTAATCACTGAGATGTCCGATATCAATCCAGTTAAACGGCGCCTCAATTGCATTGAAAGCAAGACCCTTTTCAAGCATCAAAGGAAACAGTTCGCTCCCAATATCAAACTCGACATCCTGCGGGATGAGGTCGATGACCTCGGGCTCAAAGACATAGATTCCGGTATTGACCAGTTGCGAAAGGGCTTCTTCGATCTGGGGCTTCTCCTGGAAAGACTGGATTCTTCCCGCCTCATCGCAAACGACAACACCATAACTGGACAACCGCTCATGAGGCACCTCCCGCACCACAATACTGGCCACAGCGCCCGACTGCCAGTGCCTGCGTACCACCGCCGTCAGATCGAGATCGATGACGGCGTCGCCACAAACTACAACAAACGTATCATCAAAGAATCCCCCGTAATCCTGTATCCGGCGGATACCGCCAGCAGAACCCACGGGAGCGGCGATGGTTTCACCATCCTCCACGTGTCCCTCGAAGGAATAGCCGATTTCCACGCCCCAACGCCGGCCATCACCAAAATACCCCTCAATAGACTGGGCGAGATGGCTAACGTTTACCATGATCTGGTCGACCCCATGACGGGCAAGATGCTCGACCAAATATTCCATCACCGGTTTTCCGAGNACCGGAATCATGGGCTTGGGCATGACGTGGGTCAGCGGGCGCACCCGCGTTCCCTTGCCTGCGGCCAGGATCATCGCTTTCATACTGGCTTCCGTGTAAATCTGCNGGGAAGTCTACCGCCTGGCTGTCAGGTTGGCCACAGAAGGCAGTGCTGTGAATACACGACTAATACGATACAGGGATAACCTGATCAGGCAACCTGTGCGGTATCCGTCTGGTCAGAGCGAAACACCCAGTCTCCGCCCGTGACGTCCGCAACAATGGCGTCCCCGGGCGCAAACTGGCCCGAGAGGATCTGCTGGGCCAATGGATTTTCCAGTTGCGTCTGNATAGTACGCTTTAACGGCCGCGCCCCGTACATCGGGTCAAACCCGGCAGCGCTTAACTTATCAACGGCCGCATCGGTTACGCGCAANGTCANGTCACGCGCAGCAAGGCGCGCGGCCAGACTGGCAATCTGGATCCGTGCAATNTCATGCAACTGCTCCCTGACTAAGGGGTGGAAAACGATCATATCGTCGACCCGATTGATAAACTCGGGCCGGAAATGCTGACTGACCACCGACATGACCTGCGCTTTCATCTCGGTATAACGGTCTTCACCAGCAAGCGCCTGAATCCGGTCTGATCCAAGATTGGAGGTCATGATAATCACAGTATTCCGAAAATCGACGGTACGACCCTGGCCATCCGTTAAGCGGCCGTCATCTAGGACCTGCAACAGCACGTTAAATACCTCCGGATGCGCTTTCTCNACCTCATCCATCAGGATCACGGAATACGGGCGACGGCGGACGGCTTCCGTAAGATAGCCCCCCTCCTCATAACCGACATATCCGGGTGGCGCACCAATCAGCCTCGCAACAGAGTGTTTCTCCATGAATTCGGACATGTCGATACGTACCATCGAATCCTGGGTGTCAAAAAGAAACTCCGCTAACGCCTTGGAGAGTTCAGTCTTGCCAACTCCCGTTGGCCCGAGAAAAAGAAANGAACCATAGGGTCGGTTCGGATCTGAAAGTCCCGCCCGGGATCGACGGATCGCGTCCGATACCGCTCGGATAGCCTCCTCCTGACCGATGACCCGATGATGCAATTCGGATTCCATCCGCAACAGTTTGTCCCGCTCACCTTCAAGCATCCGGGATACGGGAATACCGGTCCAACGAGCGACCACCTCGGCGATCTCTTCATCGGTCACCTTGTTGCGCAAGAGTTGGGTCTCGCCGCTTGATTCATGATCCTGCGCATCTGCGAGCTGCTTTTCGAGTTCNGGNATACGTCCATACTGAAGTTCCGCCATCCGNGTGAGATCCCCGGCACGACGGGCCGCTTCCACCTCGCTGCGNGCCTGATCAAGAGCTTCCTTGATATGCTGACTGCCCTGAACCGCTGCTTTTTCCGCTTTCCATATCTCATCGAGGTCGGCATATTCGCGCTCGATCTGCAAGATTTCGCTTTCTAAAGCATCCAAGCGCTTTTTGGATGCGTCGTCCGTATCTTTCTTTACAGCTTCCCTTTCGATCTTTAGTTGGATAAGACGCCGATCCAACCGATCCATCGACTCGGGCCTGGAATCGATTTCCATCCGGATCCAGCTGGCAGCCTCGTCGACCAGATCAATCGCCTTGTCGGGTAACCGACGATCGCTGATATAGCGATGCGACAAAGTTGCTGCCGAAACAATAGCCGGATCCGTGATGTCCACGCCATGATGTACCTCATATTTTTCCTTTAGGCCACGAAGAATGGCGATGGTGTCTTCAATTCCGGGCTCACCCACCAGGACCTTCTGGAAACGGCGCTCTAGAGCGGCATCCTTTTCTACATATTTTCGATACTCATCTAGTGTGGTGGCACCTATGCAATGCAGTTCGCCGCGCGCGAGCGCGGGTTTAAGCATGTTCCCGGCATCCATGGCNCCCTCTGCCTTGCCTGCGCCCACCATGGTATGCAGTTCATCAATGAAGAGGATGACCTGNCCCTCCTGTTTACTGAGATCAGTCAGCACCGCCTTAAGTCGCTCTTCGAACTCACCCCTGAATTTAGCGCCAGCGATGAGCGCTCCCANATCGAGTGCAAGCAGGCGCTTGCCGCGCATGCCCTCAGGCACTTCACCGTCCACAATACGCTGTGCCAGTCCCTCGGCGATCGCCGTCTTGCCAACCCCGGGCTCACCGATCAGTACCGGATTGTTTTTGGTCCGCCGCTGCAGAACCTGGATAGTGCGGCGAATTTCCTCATCCCGTCCAACCACGGGATCAAGCCTGCCCTGCTCGGCACGCTCGGTCAGGTCGATGGAGTATTTCTCCAACGCCTGGCGCTGCTCCTCGGCGTTGGGGTCATTCACCGCTTCACCGCCACGTATTTCTTCAATGGCTTTCTCTACAGTGCCCGCNACAATACCGGCACCTTTCATCACATTGGCCAGTGGACTCTGATCTTGAAGGGCTGCCAGAATAAATAACTCACTCGAGATAAACTGATCGCCCCGCTTTTGTGCGAGTTTGTCAGTGAGATTGAGTGCCCGGCCCAGATCTGCCGAAATTTGGACATCACCGCCGATGCCTTCCACGCGGGAGTATCCATCTAAAATTTCTCCCAGGCGAGATCGCAGTGCATTGGCGTTGGCGCCCGCGCGGGTNAGTAATGAACGANCGCTGCCGCCATCCTGATCTAGTAGCGCCACCATCAGGTGGGCCGGCTCAATGAATTGATGATCGCGACCCACCGCAAGACTTTGCGCGTCCGCCAGTGCCATCTGAAATTTTGTTGTTAATTTGTCCATTCGCATGGTCGTCACACTCCTAAAACACTAGATCCTGAGACCCGTGGGATTCACGATCGAACCCGAAACCTTTTACACTATTAATGTGGGGATAAACTGGAGCGAATCAAGGTGGGTTTCAAGAACCCGGCCCATGATATTGGACACTCACTCTGTCCCCTACAGCGATGAGAACGGGACTTAAACTCGATCAAAGAAAATCATGAACCCATCACAAGAACAGATTCATCAGCAGGTAGCACTGGCTCTATCCGAGGACATCGGCGCAGGAGACCTCACGGCCTCGCTCATTAGTCCGTCAGAATGTGTTCGTGCCAAACTCATTTGCCGGGACGAGTCCGTCGCTTGTGGGCGCGACTGGGTAGATGCAGTCTTCGAAACACTCGATACCGGTGTGCAGATCGACTGGCACTGTGAGGATGGCGATGACCTCCACGCTGGACAAACATGGTGCATCATCGAAGGATCGGTCCGAGCTATTCTTTCTGGAGAACGTACCGCATTGAATTTCGCCCAATTGCTGGCTGGCACCGCAACGGCGACAAGAATCTTGGTTCGTGAATTGCAAGATACGCAGGCGCAACTGCTCGATACCCGCAAAACCGTGCCCGGACTGCGTCTTGCGCAAAAATATGCCGTGCAATGCGGTGGAGGCAACAATCATCGCCTGGGCCTCTATGACGGAATTTTGATTAAAGAAAATCACATTCGCTCGGCGGGCTCGATCAAATCTGCACTTGCCGCCGCACAAAACCATGCCGGGAACGTCGACCTGATCGAGATTGAAGTGGAGAACCTAGACGAACTCTCTCAAGCGCTTCAAGCCGGCGCCCGTCGTATCATGCTGGACAACTTTTCAGTCACCCAATTGCGTAGCGCGGTTGAACTGAATCAGGGACAAGCCCAACTTGAGGCTTCAGGGAACGTTACTGCCGAGACCATCCGGAAAATCGCCCTCACTGGCGTGGACTTCATTTCCTGCGGCGAGATCACAAAGAACGTACGTGCTATCGACCTCAGCCTTCAGTTTGACTCCCGTTAGCGTACTGAGCCAGCCACCCGACCAATTCGTCCTCGGTAACAGGTCCAACGTGCGAATGCACCACCTGCCCAGAGGGTGAAACCAGAAAGGTGGACGGCAGTCCCTTGAGCGGCTCCATCGGCAACAGGGGTTGGTTGCCGATCAGGAATACGGGATAACTCACACCAAACTCGGCAACAAAGGCGCGTATCTCATCCACTGGGGTTTTCTCAAAGGCAATACCCAGCACCTGCACTTGCTCCGGGTAACGTTTTGCAAATGCCATCAACTCCGGAATCTCACGGATACACGGCCCGCACCACGTCGCCCAAAAATTGACAACAACCCATTGGTTTCGATACTGATCCAGACTTTGGGCAGCCTCCTCAAGATCCTTAAGGGTGTATTGCAGCGCATCGGCCGCAACGAGGCGCGGCACGGTCGACCCAAAGCCCAATAAACCCGCTAAAAAGAGGGTAACTATTACTTTTCGGATATTCCACATTTTCATTAATGGATCTTATCCTTCGATCGTAAACTGATGGTGAAAGCGCTCTTCACGGCGGGTTAGGCAATTGCGGTATAAACGTGTCTCTAATATTAAAGCAGTTTGAGGTCCAGCCCAATGAAACAGTTTCTGGCTTTTGCCATAGGCATTTTGCTTGGAACATCGCTCTCTTTCGCTCAAGGCCCGCCCGCTGATGGGGACGCGGATGCCTGGTGTGAAGCCAATCAAAATGACTGTGTCACATGGTGCGAGAGTAACCCGGACGCCGAGATCTGTCAGGAACCGGAGTGCGACTGATTTATGATTAAAATTCGTTGAAGTGTTGTGCTGGCTTTTTTAAAGCGCATCATATAGCCTCAACGCTCGATGAATCCTGCGGGCGCTTCCATGTGCCCGAAGCGGTAAACGTTTGTAAATTTTGTAAATAGAGAAAAAGCGATATAACTATCTGACCAACTGAACAGGAGAGTGATTTTGAACAACCTGAAACTCTTAACTGCCGGCACCTTGGGACTGGCCCTGTTGCTGCCCCTCGGCGCACAGGCCAACAAGCCCGTCGGCATTACTGGTGACACAATGGCCGTGACCGTTATGCACAATGGTTCCGCCACGGACATTACCCGAAACCAGGACAACGCAAATACGGTGAATCCGGCTTTTGGCAAAACCTCGCGTCCTTGCCCGCCGTTCTGCATCCAGCCAGCGGTTCTGGCCCCGGGGGTTGAAACCATCGCTGAGCGCGAAATGATCCACTATGCCAAGAAAATGAGCGATGGCGATTCATCAATCATCGTGGTGGACTCGCGGACGCCGAACTGGGTTGCCAAAGGCACTATCCCCAGCGCGATTAACGTACCGTGGACCAAGTTGAATCCGGCCAAAGGCGCGACCCCAATCGAGATCGCCGAGATCATGCAGGATGTCTTTAACGTTTCGGAAAGCGAAGGTCTGTTCGACTTCACCGACGCAAAGACCGCCGTCATGTTCTGCAACGGTATGTGGTGTGGTCAGTCGCCGAACAACATTAAGAATCTACTCAAATTCGGCTATCCGGCACATAAGATCAAATGGTACCGGGGCGGCATGCAGGACTGGGAGATCTTGGGCCTGAGCACTGCTAAGCCATAAATTTCTGTATATTGAAAAAAGCGGGGCAATGCCCCGCTTTTTTTTGCCTCATCGATCAATCCAGATCAAGGACGCCATTCTTCCACACACGCCCTGGCGGCGATAGGAAAACCAGCGGTCCGCCTTGGCATAGGTACACTCCGTACTCGCCCCCACATAAGCCACACCTATGCGCCTCAGCCGCGCCAGAATCAGACCCGGGAGATCCGCAAAATAGCGTTCGCCACTCGGCGCAATATGACTCTCATCCGCAGGGTTATTTTCGATCAGTTGGCATCGCACATCATCTCCGACCTCAAAATATTTTTGGCTGATCGCCGGTCCTACCCAGCAAACCATCTCTTCCGCAGAACTCGATACTGCGGCAATTCCCGCCTCGAGCACTCCCACTACGAGTCCGCGCCAACCTACGTGCAGTAGCGCAACAAAAGTACCCGCGCGATCGCAGAGGAACACTGGCGCACAATCCGCGCTGAGTACGGCGCAGACGGTACGATCCCGATTCGTGAAACTGCCATCGGCTACCCTGGTCTCACACCGATGATCCAGTCCAAGAACGGTGTTTCCGTGCTGCTGACTGAGCCATGTGGGTGAATCCAAGAATCCAAAGGTCGTATGCAGAGTCTCACGGTGGGTCGCGACCTTGGCAGGCGCATCCTTTACGTAATCGGCAAAATTGAATCCGTCGTACGGATCATCGGGACGCGAAGCACAGCGCTCTGTAGTGAGAGCATGCACGTGTGCCGGTGCGGGCCAGTCAGGCTGCATCCACCTGAGTGCAGTGTTGTTCACGCGTTGGACCCAGCATCTTCCGCCAGGGTCTTTGCCAGACCCGCAAAGTCTGAAGGTAATGGACTCATCCAGTTAAGCGTTTCGCTGGTGACGGGGTGACTCAACCCAAGTGCACCTGCGTGGAGTGCCTGACGGGAAAACTTCTCAAGCCTGGTGACGAGGTCTGGGATTGGTTTTGGCGGAAGTTGCAAACGCGCACCGTAGAGTGGATCACCCACCAACGGAAAACCCAAATGCGCCATATGCACTCGAATCTGATGAGTCCGGCCGGTCTGTAAGGTGACGGCAAGCAGTCCATGCGCTCGAAACCTTTCCTTCACGCGATAATCAGTCCAGGCGGGCCGACCGTTATCGGTAACCGCCATCTTCAGGCGGTTTCTCGGGTGGCGGCCGATCGGTGCTTTTACGGTGCCGCCACTGATCGGGCAACCGTTGACGATGGCGAGGTATTCTCTTTTTATCTCACGCGCCTCAAGCGAGCGAATAAGCTCAATGCGGGCGGATTCGCTCAATGCGACCACCAAGAGACCACTCGTGTCTTTGTCGAGGCGATGCACAATTCCGGCACGGGGCAAACCGTTCACGCCAGGGTATCGGTGCAGCAATGCATTGGCCAGAGTCCCTGAGGCGTTTCCTGCGCCTGGATGGACCACCCATCCCGCCGGCTTATCGATCACCACAATATGGTCGTCTTCATAGACCACCGAGATCGGCAATGCCTCGGGTAACCAGTCCGAGACGGGCAACGGCGGAACCTCCAAGCGCAAAGTCTCACCGCCGATCACTGCAAGCCGGGCGGCAGGGATTTCTCGATCTAATGTCACCCGCCCCTCTTTAAGCCAGGTCTGCAACTGTGACCGTGAATACGGTGGAAAGATCTGAGGCAGCACCTTATCCAATCGCTCACCTGACGCTGTTTCAGGTACTACGGCTGTCAGAACCTCGCCGCTACACTCATTATTTTTCACGATCGTCATCTTCGTTTCCCAGTAGGCGAAAGTATAATAGCGGCTTATGGTTATCCCCTCTTTCTTGAGTTTCCAGCGGCGCGCGCTCACGGGGTCGCTGCTGCTTGCAGCAATGCTGATGACAGGCTGTGCGATCCTGGAAGGAAAGGACAAAACCGCGGGCTGGACAGCAGAAGAGTTTCTCAGCACCGGGCAGAAACAGATGTCCTCCGGAGATTGGGTGGGCGCTATTGAGACCTACAAAAAACTCCTGGGCCGTTTCCCGTATGGCCGAAGCGCCGAGCAGGCGCAGTTGGATACGGCCTACGCCTACTTCAAGAACGATGAACCTGCTCTGACTGTCGCCGCCGCGGGCCGATTTATCCAGATGCATCCTACCCATCCGAACGTCGACTACGCTTTTTACCTTAAAGGCCTGGCACTGTTTGAACCCCCGGACAGTCTCTTTGACTCGCTGTCAGGCTATAACCCGGCAAACAATGATATCGGACCGATACGAGAGGCATTTGTGGCCTACCAAGAACTCATCAGCCGCTTTCCCAACAGCCGCTACGCACCGGATACCCGCAAGCGTTTGATCTACATTATCAACGTGCTGGCCATACATGAAGTCGAGGTAGCGCGGTATTACTACGCGATGGGTGCGGATGTTGCTGCGGTAAACCGGGCCCGATCGGTCCTGGAAACTTATCGGAATTCTTCAGCTGTGGAAGACGCGCTCGGTGTGATGGTCAAAGCATACGCTCGCATGGGGCTCGACGAACTTCACCACGACGCCGTTCGGGTGCTAGAACTTAACTACCCCGATAGCCCGTATCTCAATTGAAGCCCGAAGTAATCGGATAGCGCCGGTCGCGACCAAAAGCCCGTCGCGTAATCCTGACTCCCGGCGGTGCCTGGCGCCGTTTGTACTCATTGCGCACCACCATGCGCATGATCTTCTCAACGGTCTTTTCATCAAAGCCTTTCGCGACAATCTCGTCTGCGCCGAGATCGTGCTCAATGAAGGCCTCAAGTATCGGATCCAGAATCTCGTAAGGTGGCAGACTGTCGGTGTCTTCCTGATCAGGTGCGAGCTCTGCTGAGGGGGGCCGGGTAATCACCCGCTCTGGAATCGCTGTGCCGATTCTGTTCCGATACGCCGCAAGTTCGTACACCAGCGTCTTGAATACATCCTTGATAACGGCAAAACCGCCTGCCATATCGCCATAGAGTGTGGCATAACCGACTGCCATCTCACTTTTGTTTCCGGTAGCCAGTACCAGCCTGCCGGTTTTATTGGAGATCGCCATCAGAAGGTTGCCGCGGATACGGGACTGCAGATTTTCCTCGGTCGTATCTTCCGGCAATCCCTGAAAGATCGGATCCAGTTGGGTCCGATAACTTTCCACCAGGGGCTCGATCGGAATAACCTCATGGACAACGCCCAGCGCCTCGGCCTCAATCCTGGCGTCCTCAATACTGATCTTTCGGGTATATCGGGAGGGCATCATGACTGCGTGGACATTATCTTTTCCCAACGCATCGACCGCGACCGCGAGCGTCAGCGCCGAATCAATGCCCCCGGACAGGCCCAGCACCGCGCCCTGAAAACCGTTCTTTCGTACGTAGTCTCCCACTCCCAAGCAAAGTGCCCGATAGACACTCTCTTCCCGGGGTAAAAGCGCGGTCGATGGATTAACCGGCTCGATTCCCTGTGAGGTGATGTCGATCCGCGAGAGTGTTTCTTCGAAAAATGCTTGCCGGGTGATCACCTCACCATCGGCGCTGCAAACAAAAGAGCCTCCATCAAAGACGAGTTCATCCTGGCCACCCACCAGGTTAAGGTAAATGATTGGAACACCGGATGCTTTTGCGCGCTGGCTCACCACCTGCTCCTCACGCTCGCGGGCCTTATGCAAGTCATAGGGCGAGGCGTTCAGATTCACAACTACGTCCGCGCCCGCCGACGCGCAGTCTGCGACGGGTTGGGGGTGCCAGACATCCTCACAAATGGTCAATCCCAGATTGATACCCTCTATCTCAAAAACGCACGGCTGATCGCCTGCAGAGAAATACCGCTTTTCATCAAAGACCCCAAAATTAGGCAGTTCCCGCTTGAGATATCGGGCCGTGACCTGCCCCTCTGAGATGACCGAGGCAGCGTTATAGAGGCGCGTGCCTATCTGATGAGGATGCCCCACGATGATTGAGATATCCTTCGCGGTGCCCGCCAGTCGGGCCAACCCCGCTTTTGTGCGCTCAAGAAAATCCCGCCGAAAGAGCAAGTCCTCCGGAGGATACCCGGTAATCGAAAGTTCTGGAAAAATGACAACACGGCAATCAAGTTCCGAGCGCGCACGGTGGGCCGCGTCCAACATCTTGTCAACGTTCGCGTCGACATCACCGACGGTAAAATTGAGCTGCGCAATTGCAATAGGAAGGCGATTCATCGCAAATGAATAATTATCTATCTGAGTCTCAGGCCTCAAAAGGCCTCGACCCCAATGATAAAGCGGGCGAGGTCAGCATCACAACAAACCGCTCGATGGACAGCATTGATGCAGATCAATGGAACGCCATGGTCGATGCGGAAAATCCCGGCCTGCGTCACGAATTCCTCCTTGCATTTGAAGAGAGCGGCTGCTGTTGTCCTGAGACGGGCTGGACACCGTGTCATCTCACCGTTCATCTTGACGGGGCGCTCATTGGTGGCACACCATGTTATCTGAAGACACACTCATACGGGGAGTTCGTTTTCGATTGGGCCTGGGCCAATGCCTATCAGCGCCATGGCATACCGTATTATCCAAAACTGCTCATTGCGGCACCGTTCACGCCCGTTGGCGGGCAGCGAATACTTCATCATCCAGACCATGAGGCGATGCTCATCCGCGACAACATCGCGCGTGCGCTCCCGGTCGTTGCCAATGAACTTAAAGCGTCTTCTGTGCACTGTATTTTTTGCACAGAAACGGACCTTGAGGTCCTTGCCAAAAATGGTTTTGCGCGCCGTGAGGGGCGACAATTCCACTGGCGCAACGACCAGTATCAGGATTTTAGTGATTTTCTGATGCAACTTTCTTCGAAAAAGCGCAAAAACATCCTTCGTGAACGGCGCCGGGTTATCGAGCAGAGCATTTCCCTTAAGTGGCATCACGGCAACGAAATCACGCATGAACACCTGGATCTGCTGTTCTCATGCTACCAAAATACCATCGCGGAGCATGGCTCTTATGCCTACTTAAACCGAAAGTTTTTCGAAACACTCGTGCAAACCTTTCCCGACGGGGTGCAGTTGCTGGTCGCACAACAAGGGGGCCGCTCCATTGCCTGTGCCTTTTTTCTCCGAGGCAAAAATTCCCTGTATGGCCGTTACTGGGGCGCCCTTGATCATGCTTCCGACCTGCACTTCGAGGCCTGCTACTACGCGCCTATTGAATATTGCATTGATCACGGCTTGGAGCGTTTTGAAGCCGGGGCACAGGGAGAACACAAGCTGAGTCGAGGCCTCACTCCGCAAACGACGTTGTCGGCGCATTGGCTCGCCCACGAAGGCTTCCATGATGCGGTACGCCGATATACCGAAGAAGAGGAAAGTCACCTGGCGGACTACACAGAGATTCTTGAGTCGCACTCGCCTTTCAAGCGAGACGGTCAGACCGATACCGAGTGCTAAAATGGCACCGTTATGGCGAGCCTGCCGAGAACCTATACCTTCCCCCCACTCGAGGCCGCGTCTCCTGAAGGGCTGCTCGCTGTCGGTGGCGATCTCAACCCCGACCGGTTATTAAGCGCATACCGCCAGGGCGTCTTTCCCTGGTTCAGTGATGGACAACCCATCCTGTGGTGGTCACCCAACCCTCGGGCGATCCTGTATCCCGCAGACCTGCATATCTCCCGGAGTTTACGCAAAAGCCTGCGGACACAGGGCTTCGAAGTGACTGCAGATCGTGCGTTTGATGACGTCATCCAGAGGTGTGCCGAATCCCGCAATGCGCGCGAAGGCACCTGGATCACCTCTGGTATGCAGGAGGCCTATTGCACCCTACACCGAATGGGTTATGCCCATAGTGTGGAAACCTGGCGGAACGGCCAGCTGGTTGGAGGTCTTTATGGTCTTGCGATCGGCAAAGCGTTTTTTGGCGAAAGTATGTTCAGCCAGATCACCGACGCCTCGAAAACCGCGCTCGTCGCCCTTTCAGTGTCGCTTACCGCCGGTGGATATCATTTTATTGACTGCCAGGTGGTCTCGGAGCACCTGAACTCTTTAGGAGCAAAGGCAGTGCCACGATATCGCTTCTCCTCTGAACTCAAGCAGGCTGTCGAGACTCCCGTAAACGAAACTCCCTGGAACTGGACCATAGCAGCGCGGGAGTTATCATGACCCGCCAACAAAGCGGACCGGATCTTTATCAGTCAACGGCGCACCCGTGTCCTTATCTGCCGGAAGAAACCGCAGCCAATCTGCTGATCGACCCCAAATATCCAGTATCGTCGGCGCTCTATGACACCCTTATCCAAAATGGTTTCAGACGCAACGGCAAGCTGTTTTACCGCCCACATTGTCCATCCTGCCGTCAATGCCAATCGGTGCGCATCCGTGTCAAGGAATTCGGGATGAACCGGAACTTTCGGAGGATCTGCAAGCGCAATCAGGACGTCTCGATGGAGATTCGGACGGTGGGATTTCGTCAGGAACACTTCTCTCTGTACCGCACCTACCAGTCGGTGCGCCATCCCGGCGACAGCATGGACAGCCCCGACCCGGAAAAATACCAGAAGTTCTTGACCGAATCGGGCGTCGACACTTTCATGATCGAGCTGCGTATCGGCAGACGACTGCTGTCTGTCTCGGTACTCGATCACGTAGCGAATGGTCTTTCGGCGGTCTATACCTTCTACGACCCGGCGGAGTCGTACCGCAGCCCAGGGATACTAACAATCCTGCGCCAGATCGAACTTGCTCGTTCGGTCGACTATGAGAACCTGTACCTCGGCTACTGGATCGAGGACTGTCCCAAAATGTCCTACAAAACCCGGTTTGTGCCGGTTGAGGCATTTGATCCAGCGGCCCAGACCTGGTCGCCCTCCCAGTCCCAGTAAGGCGTTTTACATGGCCCAGATTCCCTTTGTCCGCGACCATCATTTTGAATACGGACAGATAGAAGTGCTGGCGCCCGGCATTCGTAGACTAACCGCCCGTAACCCAAGCGCCTTCACTTATCACGGCACGGGCACCTACATCATCGGAACCGGAACCGTCGCTGTCATCGATCCCGGACCCGATGATCCAACACATCTCGACGCGCTGATCAGGGGTCTTGAGGGTGAGCACATCTCCCATATTCTGGTTACGCACTGCCACCTGGATCACTCGCCAGGTGCGCGCGCCCTGCAGGTCGCTTGCGACGCGCCGACCTATGCGTTCGGACCCCATGGAGCCACATCAGAGCAGCGGGATGCAGATTCTGAAGAAGGAGTTGATGTCGATTTTGACCCTGACGTGCGGCTCGTGCACGGGCAGCACTTTGCTGTCGGAAAGATGGAGGTTGAATGCATTCACACCCCAGGTCATACCAGCAACCACATGTGCTTTGCCTTGCCTGCATCGGGCGATGTTTTCAGTGGTGACCATGTGATGGCATGGTCCACCAGCGTCATCATTCCACCTGACGGCAACATGTCAGACTATCTAGACAGTCTGCGACTGATGCTAGAACGAAACGATAAATGTTACTGGCCCACACATGGCCCAGCGTTGAGGACGCCAGCCGCTTACGTAGAGGCGCTCATTGCCCATCGGCATCAGCGCATAAATGACATCCTAAAGCTTTTGGCCGAAACGCCCATGCAGATCTCCCAAATGGTGGATCCGCTTTATCCCGGCTTGGATCCTCGACTGATCGGCGGCGCCCGCCTTTCTATCCTGGCATCCCTACGCTATCTGATGGCCAACGGAGCAATAGAGGCATCCGACGGTTCACCGCTCAAACGGATCTACCAACTCTCAGTATGAAGCGTGAGTTCAAGCGGTCCTAAAGAGCATCTCCGCTCCCAGTCGTTTACTGATTTGGAAGCATTTCACTGTAAAGACGCTTTACGATTCCATCGGCGAGGCCCGCCTGCGGAACATAAATCTTGGCAATACCTCCCCAAAGCATGACGGATACATAGATCTTTGACGCCGGCACGATTACGTCCGCTCGATCGGGGCGAAGGTTAAGCTGGACAATCCTCTGCCCCAAAGACAACTTGTGGATCATTTGGCGCAGGTCCTGCAATTTCTCCAACGTCAGCGGTTTGTCCTCATGCTGGCCCGACATGCTGAACAATTTATTTATATTGCCTCCGCTACCGATAGCAACTAGATCAGATTGATTCATTGTGTGCTTCTTCACCCAGTCTTTCATCTCTTTCCAGGTGTCGTCACTAACGAGCTTCTTGAGAAGCCTGATGGTACCAATTGGAAAAGAACGGGACGACGGTGATCCATCAACGGTGAAGAGAGTCAACTCCGTGCTACCACCGCCCACGTCTATGTACAGACAAGCACTGTCAGGGGCA
>NHDO01000040.1 GCA_002171735.1 Proteobacteria bacterium TMED61 | reverse complement strand
TTTCTGGACAAGATGACGGACTCCGGTTACCTGAAGGAGGCAAGCCGTTCACAACTGCAAGTCGCGTGTTCCCCAGAAGAAGCCATCAGGGCCTGCAAGGTATAACCCAAGGACAGAGGCATTATCACAAGCGGAGCCGTATTTGGACTGGAGGGCGGATACTGGCGATGACGACAGTTATTACGAGAAAGGATTGGATATCGGGCTAAGTTTCAGAGAGGGCAATTTGGTCTGTCCGCTCGTTGGGCCGGCCAACAGTTTGGTTTTCAGCAAGGATCTTTTTTTCAGTTTATTTTTTTTGAAATCGCGAACGCTATATCGGGATCATGTTCATCAGGCGTCCGAGATGTACTTTAACCTGAGCGGACCATGTGGATTTCGTCTTGGCGATCAGGATTGGGTCGATTACGTCGGGGATTCGGTGATTTGGAACCCGCCGTTGGTGCCCCATGCCACCCGTGTTTACGAGACACCATTTCTAAGCGCGGTCTCGTGGGCCAGTGACCTTGATGGCCTCTGCCGGGTAGTCCACCGTGACGATTGGCAGACGATCGAGAACCAACTTTGACAGACTTCAGCCGTTAGAATTACGGAGTTTCGGGCAGTGAATACGATGACCTGCTAGGCGTGGGAGTACCATGAAGAATTTTTGGGATGAGGAAGAAGCGACCGCTTGTGGGGATGATCCACTCGCGTTGCGGGTCTATTCATCGCGTCTGATCGGGCGCGCATCCGATCTCGTGCTGCATGGGGGAGGTAATACCTCCGTTAAGGCTGAATTCACCGATATTTTCGGTGTCCGTCATGAGGTGCTGTACGTCAAAGGCAGCGGTTGGGATCTTGCAACTATAGAAGCCGCAGGATTTTCGCCTGTAGTGCTCGATGCCTTGATGCAGTTATCCCGTTTTGATGTGCTGAGTGATGCTGACATGGTGCGTGCCCAGCGGGCAGCTATGCTGGACCCCGGCGCACCCAATCCGTCCGTTGAGGCTATTCTGCACGCGCTGATTCCGTTTCGCTTCGTGGATCACACTCATGCCGATGCGGTGGTGACGCTCACCAATACGCCGGGTGGGGAGGCGCGGATTCGCGAACTCTACGGTGACCGCTTGCTGGTGGTGCCATACGTGATGCCGGGATTTGTGCTCGCAAAAAAAGTGGCACAGATGACGGAAGGCATCGACTGGACGACTTTGCAGGGCATGGTTCTGATGAATCATGGGATCTTTAGTTTTGCGGAAGATGCGCGGGAAAGTTACACACGCATGATTGACCTCGTCACTGAAGCAGAACAGGCGTTGGGAGTGGTTCCAAGTCCAACAACCGGTCAATCAGGCGCATCTGCGCTCGAACTTGCCACTATCCGTTATGAAGTAAGTCGTGCTGCAAACCGTCCGATGCTGGCGGCTTTCAGCGGAAGTTCCCAAAGCCATTGTTTTTCCAAGAGAGATGACGTGGTCAGCATCGCAACAAGAGGTCCTTTGACCCCGGACCATGTGATCCGAACCAAGCGAGTGCCCTTGATGGTTAACGATGACCCGGCGGTTGCGGTAGCGAAATTTGTTTCTGACTATAAGGATTATTTTGACCGACATACCGACGGGAAACTTTCCCGATTAGATTGCGCTCCCCGTTGGGCGGTCTGGCAGAATCGAGGGACGGTAGCTTTCGGGGCTAAGTCGAGCGATCTTGGGGTTATCTCCGATATCGTGGACCACACGATCACCGCTATTGAAACCGCGGAGGGTCACGGCGGCTGGTGCGCCTTGCCCGAAGGAGACATTTTTGCCGTGGAGTACTGGGAGCTTGAACAGGCCAAGCTGGGCAAAGTGTCGAACGCGCCAGCATTCCAGGGACGCTGCGCGCTGGTGACAGGCGGTGCCAGCGGAATCGGCCGGTCGTGTGCAATAGCGTTGGCTGAGCAGGGCGCCCGTGTAACCGTTCTGGACAAGGATCCTTCTGTTCTGACGGTCTTTGATGGTCCAGATATTCAAGGCCGGGTGTGTGATGTGAAAGATGCCCAGGCTGTGCGCGAATCAGTCGCTGAATCGGTCTCCATATTTGGTGGTCTCGATATTCTGGTGAATAACGCAGGTATCTTTTCTGCGAGTGATGAGGTGGCGGATATGCCCGAAGAGGAGTGGCAGCGTTCGCTCGACATCAACTTGACGGGTGCGATGCATGTCGCGCGTGAGAGTATCCCTTACCTGAAACTCGGTTGGGACCCCTCAGTGATCATTGTCGGTTCAAAGAATGTGCCGGCA
This sequence comes from Proteobacteria bacterium TMED61, assembly GCA_002171735.1. Classification (GTDB taxonomy): domain Bacteria; phylum Pseudomonadota; class Gammaproteobacteria; order Arenicellales; family UBA868; genus UBA868. The sequence goes on along the minus strand of NHDO01000040.1, from coordinate 7,877 downwards.
CCTGGCCCGGCCGCAGGTGCTTACTCGGTTGCCAAGGCAGGACTAACGCAACTTGCCCGGGTGCTGGCGTTGGAGCTCGCCGCCGATGGCATCCGGGTGAATACCGTGCATCCGAATGCGGTCTTTGATACGGCGATCTGGACTGATGAAGTCCTTGAAGGCCGGGCTGCGCACTATGGAATGAGTGTAGAAGACTACCGTAAAAACAACCTGCTCCGCCAGGAAGTCACTTCGGCAGATGTGGCGGCGGTGATTTGCGCTATGGCAGGGTCTGCGTTTCGCTGTACTACGGGTGCCCAGCTTCCGGTTGATGGCGGCAATGAGCGGGTATTGTGAACCGTGGCTTTGCAGACGCTATCAAACAAGGGACAGAAAAGTACGAGCACAGGTGTGACTCCAGATGAGTAGGATCAGGCATCGTTTTGAGCAGATGCTCGAGCCCGCGGGCATCCGTCTCGACGGGCCAGACCCCTGGGATATACAGGTACTTAACCCGAATCTATTCATGCGCATTGCGCGCGAGGGCACGCTTGGGCTTGGCGAAGCCTATATGGACGGCTGGTGGGACTGCGAGGCGCTCGACCAGATGATCACTCGGGGTTTTCGGGCCGGCCTCGAAGATAAGGTCCGCAATAACCTGCGCTTTCTGATCTACCTCGTTGGTTTTCGCATGTTCAACCGCCAAAGTCGGGCAAGAGCATTTCAGGTTGGCGAGCAGCATTACGATATCGGCAATGACGTGTTCGAGCAGATGCTCGATCCGCATATGAACTATAGCTGCGGGTTCTGGGAATCCGCTCAGAATCTGGTCGAGGCACAGGTCGCCAAGATGGAGATGATTTGTGCCAAGTTGCGGCTTGAGCCAGGGATGAAGGTGCTGGACGTTGGATGCGGCTGGGGAGGTCTGGCCCGCTGGATGGCCGGGCACCACGGTGTACAGGTTACCGGGGTCACCGTCTCCGTCGAACAGGCGAAACTGGCGCGCGATCGTTGCGCTGACTTGCCGGTCGATATTGAGGTCAGGGATTACCGTGAACTTGAAGGTCAGTTTGATCGGATCGTCTCTGTGGGTATGTTTGAACATGTGGGGCAGAGAAATTATCAAACGTTTTTCAGCAAGACCCGCTCACTCCTTAAGGATCAGGGGCTGTTTTTGCTGCACACCATCGGCGCGGGGCGCGATGGCTTTGCGACAGATCGGTGGATNGAGAAGTACATCTTTCCTAATGGTNTNNTGCCNCCNGCTNCGNCATTGGCGCGACAGGCNGGNGCNTNTTTCACNATTGAGGATTGGCATAACTTCGGCGCCGATTACGANCCGACGCTGATGGCGTGGTATCGNAACTTCAATGACGCCTGGCCGGNGCTTAANGNGCACTACGGTGACCGCTTCAAGCGGATGTTCGACTATTACCTACTGGTTTGTGCCGGNTCCTTCCGNTCACGGGAGAACCATCTGTGGCAGCTAGTGCTTTCTGCCGAGGGTTTGGATGGAGGCTACCGGACACCCCGCTGGTCACCGACTGACTGATCCCGAACCTACCATCCGCTGTGATGCCCTGGGTTCGGTAAGCCGCGTCGCGTAGATTCCGATAAGCGAGTTCCGGCGGGAGGNCTAAAGCTCCGGGCGAATCCAGATTCTGGTGTCGTGAAATGCGGCACCGCCGACCGGGGCAACGGGGTCCGCGCCCGTCAGGACGTTGATTCCCTTGCCGCCGACAAAAGCCCGGTTTGGCCAGATGCTTTCTACAATGACCACACCGCGTTGTGCTGTTTCAACCACTTCTGCGGCGATGGGGATCTCNCCGCGCAGGTTACCCAGGCGGATGGTGTCGCCGTCNCCAACTTTCANGTTGCGNGCGTCATCAGGATGCAGCATGGCACTNGGNCGCTTTTGACGGCGGCTNGANGTTGGNGTTTCGGTAAANGTCGAGTTGAGATAGTGNCGTGCAGGTGCTGTCACCAGACGGTAGGGCATTTCACTGTTTGCTTCTTCGATGACGTCCCAGTGGTCCGGCAGNCTCGGCATGACGGTGTCGGCGGGTCCAAAACCGTGGGGTAGCAGGGCATTCCAATCCGGTGAGAAGTGAAACCGCCCGTCTGCGTGGGCAAAGCCATCCAGNTAATGGGAGTCTCGAAACTCGGGTTGGCAGTCGATCCAGTGTTTCTGCTCGAGATTTTCAAGGTTGCCCCAGCCAGAGTNCTGCAGCGTTCGGTCGATGATCTCGCGAGANGTCATATCAAAGCCAGCGTGATCAACGCCCAGGCGTCTTGCCAGCGCACAGATCACCTCATGATTGGAACGACAGCCCTCAGGCGGGTTAACAATCCTAGGGCCCAGAGTAATGTGCTGATGCCCACCTGCCTGGTATAGATCATCATGCTCAAGGAACATCGTGGCCGGTAGGATGATATCCGCCACCTGAGCGGTTTCGGTCATGAATTGCTCGTGAACACAGACAAAAAGATCCTCNCGGGCAAAGCCGTCATGCACCCGGTTGAGGTCGGGCGCCACCGACATCGGGTTGGTGTTCTGGATNAGGAGTGCTGTTACNGGAGGGCCGTCTCCAAGATCCTGTCTATCTCCTGTCAGGATGGGTCCAATGCGGGACTGATCNAGCACCCGCACCTTTGGATCCAGACAGTCNAGACCCTCGATGAGTGTTTTGTCCCAGTGGTAGATGCCNCCGTTTGTGTGAAAGGCNCCTCCGCCCTCGTGGCGCCAGCTACCNGCAACTGCGGAAATNGAAAGCGCCGCATGCATACTNGCTGCGCCNTTTCGCTGACGGGTAAAGCCGTAACCCAGGCGAAAGAAAGTCTTTGGCGTACTACCGATCATTGATGCCAGCGTTTCAATCTGGCTGGCTGGAACGCCGCTGATCGCTTCTGCCCAGGCAGGGTCGCGGGGTCTAAGATGCGTCTCAACCGCATCGGGGCAGTCGGTAAATTCCCTAAGGTAATCCCAGTCGGCCTTGTCATCACGAAACAGCACATGCATCAGCGCGCAGGCGAGTGCCCCATCGGTCCCCGGGCGCACACAGACAAAAAGATCGGCCTGTTTCGCTGTTGCGTTGTTGTAGGTGTCAATAACGACAATTTTTGCGCCCCGCTCGCGCCGTGCTTTCAGCGCATGAGTCATGACATTAATCTGNGTACTTGCTGCGTTAGTGCCCCAGATAATGATGAGGTCCGAGCAACCCATCTCCCTGGGGTCTACTCCAGCGAGTCGGCCGGTCCCGGCGATAAAGCCGTTCCACCCCATGTTGACGCAGATGGTGGAATGAAAGCCTGAATACCGTTTGACGTGACGAAGACGATTGATACCGTCACGCATAACGAGTCCCATGGTGCCGGCATAGTAATAAGGCCAGACGGTTTCACTACCGTGACGCTGTTCGGCCTCAAGAAAACGNTNAGCGACTTCATCGAGGGCATCATCCCAACTGATNGGCGAGAACTGACCGCTTCCTTTGCTCCCGGTGCGNCGCAGCGGNTGNGTCAGGCGNTCGGGATGATGNATACGTTCGTGATAGCGGGCGACCTTGCTNCAGATGACNCCGGCGGTATAGGTNTGTTCTGAGGCGCCTCTAACCTTTCCTATNGTGTTGTCATCGATTTTTTCGACTTCCAACGCACAGGTCGAAGGACAGTCGTGGGGGCAGGCNCTGTAGTACGTCATGAATCGGGNGCTCGAGGGTCAATGGGCAGTTGATCGGATAACCTTAGCAGATTTTCAAGCGCGCAAGCGGCAGAAAGCAGCCTTGCTTCCTGTCGAGCGGGTGCTGCGATCTGTAAACCCACCGGCAGTCCGCTTTGGGTGAATCCACAGGGTATGGATATCGCCGGCGCGCCGATCACGGTAAAGGCATAGGCGATTGAGCACCACTCAATATAGTTTGAAAATTNATGATCCCCGACGCGTTCAACGAAGCGTTGCTCTACCGGATAAGGAGGCACGACTGTCGCTGGCGTCAAAACAAGATCATAGGTCGAGAAAAATTCATTCGCTCGCTGATAGATCTTTGACCGTGTCACCATTGCGTCCATGATTTCCTGGCCAGTCAGGCCGAGCCCTTTTTCTACGTTCCAGACGATTTCAGGCTTGAACACCTCGCGGTTAGTCTCGAGTTCGGGGCCGAGAGAGGTTCCATAGGACAGTGCCCGATGGATTTGAAAAACCTCCTGCAGGCCTGAAAAGTCGGGGTGTGCTNCTTCAACGCGCGCGCCGAGTTCCTCAAACCGCTTGGCAGCCCGCTCGCAAATCTGAGCGACTTCGGGATCTACAGGAGTCACACCAAGGTCTGGAGAAAACGCGATGCGTGGAGGCGCACGTTGTTGTGCGGCCGCTTCTTCAAATGACTCAGCGGGGTCGTCGAGGGACATCGGATCACGACTATCGTAGCCTGCCATGACATCCAGCAACATAGCTGCATCGGCAACATTGCGAGCCATCGGTCCTTCCACGCTCATCCGGTTGAAGGCAGTCTCACCAGGATCTGCCGCGATGCGCCCCTGGCTCGGGCGAAAACCCACGATCGAGCAGAAACTGGCCGGGTTACGCAGCGAGCCGCCAAGATCAGATCCGGTTGCAAGCCACGCCATTCCGGTCGCCAGCGCCACAGCTGAGCCTCCGGACGAGCCTGCCGCTGAGAGCGCGGTGTTCCAGGGGTTACGGGTAAATCCAAAGACATCATTAAANGTATTGGCCCCAGCCCCGAACTCGGGCGTATTGGATTTGGCATAAACAATGCCCCCGGCTGCCTCAATGCGCTCTACAAGTAAATCAGAGGNCTTCGGAACGTGGTCACGATATGCCATGGAGCCAAATGTGGTGCGTACACCGGACACAGTCAGAAGGTCTTTTATGGCAATGGGGATACCAGCAAGCGGCAGGGTGAAAAAGTCCTGCTCACGGGCACGCGCTCGAGCCCTTTCAAAGCAAAGGGTAGGCAAGGCGTTGACCGGTTCATTAACTTCTGNNATCCNGGNTTCAAGGGCATCAAGAAGTTCAAGCGGAGTGACCTGCCGATCCTTGAGGAGGTCTCGTACCGCGCGTGCGGAAAGGCNNANTAAATCGCCGGTCATGACGAGGTGACCTGCAACTTAACGATACCTGGAAGCGTGTATTGTGCAACGAGNTCTTCGTCGGGCGCGCTGTCATAGATATCAGTCATTACGCCCGTGGTCACGATCTCCCCTGCCGCGAGGGTTGTCCCCATGGCATTAAGATGGTTGGCCAGCCACGCGACTACACCGAAAGGCCCGCCATCGACATTGGCGGCGACACCTTCGCGCACTGTTTCGCCGTTTGCAGTCAGAGTAACTTGTGTCCGTTCGACGGCTCCGGCAGACCAGTCCTGNACCGNNTCGCCCAACACGAGATGGCGATGGACGCCGTTATCGGCAATCGCACTGAGAAAGCCCATCAGCGGCCAGGTCGAAAACCGGCTTTCCACGATCTCAATCGCAGGCATCACGGCNTCTATGTGATCGATGACATCAGCCGTTTGCCAGTCCTTCGAAGGCGCNAGGTCTTTGCCGATGCGTACGGCAATCTCAGGTTCGATACCAATCATNTGNAGNGTTGAGGCNTCAATACTNGAGGGCGAGGTGGAAATTTCTCCTTCNAAGCAGCGGCCACTGAACGGNGAGTCCAGTGCNAGCATTTGCCGTGCACTTGCATTGGTGCAGCCTACTTTGTATCCCATCGCCTTACCNGCGCCTGCACTTAGCAGAGAAACCAGTTTGGCCTGTGCGGCATAAGCCTGCGTCNTGTTTATCGGCAGGGCACCTTCGGGCAGGGCAGTNAGAGCTTGNCCAGGCTTGCGGGCTTGCAGGAGCAACTGCGCTGCATTGTTAGCATTAGGCATCGGCAGACTTTCCAAGTGGGACCAGTGCTNGACAAGTCTAGCCGAGGATGGCCTGTGTGATACGAATCTAAACGTGATTTTTNTGGCATCTGCCAGTTGTGCCCGATATCATTGCGCGCTCGACTTTTTNCCGGCACCGTGCTGCGTTTATGTCCTCCAGATCAAATCTCTTTACGCCGCTACAGATTCGCGACGTCACTATTCCTAATCGGCTGGTCATTTCACCGATGTGCCAATACAGCGCCGGCGACGGACTGGCTAATGACTGGCACATGGTGCACCTTGGAAAATTTGCACAGGGAGGAGCCGGGATCGTCTTTAGTGAGGCCGCTGCCGTGCAGCGTAGAGGCCGTATCACTCATGGAGATCTAGGTATCTGGTCTGATGCGCATGCCCAGGCCCTGGCAGGGATCACTGGTTTCATCCGCAGCATGGGATCGGTGTCGGCGNTCCAGCTTGCCCATGCTGGAAGAAAGGCGGGTATGCAGCGGCCATGGCACGGAAATGGTCCGCNTGATGCGAATGATCGGGCACGTGGAGAAGAGCCCTGGCAGGTGATGGCGCCGTCGGCCGAGCCGCTGGGTGAAGGCTGGTTGGTTCCCGTTGAGATGAGCGCGGCCGATATAGTGCAGGTAGTGGATGATTTTGCAGCCGCTGCTCGGCGTTCNGACCATGNCGGTTTTGATATTGCTGAGGTTCATGCGGCACATGGATATCTTGCGGCGAGTTTTCTTTCGCCCATCAGCAATCACCGCACCGATGGCTATGGGGGCGATCGCTTGGGACGCTCGCGGATGTTACTGGAGACAGTGGAAGCGGTCCGGGCGGCATGGCCTGAGGGTAAGCCGCTTTTCGTGCGGGTGTCGGCCGTTGATGGAGCGCCTCANGGNTGGTCTCTTGAGGATACCGTCGCGCTTGCCAAAGACCTCAANGGGCTCGGGGTAGACGTGATTGATTGCTCGTCCGGCGGTATCCTNGGTGGCGCTACGGTAGCAAAAGGACCTCCTCCGCAACCGGGTTTTCAGGTGCCTTACGCCCATGCCGTAAAACAGCNGGNGGGACTGATGACCCAGGCTGTGGGTTTGGTGTTGACGGCGCAGCAGGCCGAGGCGATCGTCGCCGANGGTNANGCTGATNTNGTCGCGATTGGCCGAGAAGCGCTGATGGATCCCAACTGGCCTTTGNATNCGGCGCTTGCACTGAATGCGGATCCGGAATGGGGCCAGTGGCCAGAGCAGTATGGCTGGTGGCTNTCCCGCCGNGCCAANGTTCTGGAGGCGCTGGCAAAGGAGTCGGNNGATTCCTAGCAATTTTTTCAACCAAAAATTGCATTGAATAGAACGCATACGGGGAGAAAAAAATGGAAGCTACTGTGGTCAGCTCATGGAACGATTTTGATCCGCTGAAACATGCGATTGTAGGGCGCGCGGATTTCACCTGTATCCCACCGTCGGAGCCTGCCACTGAGGCCAAGGTACCTGAAGACAGCGATATGCGCGGCATGTGGGGTCCCCGGCCGCTGGCAACGGTTGAGCGCGCGAATGCCCAACTGGATAATCTTGTGAGCCTGCTCGAAAGCCGGGGTGTGCGGGTCGACCGACCGGAGCCGATCCAGTGGAACCAGGCGGTGAATACCCCGGACTTCACGACTGGCTCGATGTTTGGCTGCATGCCACCCCGCGATGTTTTGTTAACGGTAGGCAAGGAAATCCTTAGCGCGCCGATGTCCTTTCGTTGCAGGTACTGGGAATTCTTGTCGTACCACACTTTGATGCAGCGTTATTTCGATGAGGATCCAGAGTTTCGTTGGGAGCAGGCGCCGCGCCCTCGGCTCTCTGATGATTCTTATCAAGCCGGATACTTCGACGAGATCACCATAGAAGATCGTCTCAAGCGGACTGCGGCTCTCGATTTCGTTACTACTGAGCACGAACCTCTTTTTGACGCCGCGGATATCTTGCGCATCGGCAAGGATCTTTTCTGCCAGCATGGCCTGACGACCAACCG
>NHDO01000039.1 GCA_002171735.1 Proteobacteria bacterium TMED61 | reverse complement strand
GAAGCGCCGAAAGCGAGTGACAAAAAAGCATGCATATCGTGGGGGCGCTGCCCCTGATCGAGTGACAACGCGTCTTCAACAACTTTCAGCAAGGTGTAAGGATAGGCGCCTGAGCGTGAGACGGTCAGTTTCTCGAGGGATGCCCCGTCGCGTCGTTTGAGGGCCGGTGGCGGTGAGTGACCAGTAATACAGTTGTAGATGGTTGCGGCCAGACCGTAAATGTCGGTCCAGGGCCCGAGATTACCGTCGAGATACTGTTCGGGCGGGGCAAAGCCGTGGGTCAGCGTCTGGAAGGATCCAAACCGGTTGTCGTTGTCCATGGTCTGGGCCGCACCGAAATCCAGCAGCAAAGGTTGACCACTGGTCCGTAGTAATACGTTGGCCGGTTTGACATCGAGGTGGACCACCCCCTCCTGGTGCATACGCCAGAGTCCCTCACCAATGGGTGGAAATACCTGCTGCAGAAAGTCCCAGTCGAGCTCTCCAGCAAGTTTGTTGATGAACCAGCGCAAGTCGCGACCTTCCTCGTGTGTCATGACCATGTACAGGGTGTTATTCGCCTCGAAGTATTCGGCAACGTTGATGACATTGGGATGGCGCACAGCACTCATGCGCTCTGCCTCAAAACGGAACTTTTCGAGGCCGTTGCGAAACGGCGTCTGCGACAGTGGCCCGTTCGGCTCGAGAGACCCGTCAGGTTTGCGCGCCACAAGGTCCTGGGGACAGTACTCTTTGATAACGAACTTGTGCCGGTCAAGTTCATTGCTGGCCAGATACACCAGGCTAAATCCGCCACCGCCGAGCACTTCTCCCACCGTGTAACCCTTGAGTACGTATCCGGTCTGGAGGGGAAGTCTGCTGGCCATGATAGGTAACGGGTGGATGCGAGAGAATGGAAAACGGTGGTGATCAGGAATACAGTATAGTTTCTCGCCTGAATTTGATGCAGCCCGGGGCGAGAAGTGCCCGTTGGCGGCAATAACACCGGAGACTCAACTTGCCCAAAAGCATGACGGCTTTCGCGCGTTGCGCGTCCCAGACCCCATTAGGAGACCTCACTTGGGAGCTGCGTTCGGTAAACCATCGCTTCCGCGAAGTGGCCATGCGGCTCCCGGAAGAGCTTCGTTTCCATGAGGGCGTTTTCCGTGATGTCATTGCGGCGTCGGTGAGCCGCGGCCGTGTTGATGGGTCGCTTCGGTATTCTCCGCCACCGATGGGGTCAGACCCGGCCCAAATGGACACAGACCTGATCGGTGAACTGGCAGCCTGGTCTCAAAGTGTCCGCAGCATCGTGCCTGAGGCGCAGCCATTGCGGGTCGGTGAGGTACTGAAATGGCCAGGCGTGATGTCCGCACCCGTGGTGGATGAGCAGGCCCTCGCTCTGGAGGCTACGGATCTGCTGCAAACATCTCTGGGACAGCTATCTGACTCGAGGGAGCGCGAAGGTCTTGCACTCGCGCAAATGCTTGAGGAGCGTGTCAGAGCGGCTTCGGACACGATCCGTGCCCTTGAAGCAGTGCTGCCGGAGATCGGCGTCGCGCACCGTGAGCGTCTGGAACTGCGGCTTACTGAAATGTCCGTGCAGGTCGATCCCGAGCGGCTGGAACAGGAGGTGGCGCTGCTGCTGGCGAAAAGCGAAGTCAGCGAGGAGGTTGATCGACTGAAGATGCACCTTCAGGAAGTTGAGCAGGCGCTTAAACAAAACGAGCCGATCGGCCGCCGACTGGACTTTCTGATGCAGGAACTGAACCGGGAAGCCAACACTCTGGGNTCGAAGTCAGCNCATCCGGAACAGACCAATGCTTCTGTCAACCTCAAGGTGCTGATTGAGCAGATGCGCGAGCAGGTGCAGAACATTGAGTGAAGAAACGCCTGCCCGCAAACCCACGCTCTATATCCTATCAGCCCCGTCCGGTGGGGGGAAAAGCAGCCTCGCCCGTGCTCTGGTTGAACGCGCACAGGACACCGTCACCTCGGTGTCTCACACAACGCGCCCGCAGCGTACCGGTGAAACCCACGGTGTGGATTATTTTTTCGTTNACCAATCAGAATTTGAGCAGATGATTAAAGACGACGGGTTCCTTGAATATGCCAGGGTCTTTGACCATTGGTACGGAACCTCTCGGAAAGNCGTGGAGCAGGCTATTGTCCAGAATCGTAGCATCATGCTCGATATCGACTGGCAAGGGGCACAACAGGTCCGCAGGGCCTTTCCTGCTGCCGTCAGCGTGTACATCTTGCCGCCGTCGGTGGAAGCTCTGGCCCAGAGACTGGTAGATCGTGGTCGGGATAGCCCTGACGAGATTACATCGCGTCTTTCGGAGGCCGCGAGCGAGATGAGCCACTACGACGAATACGACCATATTCTGATTAATATTAACTTTGATGCGGCACTGGGCGAACTCGAAGCCCTGGTCTGCCGTGGTGAGGCTCCCCAATCCGGACAGGGCTTCAATGTTGGGGCGCTTGTAGATTGTGCGAAAAACGTTAGACTAAAAACATCTGAGACAGCAAACCTTTAGCGACCCTTGTGAAGATTAGGCTTTAACGAGGGCCTTAGGGTTCTGTTGGACTCATCAGACTGCCCCGATCCCCGCCAGGGATTACCCTGGGGCTGCATGGTTTTTTGGAGAACACCGATGGCAAGAATTACTGTCGAGGACTGCCTCGAAAACGTTGAAAACCGCTTTGAGCTGGTGCTGGTCGCTGCNCGCCGTACGCGGCAGTTACAACTGGGTCACGATCCGCTGGTACCGGAGGATCGGGACAAGAATACGGTAATTGCGCTTCGCGAAATCGCCGAGGGCCTTATCACCAGCGATATTCTNAAAGAAGTCGAGGTTGATACCCGACAGGAGCTCGAAGAAGTATTTGCATCTGGTGAGAGCGAAGCGTCCGATAACGCCGGTGAGGCGACTGCCGAAGCGACAGCTCCGGATACCGATGATANGGGCGAGGTCGAGATTTCTGCGGAAGACCTCGCAGCGCTGGCCGATCTAATCGAATCAGTGCCGATCGCGCAGGCGCTCGAAACCGTCAGTGATGAAACCGTCAGTGATGAAACCGTCAGTGATGAAACCGCCAGTGATGAAACCGCCAGTGACGAGGAAACGCACGATGCCGACGACGCCGGCGACGACGCGGAGGAAAAGCCCGTCAGCTGAAAACCGGCAGAGGTCCGCGAAACCCAGTAAGGACCGACTGCTGATTAGCGATCTGCTCGAGATCGTCGAGCCTTACCTCGATTCCGAGGAAGTCAAAGCTGTCTACGATGCCTACCTGTTTGGCGCCGAAGCCCATGAGGGACAGGTGCGTCGNAGTGGTGAAGCTTATATCTTCCACCCCTTGTCCGTGGCGGCCATTCTCGGGGAGATGCGGCTTGACAGTCGCAGCATCATCGCAGCGCTGCTGCACGATGTTATCGAGGACACTCCCACCGCCAAAGAAGANCTCGCCACGCGCTTTGGTAAAGACGTCGCGCAGTTGGTCGATGGGGTCAGCAAGATCGATCAGATCGACTTCGAATCGCGCGAGCACGCGGAGGCGGAAAACTTTCGCAAGATGCTGCTGGCAATGGCCAAGGATATCCGGGTCATTCTGATCAAGCTCGCCGACCGGCTCCACAACATGCGCACGCTAGATGCACTTAAGGCCGACAAGCGTAAGCGGATTGCCGAACAAACCCTAGATATCTTCGCCCCCATTGCCAACCGGCTCGGCATGCGTACGTGGACCCAGGAACTTGAAGACTTGAGTTTCCGTCACCTGTACCCCAAGCGCTACGACGCGATCTACAAGGAACTTGGCAAACGCCGTGGCAATCACCGGGCAATCATCCAGAAGACCGTCACCAAGTTTGAAGCCGAACTTTCAGAGGCAGGCATCGACGGCACTGTCGAAGGTCGCGAGAAAAATATCTACAGCGTGTATCGCAAGATGCGTTCACGGCGGGTACCGATGTCGGAGATGCGGGATATCTTNGCTATCCGAATTATNGTCCGTTCGGTCGACGACTGTTACCGTGTTCTGGGTGTGATTCACAACACGTATAAGCCCGTGCCGGGTAAGTTCAAGGATTACATTGCGATCCCGAAAGCCAACGGCTACCAGTCTTTGCATACCCTGCTTTTNGGNACCTTTGGTCAGAGCATCGAGGTGCAGATCCGAACGACAGAGATGCACAGGATCGCAGAGAGTGGTGTTGCATCACACTGGCAGTACAAGACCGGAGAGAAACGTGCTGGCTCGCAGGCACCCACCCACCATTGGTTGCTGGATCTGCTCAATACCCAGAACCAGGCCGGTAATCCTTCCGAGTTTCTTGAGCACCTCAAAATCGATCTTTACCCTGATGAGGTCTATGTGTTCACCCCCCATGGGGACATCAAGAAATTGCCCAAAGGCTCGAGTGCGTTGGACTTTGCCTACTCGGTGCACTCGGACGTTGGTAATCACTGTATCGGAGCACGCATCAACAATGAGCCCGTACCGCTGCATCAGCCGGTCGGAAACGGCGATCATGTGGAGATACTGACGGCCCGATCNGCGGTACCNACTCCACTGTGGCTGAACTATGTGGTGACTGCGAAAGCGCGNGCGGCGATCCGTGATTTCCTGAAACACCAACATCAGGAAGACGCAGGCAAACTCGGCCGCCAGCTTCTGGAGCGGGCANTTAAAACCGTTGGTTTGACCACCCGACTGCGCACAGATCAGAAAATCCAACTGCTCAAGCACATCGGTCTCGAAGACTGGAATGAACTATTGACCGATATCGGCATGGGTCGCCGTCTGCCGATGGTGGTTGCCCGACAACTGTTGCCGGAAGTGAAGGGTGCTGATTCGGCCAGAAGTGAGCCGCTGCCGATTCGAGGTGTGGAGGGAATGAGCGTTTCCTACGCACGCTGCTGCCGACCCATTCCCGGGGACGGTATTGTCGGGCTATTCTCCCGAGGCCGCGGTATCGTGATTCATCGACCCAACTGTCCCAATGCACGGGAACAAAGCAAGCGTCCGGATACGTGGATCGGGGTCGAATGGTCGGACGACATCAAAACCACCTTCGAGGCTGATATCCGTCTGGAAGTCGTAAACCGACGCGGGGTTTTCGCAACGCTGGCTTCGGTGATCGCCGAAGAAGATTCTAATATCAATCATGTTCTGGTGACGGCCCGGGACGATCGAAATTCGGCCATCCGGTTTACTATCGAAGTACACGACCGCAAACATCTCGCGCGGATTATTCGACGACTGCGAGCCCGCCGCTCGGTGATNCGGGTNTCGAGATCACGCGGCTGAATTGAATACCCTCTGATAAGGAAAGTTTCATGACTGCAAACCAGCCCATTCATAGTGATCAAGCACCCGACGCCATCGGCCCGTACTCACAAGCTGTGCGCGTTCGCGANACGGTTTATCTTTCTGGACAGATACCTCTTGATCCAGGAACGATGGAGCTCGTGAGCGGAGATATCGAAGCGCAGACGAGACGGGTGTTCGACAATCTCGCGGCNGTGATGCACTCAGCCGGGGGTTCTTTTGGGAACATCGTCAAGCTCACTATTTATCTCGTTGATCTTGAACAGTTTGCCCGGGTTAATGCCGTTATGGCGGAATATTTTGAACCCCCGTTTCCTTCCCGGGCCACGGTTGCTGTTGCAGCCCTGCCCAAGGGCGCTGCCATCGAGGTGGAGGCAGTCGCACACCTGTCGGATTAGTTTCTGCGAGAAAAAAGAGCGGCGAGATGGATGCGACTGCACAGGCGTCTGTCGGTATCCTCAAGGGCGTTGGTCCGCAGCTTNCGGACAAACTCGCGGGTCTGGGCATTTCCTGCGTTGCGGATTTGTTGTTCCATCTACCTATTCGTTATCAAGATCGCACCACCATGGCCGCCATCGGCGAGCTACGACCCGGCGTTGAAGTGCTTATCTCGGGGCGGATTGAGGCGAGCGGCGTNCAGTTTGGCCGGCGGCGCAGTTTGATGACCGTCATCTCGGATGACACCGGCCGATTGACGGTGCGCCAGTTTCATTTCAACGCCTCGCAGCGTCGTGGCCTNAAACGCGGTGCATTCATTCAATGCTATGGCGAAGTTCGATCGGGACCCACAGGCCTTGAGATGGTTCATCCTGAGTACCGGCTTATTGAAGGACCTGATGCAGTTGAGGTAGAGACNACCCTCACACCGGTCTACCCTACGACCGAAGGCATCGGCCAGCGNCGCTGGCGCGATCTCACCGGTCAGGCGCTCGCACGATGTGGCGAAGCGGTCCCCGAGCTATTGGGAGATTGGGCAAGCTTTGAGTTTGGTGATTTGCCGCTCTCAGAGGCGTTGATGCAATTGCACCGACCGCCGTCGGGGATTGATCTCGAAACGCTTAAAGCAGGNACGCATCCGGCACAGCAGCGCCTTGCCTTTGAAGAACTNCTGGCTAATCANCTTGCGGTGCGCCAGCGCCGTGAACGGCGTGATGCGTTATCGGCGCAGTCTATTCAGGCATCAACTGAGTTCTGGCCGCGCCTTCGAGACGCGCTGGGATTTACCCTGACTNATGCGCAAATTCGAAGCATCGACGAGATCGTCGCCGATCTGGGCAAGCCGACACCTTCCTTACGGCTGTTGCAGGGCGATGTTGGCTGTGGAAAAACTGTGGTGGCCGCCGCTGCCGTGCTGGCTGCGATTGAGGGGGGCCAACAAGCGGTGGTGATGGCGCCAACGGAACTGCTTGCCGAGCAACATCTTCGGGTATTCAGTGGCTGGTTTGAGAAGGTGGGGATTAAGCCTGTTTGGCTCAGCGGCCGAATAAGTCAGCGCGAGCGACGTGCGGTTTGCGAGCAGTTATCGAGCGGCGCGGCTCGCGTGGTAGTGGGCACTCATGCGGTTTTCCAGGATGACGTGAGTTATCACAACCTCGGGCTGGTGGTTGTTGATGAGCAGCATCGATTTGGCGTGGCACAGCGGCTCGCGTTGCGCGAAAAAGGTCAGCGTGAGGGAAGTGCGCCCCATCAGATCATCATGAGCGCCACCCCGATTCCAAGATCACTGACGATGGTGATGTACGCCGACATGGATCTTTCGGTCATCGATGAGATGCCGCCGGGACGCCAGCCGGTTGAGACCGTGGTCCTGCCCAATACGCGTCGCGAAGATGTTCAGGCGCGCATTCGGGAGGCTTGTGCGCGTGAGCGACGAGCGTACTGGGTATGCCCGCTGATCGAAGACTCCGATGTGCTGGCGGTTCAGGCCGCCACCAGCCGCGCAGAGGCGCTTAAAAGCGAGTTACCCGAGCTTCGCATTGCNCTGTTGCACGGCAAGATTCCCTCCGCTCAAAAAGACGAGATCATGGATGACTTTCGTCAGGGGCGAGTCGATGTGCTGGTGGCNACCACCGTGATTGAGGTGGGGGTGGATGTTCCGGAAGCCTCATTGATGGTGATCGAAAACGCCGAACGACTCGGCCTGTCGCAACTGCATCAGTTGCGCGGGCGCGTGGGCCGAGGAGATCAAAAATCAGTGTGTGTGTTGATGTATCAGCCACCTTTAGGCCATAACGCCAAGGAGCGTTTGGCAATGATGCGCCAGAGCACGGATGGGTTCGCGATTGCCCAGAAAGACCTTGAGCTGCGCGGGCCGGGTGAACTGCTGGGCGTTCGCCAGAGCGGCGCGCCGCAATTTCGCATTGCGGATCTGGCCCGTGATCGGGCATTACTGCCTGCCGTCCAGCACGGTGCGGTCAGGCTACTTCGCGATTACCCTAAAAAAGCCGAGCCTCTCATAGCGCGCTGGGTTCGCGAGGGGCTTTCGTTTTCCAATGCCTGAAAAACTCAAACTCTATTGGCGTCTGGCGCGGCTTGATAAGCCCGTGGGCTGGTTGTTATTGCTCTGGCCCACACTCTGGGCGCTGTGGATTGCCGCCGACGGGCACCCGCGTCCCGCCATCGTGGCCATCTTCGTGCTCGGTGTGATTACGATGCGTGCGGCCGGCTGTGTCATCAACGATATCTTCGATCGTGATCTTGATCCACTGGTCGAACGCACTCGCACTCGTCCACTCGCGAGCGGTGCCGTCACCGTGCGTGAAGCGTTGGTGATTTTTTTCTTGCTGCTGACCATAGCCTTTGGCTTCGTGTTGCTCCTCAATCGCCAGACGGTGTGGCTGGCGGTGGTTGGTGCTGGGATAGCCGCAAGCTACCCCTTGGCTAAGCGATTCACAAATCTGCCGCAGGTATATCTGGGCGTGGCATTTTCGTGGGGTATTCCGATGGCATTCACCGCACAGGATAGCCCGCTGATGCCGCTGGCCTGGTGGCTGCTGGGCACCAACCTACTTTGGACGGTGGCTTATGACACGATGTATGCCATGGCAGATCGTCCTGATGATCTGAAGGCCGGCATCAAATCCAGCGCGATTATGTTTGGGCGTTTTGAGCTCGCCATTAATACGTCGCTGCAGGCGATAACGCTTTTGAGTCTCGCGTTAATGGGGTTATATCTGGGCTTTGGCGTTATTTTTTATCTCGGCCTTGGCGCCGCGGCCCTCACCGCCGTCTATCAACTTTATCTCTGTAAAGACCGTGATCGGCAGCGGTGTTTTAAGGCTTTTCTGAATAATATTTGGTTCGGCGGATTTGTATTTGCGGGACTCTTTTTTGCCTATGCACTTCGATAGCGCGTCTTTCTTGGAGTTACGCGTTCGCCAGA
This sequence comes from Proteobacteria bacterium TMED61, assembly GCA_002171735.1. GTDB lineage: Bacteria > Pseudomonadota > Gammaproteobacteria > Arenicellales > UBA868 > UBA868. The sequence continues at coordinate 21,990 of NHDO01000039.1, read as the reverse complement.
ATTAGCGTTGCGATCAGGCCGGCTCGAGATTGGCGTAGGCTAAGACCAGCCATTTACTGCCGGCTTGCTCAAACTGGACCTGCACTCTTGCGTGCTCGCCCTGACCCTCGATCATCACCACGGTGCCAAGCCCGAATTTCTTGTGCNNNACGGCNGCGCCAAGGCGCAATGCCGTAGGTGAGCTACCGTTGGCCTTGTTGATGTGNGCGATATTGGGATTGGTTTTTTTGACGGCGCGGGTGCGAAGCCCGGCGCCGGCGCGGACATCCTCCATCAGACCTTCCGGAATCTCTGANAGAAAACGCGAGGGNCTNGTCGCGTTATCGCGGCCATAAAGGCGGCGCACTTCGGCGCAGGTGAGATACAGCTGCTCCATGGCGCGGGTCATGCCCACATAACAGAGCCGGCGCTCTTCTTCGAGACCGCCGGGCTCATCAATGGAGCGCTGATGGGGGAAGAGCCCTTCTTCCATGCCGCACAAAAACACCAGCGGGAACTCGAGGCCTTTTGCGGAGTGCAGNCTCATCANCTGCACGCAGTCCTCCCANTCGGCCGCTTGGCCCTCNCCGGCTTCAAGCGCNGCNTGNGCGAGAAANTTCGAGAGNTCNTCNAGNGTGTCGTCTTCTTCTGCCTCGGTTTCAAAGTTGCGCCCGGCGCTAACGAGTTCNTCCAGGTTNTCAACGCGCGTGATGGCTTTTTCGCCGCGTTCTTTGCGGTAATGGTCTATAAGACCGCTGCGGCTGATGGCGAGATCTATTTTTTCCGGCAGGTCATGATCGGCGGCGTCCCGTGCCAGTTGTTCAATCAGGGAAATGAAGGCGCTCAACGCGCTTTTGGCTCGGCCCGGCAGNGCATCGGATTCGCATAAGGATTGTGCGCCGGTCCACAGTGANGTGCGGTCAGTGCGGGCCTGCTGACGGACGATCTCGACGGTGCGCGCGCCAATGCCGCGCGGCGGCACATTCACCACCCGCTCGAAAGCGGGATCGGAGTCACGGTTGGTGACGAGCCGCAGGTAAGCCAGGGCGTCCTTGATCTCGGCGCGCTCAAAAAATCGCAGTCCGCCATATACGCGGTAGGGAATGCCCTGGGACAGCAGCAGTTCTTCAAAAACGCGCGACTGCGCATTGGAGCGATACAAAATGCCNATNCTGTCACGGCGCCGACCTTGACCCTGCCATGCCTGNATTCGATCGATGACAAAGCGTCCTTCATCCAGTTCGTCCATCGCCCCGTAAACCCTGATGGGTTCCCCGTCCTCGCCTTCGGTCCAGAGGTTTTTACCGAGGCGTCCGGTGTTCTGGTCGATNACCGCGTTTGCCGCATTCAGGATATTGCCACTTGAGCGATAGTTCTGTTCGAGNCGGATTACCTGGGTGCCAGAGAAGTCCTGCTGTAGTTGGTTCATATTTTCGACTCGGGCGCCTCGCCAGCCGTAGATGGACTGATCGTCATCTCCGACGGCGGTGATNTGCCCATGAGCCTCGGCCAGCAGCTTGAGCCAGCGGTATTGAATGGCGTTGCTGTCCTGGAATTCATCTACCANGATGTGCTGAAAGCGCTGCTGGTAGTTCTCCAGCAGCGACGGTGTNTGCTCCAGAAGTTCGAGGGTGCGCAGAAGCAGNTCCGCGAAATCGACTAGCCCAAGACGTTGGCAGGTTTCCTCATAATGGCTATACACCCGGATGAGGGTCTGTTGGTGACTGTCTCCATTGTCCTGAACCTGCGCTGCCCGCCGACCTTCTTCTTTTTGGCTGTTGATAAACCACTGGATNTGGCGCGGCGGCCAGTAACCTTCATCGAGGTTAAGCTCTTTCAGGGCACGCCGGATGACGCGGTACTGATCGTCTGAATCCAGAATCTCAAATCCCTTCGGCAGTCCCGCGAGTTCATGATGGTCTCGCAGGATGCGGTGTGACAGGCCGTGAAAAGTCCCGATCCACATGCCCCTTACGGAGAAACCCAGGAAGCCTTCAATCCTTTTTCGCATCTCGTTGGCGGCCTTGTTGGTAAAGGTCACTGCCAGGATCGAATAGGGGGAGACTTCAAGTGCCTGTACGAGATAAGCGATCCGGTAGGTCAAAACCCGCGTTTTTCCGCTGCCAGCGCCTGCCAGTACCAGCATGGGTCCGGGCGGGGCACCCACGGCCTCGCGCTGCGGGTCGTTCAGGGCGTCGAAAATTTTAGAAACGTCCATCGCTACCGACGGTAGAACCGCTGGCTAATCAATCGGNTATCTTCGGCGAGCGGGGTTTTGGGTCCGGCCTGCCAGTCTGATGGAGGTAGCTCCGGAAAATAGACGAGATNATCACCCGTGATCTCATCCGGCACCCACATCACATCAATGAAGTCGCAGTAACCAAGCGCGGCTTCGTAGAGTTTGGCACCGCCGATGAACCAGAGGTCTCCCGGACAATCCGTGATAGCGGATTCGAGTGANGNAAAGCAGTCGACGTTATCAAAATNCGATCGCGTCACTACCCGGTTGTCACGTTTGGGNAGGGGTTTGCTGCCGATGGACTCAAANGTGTTGCGGCCCATCACGATGGTGCTGCCGGTGGTCAGGCGTTTGAAGCGTNTGAGGTCTTCAGAGTAATGCCATGGCAGCGNGCCGTCGCGCCCGATGACTTGCGCTGCGTTCATGGCGACAATAGCCGCTCGCGTGGGTTTCCCCTCAGTTGGCGTCATGCGCGTTAGACGGCGACTTTAAAAGTCAGCGCGGGATGCGGGTCGTAATCATGCAGGCGAAAGGTCTGCAGCAGTGATTCGGTATCGGCTTCCAGTAGCGCTGTGACGTCATCCAGGTGTTGAATCTCTGGANTGATCTCAAGGCGCGGCAACGCGCGTGGTTCGCGAGCGAGCTGCTCGTGCAGACCCGGAATATGGTCGTACTCCGCCATCGAGCCATCGGCTTTCGCAGTGTAGATATGGGCATCAATCAGGGTGTGACCAAAGTANCCNGNCNTGATNCCGGTAAANCGNGATATCANNTCNAGCANNAACGCNTANCCNGCAATGTTGTAGGGCAGTCCGAGCGCCACGTCGCAGCTGCGCTGCGTGAGGTGCAGGCACAGCAGAGGATCGCCGTGTTCGTCCTGTTGAACGTTCAGCACCCAGAAGGCGTGACAGGGTGGCAGCGCACTGGTCTGGGCATTTCCCGGCGCCCATGCGGACACGACCAGGCGCCGGCTCTGGGGCCGTGCTTTGAGTTCGTCAACGACGTAGCGGANCTGGTCGTTGAAGGCGGCTTCGCCGTCTTTGTGCACNGGAAAGTTCCGCCAGAAGTTCCCGTAAGCGCTTGGGACAAGCCCATTCTCGTCAGCCCACGGTTCCCAGAAGCGGCAACCGTGTTTTCGCAGAAGATCAATGCGGGTATCTCCTGAGAGGAACCAGAGATTCTCAACAACGATGTTTTTCCACGAGATCTCCTTGGTGGTCAAAAGTGGAAATCCCAATCGCAGGTCGATCTGATAGTTAACGTTGAAGGTCGAGAGGGTATCGACACCGGTCCGGTTGGACTTTCGGTGACCAGACTCAAGAACCCGGCGGATGACGTCAAGGTATTGTTGCAACGGCGAACTCCATGCTGATTACACTGATCTCGATACTAGTTCTCACCTGAATCGCGAAAAAAATACTCTACGGCCTTTCGGGCAACGTAGGCAGATTTTACATACCAGAATTCTTTGTTAATACACATGACAGCAAAAGCCAGTTTGCGCCCGTCTTTTTTTGCATAACCCACAAACCAGTCGTACCGACCCTTGGGGTTCTCGCCGGTGAGGCTCCCGGTTTTCCCCCCGACATCGACAGCGCGCATATCGTTGCGCGCGAACTTTTTGAAGGAGGCGCTGGCAGACCCTTTTGATACGGTCTCTCGCATGAGTACCTGAAGATTACGGGCAGTCTCTTCACGCACTACCGNCGCCCCCCCGGATGGATCCAACGTATAGAGGATCAGGCCATCGTCATTCACGATTTTGCGTACTAAAGAAGGCGTCACAAGCCGCCCGCCGTTGACGGCTACCGCGGCGATGGCGGCGCCATGTACTGGNGACAGTGTTGTGCTACGGGTGTAGCCTGAGGCGGTTTCTGCAATGGACCAGGGATCATCATCATTGAAGGTCAGTCGACTGGGGGCAAGCGCAAAGTCGGTGTCCAGATTTTGGTTAAAGCCAAAGGCTTTACCGTAGTCGCGAAGCTTAACGGGACCTACTGAAAATATACCTAGCCGTGCAAATACCGTATTGACCGACTTGGCGAAGGTTTTCGATAGTGGATAGCGTCGGGTCCACTNGGTATCCTTGTGTCGCAGGACATTTTTCTTGTAAAGGCTCGTCGTCTTGCCGTTAAAGGGGATGACAGTGGCGGGGGTCGCTTTATCCAGGTCAAGCACGGCCGCCGCGGTAATGATCTTGAAGACCGAGGCGGCGGGATAGGTCGCCCTGACCGCAAGGTTTTCGTTCTGAATGCCCTGTCGTTGATGATTCACGAGCGCCAGGATTTCGCCGGTTTCGGGATCCAGGGCAATGAATGCTGCGTAGTCGGGATTGTATTTTTCAAAAACCGTCGCGACCGCTGTCTGCAAATCCGGATCGATAGTGTATTCAACCATGGCGTCGTANCCGGCACCGTCCTGGAAGACCGAAATCTTTTCCGGATAGCGGTTCTGATCGATTTCCGGACCGAGGGTGCGTCGGATCAGGGCTCGATCTATCCCCCAAATCTCCTGACGTGACCACAGTCGTGTGTCAATCTGCTGGGGCGAGAAAACAAGACCCGTTGCCAGCATCGCCACAGAGATCAGCAACCACCAGAGCCAGGAAAGCCGGCGGGGAGGTTCCCGGTGTGTCCTGTTCTTCAAGGGGATGATGGTCAGTCGCTCGAGATGAGCGTATCGCGGGCTTCGTTGATCAGTGCGGCGAGATAGTCGGTACCGCCCCGGTCGGTATGTAGTTTCTGAATGAGCCGCCTATGCGCAGCGGTAACCTCCTCATTGGAAGCGTCAGCTGGTACGCCCAGAATCTCCGCCGCTTGACCAACGGACATTGCGCCCGGTGTGTTCGGTGGGATACCGTGATCAGACGCCTCGTCGGCGGCTCGCCAGTTATCGCCTCGGGTCCGGTCCAGGTAGGCTTCAAGCAAGGCAGCGGATTGCCCATCACGCGTACGGCAGTCCTGCAGCAGTTCCAGGAGCTGGACCTCCGAGAGGTCTGCGAGTCCCCGCCCAGCGAAGGGGCCGCTGATGACTTCACCGTCGAGATCGCCGCTGTCGTGATCGAGAGTCATCCGCAGAACGACGGTTTCTACGGTTGAGGATTTCCCAGCNCTTGGTCCTTGGCTGGACTTAAACATGTTCCAAGCCTGCTTGGCGACCAGGAACCGCTGCAGCCAAGGGACGGCAGCGCTGATGATGGCGAACATCCAGGGGATTCGTCCGGTGACCACCAGCAGTAATAGGGCGCCGGCGATGCCGTAGAGTACGATGAGCTTCAAGGCCCGGCCGCGTTGCGCCGGACTGGCTTTTCCAAGCCAGGCAGCAAGCCACATGAGTCCGACTAGCGCGACCAGCGCCAGAAAAATTCTCGCCAAGGTCAGCCTCTGCTATCCAGTTGTGCGATCAGGCGAAGCACTTCGCCACCATGATGCCGGCCATGATCGGCGAGCGCCTTGCGCCCGCCGGCCGCATATACTGCGACGGCGCAGAGTAGATCCCGGAGTTGGGCCGCACTGTTGCCATCGAAGCGGCAGTGCGCTCCCCGGGTGAGTTTCGCGATATGTGAGAACGTTTTTGCTGCCGTGGGGTCAGCGCCGTCCTGGAAGAGAAACATTGGGACGTCCAGGATACCCAGTTCGCCAGCGAGTTTTGCCAACTGATCGGGATCTTCTTCCATGCAGTCACCTACAAATACCAGCGCACTGACCGAACTTTGAGCGCTTCGAGCCTGTCCGAGCGCGTGTTTGAGTACTCGTGCGATCTGCGTTTGCCCCGCCGCGCAGCGGATGGACGTCATCCGATTCTGCAGGACCTCGGCTTCGGCCGCCCAGGGCGCTGCTTTGAATTCGCCATAGCCACGGTAGTAGGCCAGTTGGATCTCGATGCCGCCCATTGTAGCCGTCGCCTCAAACATCTGTGCCTGAATGTGGCAAGCGCGATCCCATAGCGGTTCCCGGCTCGCCGTCGCGTCCATGCCGAAAATAAGGCGCGCACGGTGATCACGCCGTACGGGCAACGCCGTACTACGAACTTGTTGTAAAAACCGGTTTACGTCTTTCTGGCTGGACGGCCGCAAGACGTTTTTTTTTGATGAAGTCACGGCAGAGAGGATTCAGCAGAACGTGGAACAATCATATCATTGCGTTGTCGAATCATTGGTGGAGGTGCGATTGTGAATATCTCGGCGCTATGGGAAGGGCTCGCTCTGGGGAGTGCCCTGATCATTGCTATCGGTACACAGAATGCCTTTGTTTTGCGCCAAGGCCTCGTCCGCCAGCATGTCTTCGCCGTTTGTACAGTGTGCTTTGGCGGCGATGTTCTGCTCATTAGCCTCGGCGCAGGCGGTCTGGGAACGGCTTTTCGGGCTAACCCCCTGATCCTGCAGGGCGTCGCCTGGGCGGGTACGCTGTTTTTATTATTCTTTGCCTTCCGAGCGTTCACCCGGGCGGCTCGACCGCAGGCTCTGACCCCCGGCGCAGCGGGAGAGACCGGCGAATCTTTGGGCGCGGCGGTTGCCAGTGCTTTGGCGGTAACCTTTCTCAACCCCCATGTCTATCTCGATACGGTGCTGTTGCTGGGTGGTGTGGCGGCCCGCTTTGCCGGCGGCGAGAGGATTATGTTTGCCTGCGGCGCTTCTTTGGCGTCACTGCTGTGGTTTTATGGCCTGGGTTTCGGGGCGGCTCGGTGGTCTCGCTTAATCTCCCGGCCCGAAACCTGGCGTGTGATTGATATTGGGATTGGTTTGATGATGGCGGTGCTGGCGGCCTCGCTTGGACATTGGGCCTGGAGCCACAGCTAGCGATTGCTATCAGTGCTCGGCAAGCGCGCGGTCGACGATTTCTTGGACATCGCGGGACAGCGGTGTCGCACCGCTAATTTTCTGCAGCGCCTTATGCATGTGCTCACGACGCCTCGGCTCGTAACGTCTCCATAGATTGAAGGCCGAGGCTAGCCGGGCCGCGACCTGTGGGTTTTTAGGATCTGTCGCCAACAGTTGTTCTGCGACCAGTTGATATCCACTGCCGCTAGGCTCGTGGAAGCGTAGAGGGTTCGCATGTGCCAGTGTCCCGATCAAGGCATGAATCTTGTTGGGATTGTCCTGTTGATAGCAAGCGTGACCCGTCAGGTTGCGGACCCGTGCGAGCGTGTCGCTACATCGGGACACTGCCTGGACCCGCAACCATTTATCCATTACCAGTGGGAATTCGCACCAGCGTTTCTCAAAAAACGATAGCGCCTCGTCGCGGCCAGAAAGGGCCTGGTTAGCCAGCGGTGCCAACGCAGCCAACGCGTCAGTCATATTGTCAGCAGTTTTCAGCTGTTTGAGCGCGAGCGCGTTGATATCTTCTGACTCCAGTGTCATTAGGTAGCCAAGACAGGTATTGCGCAGGGCACGTACTCCCGCGCTCGCCGAATCGCGCTGGTAGGAACCTTCTGCTTCAAGCGCCTGATAGCGCTCAAGAAGCTCATCGGTGAAACGACTTGCCAATGCCTGCATCACGGACCATCTGGATAGGTGGATGCCCTGGGGATCAATTACCTCGACAAAATCCCCTAGGTAATTTTCCTCTGGGAGCCTCAGGGCTAGCGCCTGGAAGGCACGGTCAGGCAGATCGGCGCGCAGGGTTTTGCCGAAGGATTCTGCAAACTGCTCATCCAGGACACTGACCGAAGGGTCATTGAGCCACCGAAGCATTTCTTTTCGGGCAAGTGTCTGACCCGCATCCCAGCGGCAGAAGGGATCGTCATCATGGCCGGCAAGTACCGCCAGATCCTGGTGACTGAGTTCAGTCTGGACCATGACGGGAGCAGAAAAGCCCCGCAGTAGAGAAGGGATCGGCTGGCTCTTGAGGCCGGTGAAGAAAAATTCCTGAACCGCATCGGTCAGCATCAGCGTGTGTTCGTGCTGTTTGCTCCCGTTACTTTCGGACTGGGCATAGAGAGCGTTTCCCTTTGCGTCGAAAAACGCTACGACGATAGGCATCTGCAGCGGAGGCTGGCGTTCTCCAGCAGCATCGGGATTATCCTGGGAGATCCGCAGGCAATAGCGGTCCCGGGCCGGATCGAAATCTCCTGAGGCCTGGAGCCGTGGTGTACCCGGCTGCTCATACCAGCGCCGAAACTGGGACAGGTCGATGTCGCAGGCGGTCTCCACCGCGTCGACGAAGTGGTCGGTGGTGACCGCTTCGCCATCGTAGTGGTCGAAGAAGTATCGACAGCCTTTGAGGAACCTTTCGATGCCTACCAACAGGCTGAGCATGCGCACCACCTCCGCGCCTTTGATATAGACCGTGAGGGTGTAAAAGTTGTTGATTTCAACAAAAGACTCGGGTCGGACCGGGTGAGCCATGGGCCCTGCATCTTCCCGGAACTGCTGTGTTCGAACGAGATTGGCGTCCTCGATCCGCTTGACGCCGGCTGAGTCGTGGTCAGCACTAAACTGTTGTTCACGAAAGACGGTAAAGCCTTCCTTCAGGCTGAGTTGGAACCAGTCACGCAGGGTCACACGGTTACCCGACCAGTTATGCAGGTACTCATGACCGATCACATCCCGGACGGAGCGATAGTCGTGGTCGGTCGCGGTTGTCGGCTGTGCGAGGACGTAGCGGGTGTTAAAGATGTTGAGGCCCTTGTTCTCCATGGCGCCCATGTTGAAGTCCTCAACCGCCACAATGTTGTACTGGTCAAGGTCGTATTCACAGTCATATACCTTTTCATCCCAGAGCATCGCGTCACGAAGTGCGCTCAAGGCAAAGTCACATTGCGGGATATCCCGCGAGCGAGCGTAGATTCTGAGCTGGACGTCGCGCCCGGAGGTCGTCGTGAACCGGTCTTCGATAAACTGCAGCGGACCTGCAACCAAAGCAAATAGATAACTCGGCTTAGGGTAAGGATCCTCCCATATCGCGTAGTGGTATTGCCCATCCTTGCCTTCTCCGACATGGTTGCCGTTGGACAACAGCACCGGGTACTGCCCTTTCAGGGCACGAAGCGTGACTCGGTAAACTGACAATACGTCGGGGCGATCCAGAAAATAGGTAATGCGTCGAAAGCCCTCAGGTTCACACTGGGTACAAAGCGTATCGGCAGACGCATACAGGCCGCTAAGCTCTGAATTGGCGGCGGGGTTGATTTCAGTCTCGATCTCGAGCGTTGTCTGCGGTTCGCTCAGGTTTAGCGTAAGCGCGGTGTCGTCGCGGTGATAGCTGGCAGGATCGAGGGTTTCCCCATTAACCTTGACGCGGATCAGGTTCAACTTTTCTCCGTGCAGAACCAATGGCCGGTGGTGGTCTCCGGACCTTTCAACCTTCACGTATGACCGCACTCGCGTTCGTTCCCGGTCGAGGTCAACCTGTAGTTCAATGGCAGGGATCAGATAGTCGGGCGGGCTGTAGTCCCTCAGATAAACGCGTCGCGTGTGTTTTTGTATCGCCGACATCAGACAATACTAATCAGCAGAACCACAAAGGCGACGACCCCCAGCAGTGGAAACAGGACTGCCGGCCAATCCCGCGGCGCATCGCTGGATTCTTTCATCAGTGTCTTGACGCCAGGGAAAAACCACAGAATGATCACCAGCGCGAGTACGCCGAGCAGAATTTTTTCCCAGGTAGCAAGTAGGTCCATTAGGGGCTCTGATTTTGATGGATTTAGGATCTAGACTGGACAAGCTGCCCGAGTATCACAGTGTAACCGCCTCTTTTTAGGAAGGAATTTTATCCCAAGCTAAGGCGAGAGATCGAGAGAATGAGTTGTCAATCTGGTGATGAAATATCCGCACGAAAGGAGTAGGATTGATTCAACGCGGTAAGGTCGCAAGCGGTGACCGCGTCAAGGTTGCCGATCCGTCTGCGGTCTCGCTGCGTGCGTGAAAGTTCACCAACAGCCAGTACGTGAGGGAGACGGACCTATATGACTGAAGCACAATACGTTGAACAGGATCTCGGTGCCAAGATAGAAAGACTGAGATCAGAACACCGCGCCCTAGACGAAGAACTCAAAAACATTGTTGAAGACCCGTCGATCGACGATCTTCAACTGCAACGACTCAAAAAACGTAAACTGTTTCTCAAGGACAGTATTGGTCACCTGGAAAGTCGACTGGTTCCCGACATCACCGCCTAGTTTACTGATAACCCGAAGAAAAATGCCCCCGGTGTCCGGGGGCATTTTTGCTTAGGCTTGCCTGCCAGTCCCGCTCAGTAACGGTAGTGGTCAGCTTTGTAGGGCCCATCGGTTTCCACACCGATGTATGCAGCCTGCTCGCCAGTAAGCGTTGTCAGTTTGACGCCGATCTTCTCGAGATGCAGTCTCGCCACCATCTCATCGAGATGCTTGGGCAGGATATAGACCTTGTTGTCGTACTGATCGCGCTTCTGGAATAACTCAATCTGCGCCAGCGTCTGGTTGGTAAAAGAAGCAGACATGACGAAACTGGGATGGCCGGTTGCGCAACCAAGGTTCACAAGTCGACCCTGGGCGAGGAGGATGATCCGCTTTCCGTCCGGGAAGATCACGTGGTCCACTTGGGGCTTAATGTTCTCCCATTCGTACTGCTCAAGGGAGGCACAGGCAATCTCGTTATCAAAATGACCAATGTTGCAGACGATGGCCTGATCCTTCATCTGCTTCATATGATCGTGTGTAATGACCTCGAAGTTACCAGTCGCAGTGACGAAGATATCCGCCTGGCTGGCGGCTTCGTCCATGGTGACGACCCGGTATCCCTCCATGGCGGCCTGCAGGGCGCAGATCGGATCAATCTCAGTAATCCAGACGGTTGCACCGAGACCGCGTAAGGACTGGGCGGAGCCTTTACCGACATCTCCATAGCCGAGTACCACTGCGAGTTTTCCTGCCACCATGACGTCTGTCGCGCGCTTGATGCTGTCGACAAGCGACTCGCGACAGCCATAAAGGTTGTCAAACTTCGATTTGGTTGCCGAATCGTTGACGTTAATCGCCGGGAAAAGCAGTTCGCCGTCTTTTTGCATCTGGTAGAGACGCTTAACACCAGTGGTGGTTTCCTCGGTGACGCCGAGAATATTGGACTGGATAGTCGAGTACCAATCTGGCTGGGTCTTGAGGCGTCCGCGAATTGCGTCAAACAAGGCAACCTCTTCCTCGCTGCCGGGGTTATCCAGCACCGACAGGTCCTTCTCGGCTTTTGCACCCAGGCCGATCAGCAGCGTTGCGTCGCCGCCGTCGTCAAGAATCATGTTGGGGGTACCGCCATCGCTCCACTCGAAGATGCGATGGGTGTATGCCCAGTATTCCACCAGGTTCTCACCCTTATAGGCAAAGACCGGTGTGCCCCCTGCGGCGATGGCAGCGGCAGCATGGTCCTGGGTCGAGAAGATGTTGCACGAGGCCCAACGGACATCTGCTCCAAGGGCCCGCAAGGTCTCAATGAGGACTGCGGTCTGGATCGTCATGTGCAGACTGCCGGCCACGCGCGCACCTTTTAGAGGCTGACTCGGGCCATACTTCTCGCGCAAGGCCATGAGGCCCGGCATTTCGGTTTCGGCGATCGCGATTTCTTTTCGACCGAAATCGGCCAGAGAAATATCGGCGACCACGAAGTCCTGATCGGACTGGGGCTGTATCACAGCGCTCATGGGGTGTTCTCCATGTTCACTGAGCGCCGTTGGTCAAAGATAGACGCCGTGCAATCCGAGCCTGGCGGGAAGATACCCGTTGCAACGCTCCTCGGCGACGTCTTAATATAAATTTTATTCCTTAATTTTAAATCCCTATCTGTTTGAGGAATTCACAAAAATTTTACCGCGTTAATCCTGGCTATAGGCCTGCAGCCGCGCGCAACGCATCGGCCTTATCCGTTTGCTCCCATGGGAATAGACCGTCTTCGCTGCGGCCGAAATGGCCGTAGGCGGCAGTGGGGCGGTAAATCGGGCGCAGCAGATCCAGATCTTCAATGATGCCCTTAGGTCGCAGGTCAAAGTGTTCCCGGATCAGCGCTTCGATCTTATCTTCTGCGATAGCCGCGGTGCCGTTAGTGCTCACCATCAAGGAGACAGGCTCGGCTACTCCGATAGCGTAAGCAACCTGGGCCTCGCATTGTTCGGCGAGGCCTGCTGCCACAACGTTCTTCGCGACATAGCGCATGGCATAAGCAGCTGAGCGGTCCACCTTGCTGGGATCCTTGCCGGAGAAGGCGCCACCACCATGGTGGGCGGAGCCGCCATAGGTGTCTACGATTATCTTGCGACCTGTCAGTCCACAGTCGCCGTGAGGTCCACCAATCACAAAACGCCCTGTCGGGTTGACCAGGAATCGGGTGTCCGAGGTGATCATGTCGGCCGGCAGTACCGGCTTGATGATTTCCTCGATGACGGCTTCGCTCAAGGTGGCGTGATCGACGTCCTCGCTGTGTTGCGTGGACAGAACGACGGTATCGACGGAGACGGGTCTCCCATCTTCATAGCGGACTGACACCTGACTTTTGGCATCGGGTCGCAGCCAACTCAGGCTGCCGCTTTTGCGAACTTCTGCTTGGCGTTTGACCAAAAGGTGGGAGTAGGTGATCGGGAACGGCATTAGGACATCGGTTTCATTGCAGGCATAGCCAAACATCAGGCCCTGGTCACCGGCCCCCTGGTCCCGATCCAGGCCCTCACCCTCGTTTACCCCTTGGGCGATATCGACCGACTGCTTGTCGAGGGTAACCATCACCGCGCAGCTTGAGTAGTCAAAGCCCATCTCGGAGGAGTTGTACCCAATATCCTTGATGGTGTCGCGGACGGTTTGTGCCAGGTCTACCTCGGCATTGCTGGTGACCTCCCCGGCGATGACGGCAAGCCCGGTATTGACCATCGTCTCACAGGCGACTCGTGATGCCGGATCCTGGGCGAGCATGGCGTCCAGAACCGCATCCGAGATCTGGTCTGCCATTTTGTCCGGGTGACCCTCGGAGACAGACTCTGAGGTAAAGAGAAAACTGCTAGCCATTGCTACTCCTCCGTGGTACTTCAATGATGTTGTGACGAAACGGCCGGATTCTAGCAGACCGTTAAGATGTTAATTGCGCGAGGACTGGCCATATATGGGCGCTGTAATGGGCAGTGTGGGGCCAGCGCCCAATACTGGACAGGAAGGTTCGTTTGCGGCGGCGGGGGGTTATTGCGGGTCTATTCTCTCCAGAGCAATCTGCCAGTGGTGGTCGTCCAGATCGCGTTCCAGGGAAAACCCGGTATCAAAGGGGGTTTCCGACCAATCTGCAGTGAGTGTTTCGTTCATGATCCACTCGCGGTGCTCATCAATAGCTTGGGCGACGAGTGGCGTGCCATGGACGTGCAGCCGGATGCGGTCGGAAACTTCAAGTCCCGCCTGTTTTCTGCCGTCCTGCACGGTTCGGACAACCTCCCGGGCAATCCCTTCCCGAAGCAAGATATCGTTCAGAGAGGTGTCCAGCGCAACCAGGTGTCCTCCCGATTCAGCACAGGCATAGCCTTCCGCCGACTCGGTTTCGATGAGAAGGTCCTCAGATTCAAAAGCGATGCTTTCTCCGGCGATGTCGAGTGTGATGGTCTCGGCACGGACACAAGCTACCGCAATGGCGCGACCGTCCGCCTCGGCCAGCGCTTGTCGGATGGCCGGAATGCGTTTGCCGTAGCGTTTTCCAAGACGCGGCAGGTTGGGCTTAATCCGGTAGCTCACCAACTCGGCGTCAGCTGCAATGAACTCCAGGGATTTGACGTTGAGCTCCTCCAGAACCTGCTGTTCATGATCCTGCACGGCCTGGCGCGCCTCTTCCGTTGGCACTCTGACCAGGAGTCTGGCCAGCGGTTGGCGGACTCGTACCTGGCTTGCTTCCCGGGCGGCCCGCCCAAGCGCTACGATATCCTGGACGACTTCGGTGGCTTTTCGGAGTGCTGTGTCTTGCCAGGCATCCGGAACCTCAGGCCACTCGCTCATGTGCACGCTGATCGGCGCCGTTGGGTCACGCGAACACACCAGATTCTGATACATCGCCTCGGCGAGGAACGGCATGAAGGGCGCGATCAGTCGTTGTAATGTGTCGAGGCACTGATACAGCGTCAGGTAGGCCGACTGCTTGTCAGTTCCAGCGTCGCTCTTCCAGAATCGACGGCGATTGCGCCGTATATACCAGTTACTAAGCTGGTCCACGAAGTTCTCAAGTGCCTGTCCGGCAGCGCGTGCATCGTAAGTGTCCATAGCGTCGGTCACGGTTCGGACCGTGTGGTGCGTCAGCGCCAGCGCCCATCGATCAATTTCCGGGCGATCGGTAAGTGCGATCTCGTCATCAAGATCGATGTTATCGAGCGAGGCGTAAAGCGTAAAGAATGCATAGGTATTCCACAGCGTGTTGACAAAAGAGCTGGCGACCTCACGCACAATATCGACGGAAATCCGCTTTTGACTCTCTGGCGCGAGCCGGGCAAGAAAATACCAGCGCAGAGGATCCGCGCCGATATGATCAAAGACATCGTAAGGATTGACGATGTTGCCAAGCGACTTGGACATTTTTTTACCGTCTTCATCGACGATATGACTCAGGCAGATACAGTTGCGGTAAGCCACACTGTCCGAGACCAGCGCGGCGATGGCGTGCAGGCTGTAGAACCAGCCACGGGTCTGGTCGATAGCCTCACAGATGTAGTCAGCGGGAAAATGCTGGGCAAAAGTCTCCTGGTTTTCGAAGGGGTAATGCCACTGGGCATAAGACATTGCGCCCGAGTCGAACCAGCAGTCGATGACTTCGGGGACACGCCGATAGCGTCGGCCGTTTTCCGGATGGGTGAATTCGATCTCATCGATTGCGGGGCGATGCAGATCAGTTTCACCCAGCGGGGTACCGCAAAGTGACTCAAGTTCTTCGACAGACCCGATACAAAGGTAATCACCGTCGCCGTCCGTCCACAGCGGCAGGGGCGTGCCCCAAAACCGTTCTCGCGATAATGCCCAGTCAATGTTGTGCTCGAGCCAGTTGCCAAAACGGCCGTCGCGGATCGATTCCGGTACCCAATTGATTGTTTCGTTCAGCGCGACCATGCGTTCCCGAACGGCGGTGGTCCGGATATACCACGCGTTTTTGGCATAGTAGATAAGCGGGTCACCTGTCCGCCAGCCGAAGGGATAGTTGTGGCTGTACTCTTCCGCTTTGAAGAGCATTCCGCGTTCCCGCAGCAGATCGATGATCACAGGATCGGCATCTTTAAAGAACATCCCGGCGACCGGTTCCACCGCTTCAACGAAATGGCCGTCCAGGCCAACACCATGCACTACCGGCAGACCATTTGNCTGTCCCAGTGCTAGATCGTCCACACCATACGCAGGCGCAACATGCACGATACCGGTGCCATCGTCAGTAGTTACGAAGTCACCGGGCAGCACCCGGCAAATGTCACCGGGAGCGTCAAGGTGATCAAACAGCCGCTGGTAGCGAAGACCCAGCAGTTCGCTGCCCTTCACCGTTTTCAGTATCTGGAAGTCGTTGTCGCCCAGCACCTCAGGGATTCGGGCCTTTGCCAGGATCAGGGTTTCTCCACTGACATTGACATAGACATAATCAATATCGACACCCACGGCGAGAGCGAGGTTGGATGGCAGTGTCCACGGTGTGGTGGTCCAGACAAGGAACGATATATCGTCATCGACGAGCTGGAAGCGGACCGTGACCGAGGGGTCAACGGTTTCGCGGTAGCCTTGTGCGACCTCATGGGAAGACAGCGTTGCGCCGATTCGAGGATCGTAGGGGACGACCTTGTAATCCTGATAGATGAGGCCCCGATCCCAGATCTCTTTCAGCAGNTGCCAGACAGACTCAATGTACTGGTTATCAAGGGTGTAATAGGCCTGATCTAGGTCCACCCAAAAACCCATTCGCTCGGTCATNGCCTCCCAATCACTGATGTATCGCATGACCGAGTCNCGACANCGGCGGGTGAATTCAGCCACCCCAACTGCTTTTTCAATTTCNTTTTTATCAAAAATNCCGAGTTCTTTTTCGATCTCGTGTTCGACCGGCAGACCATGCGTGTCCCAGCCAGCTTTTCGCGGCACATGGAAGCCCTGCATCGTTTTGTAGCGGGGATAAATATCCTTGAAACTGCGTGCGAGGACGTGGTGGATGCCGGGTTTGCCGTTGGCGGTGGGCGGCCCATCGTTGAAAGTAAAAAGGGGCCTGCCCGCACTGTGTTGCAGGCTCTTCTCAAACACCGTCTGGTCCCGCCAGAATTCAAGAATGNCCTGCTCCAGGGCNGGNCCGTCATAGCGTGTATCGACTTTAGTGAAACTCATGCTGACTCGCGCGTCCTGGTCCCCTCACCGGGTTTATCTGCTCCGGGGCGATTCGAACCTCCTCGGGGAGAGGGGCTCGCGCGCGGTACCACCCGGCTTTGCCTNGGCTGTTGCCCGGCCTTGGCACACGTTTCGTGTCCCGGACCTGTCTCGGAGGTCAGTCGGCTGAGTCTACTGCCCCGTGCTGTTGGTCAGCCGTAGGGTTCGGTCAGCGGCTCGGGGGNGATTTTCATCGGGACCCGGGCCGGGGATTTCAGCTCCCCCCGGTCTCTGGGTGCACGGGCGTGCCCGATTACTCTTCCCCGTCAGCGCCTTTCGTCTGTAGGAGGTTTCTGGACTCCTGACTATAAGATGCTAAATCTAACCGTGCGGCATAAGCAAGGCAAATCACCTCCTGTCTTCGGTGGTAGGGCACGGCTATGCCTGTGGTCGTTAGCCCGTTAAAGTCAGTCGCATGAAAGTCGGACTATTGCTTCTGCATAACGGTTAGCCATGATATTGCCGGTAGTCATTGATGTGATCGTGCCCGTTTTTGGTGTTGTGGTTCTAGGCTATCTTGTGGGCGCCTTTCGCTGGTTGGATTCAGCCGCNGTACGGGGTCTGTCTCTTTACGTNTTCAATATCGCGATACCGCTGATGTTGTTTAAGGCGATGAGTACGGTAACCTTGCCGGAGCAGATGCCTTGGGATTANGTGCTCGGGTTTTTNGCTTGCGCNCTCGGTTCTTTTCTGACTGTGTTCTGGCTGATGCGTGCGGCCTCAGTGCGATCCACAGGGGAAGTCGGTGTATTCGCGTTTGGCTGCAGTTACGGAAACTTTATTCCTCTTGGCATTCCCTTGGTGATGACCGCCTTTGGAGAGGCGGCCACCGTNCCACTTTTTCTTCTGGTGGCGCTCCAGGCGCCGGTCTTTTTTGCCCCGATGATTCTGATTCAGGAAAGCGCCAAACAGCGGGAGCGCCGTGGCTTGATCGGCTGGCCNGTGCTCAAGAGCATCGTCGCGAACCAGTACCTGCTGGGGATCGGTCTCGGTGCTGCCGTCAATCTGTTGGGACTCTCACTGCCCGGCCCGATATCACAGATTATCGCTTTAATCAGCCAGTCAGCGGTGCCGTGTGCNCTTTTTGCTCTGGGCGGCGCGCTCAGTTTTTACGCGATCGAGGGTGTGTTCAGCCGCGCTCTGGCGGTGGTNGCGGTCAAGAACCTGCTGCTGCCTTTGCTGGTNTGGTGGGTCTCGCNCNNNTTAGGATTGCCGCCAGTTTGGCAGGCAGTCATGGTNGTAATGGCNGCGCTTCCCGTCGGCATCAACACCTANCTTTTCGCNGAGCGTTATGAGTGTGGTCAAGCCCTGGCCGGNACCGCAGTAGTGCTGAGCACGGCNGTCTCNGTGGTCACGCTTTCGATCGTTCTGTCGGTTTTGGCCTAAAGGGTTGGCAGTCAGGCAACATCGTCGAAGTGTTTGAGCGTTTTGATATGACTCGCAACACTTAAGGCCAGCGCGTCGAGATCGTAGCCACCCTCCAGGACCGACAGGATCCGGCCGTTNCAGTGACGATCCGCGCACTCCATAAGCCGTTTTGTCATCCATGCGTAATGTTCAGTGGTGAGATTGATGCTGCCGAGGGGATCTGCCTGATGTGCATCAAATCCCGCGGAGATCAGAATGATATCGGGCTTGAAAAGTTCGACAGCCGGCAGGATTTTTTCAGTGAACACTTCGGTATAGGTATCGTTGTTCGCCCCCACGTCCATTGGACAGTTGAGGGTGGCTCCTTTGCCCGCACCAATGCCGGTCTCTGAATATGATCCGGTTCCCGGGTAATGTGGGTACTGGTGGGTGCTGACATAAAAGACACTGGGATCCTCTTCAAACAGGTGCTGAGTACCATTGCCGTGATGTACGTCCCAGTCGAGGATCAATATTTTCTCAAGGNTGTGCTGTTGCTGCAGGTACCGGGCGGCGATCGCAATATTGTTGAAGAGGCAAAAGCCCAGTGCCGCGTCGTATTCTGCGTGGTGACCGGGCGGGCGAATCAGGGCAAAACCGTTATCTGANCGGCCCGAAGCAACGGCATCCGCAAGGCTGAGCACCGTGCCCGCAGCAAGACANGCAATATCNAAAGACACGCCAGAGATGGCGACATCAGGGGTNTCGAGATACGGCAGTCCCTNTTCACAACTGACACGTGCACGCTCGATCAGCCCACGATGGTGTACAGAAGCCAGCCACTCCGGCTCACAATCGACGGCGGGGACATTGTCTAGAGACGAAAACCAACTCTGTGTTNTAAGGTGTTTGANCGTATGCGACAGCCGAGACGCCCGTTCCGGGTGTCCGTGACCGGTGTCGTGGTCTTCAAATCTAGGATCGCTGGCAAAAGCCGTTTTCATAAGCGCCGTCCGCTTCGGAGGTTACACGGGGCCACGTTAGAATCAATTGTCATACTAGCCCTTTTAAAAAACGCAGTATAAACCCGTCGCGGGCCTGCATTTTTGCTGATGCTCTTCTGCCCAATCGACTAAGGTGCACCGATATGAGCGTATCGTGGATCATCGTGTTGGCGTTCGCGCTGATCGGGATATTTTTGGGGAGCCGGGCGTGGCCGGTAAGGATGGTTCGGGGCGGCACGCTCGATACTGACCACGACGCTGGTCTATTTGAAGGGCCGTCATTGAGTNTTGCGACCTACAACATTCACCGTGCCCGGGGGACGGACAGTAGAAAAAATCTGGATCGCATTGCAGACCTGGTTAAGACTTGCGATGTTGTGGGTCTGCAGGAAGTAGAGGGAACTAGCCCTTTGCGGCGGTATGATCAGGTGCGTCGACTCGGTCGTATGCTGAACCGTCCAGCCCACTTCTCGCCCACAAGACGGCTTTTGTTTTTTGCGCAGCGTGGTAACGGCCTGATCAGCCGCTTCCAAACGGTGGCTTGGGAGGCTACGCCACTTTTTCCCTCGACTGGCAGGGCTCACCGGAATCTGACGGTGTACCACTTTGATGTCGGGGGCGCTCCGCTGGTAGTTATCAATACCCACCTGTCAAAGCCCGCCGAGGGTGAGGCACCGCTTGAGGAGGTTATGCGTACNTTTGCCCGTTATCCCCGCGCCGTACTATTGGGAGATTTCAATGCCGGCAAAGATCACNCCGCGATGCGTCGCTGGATGCCTCCGGATGCTAAAGATGCGCTCTTGNGTCTTGATGAGNGNAGCAGGGTGGACATGATTTGGGTTCGCGGCCTCACGGTCGAAAGCGCGTGGTCAAGACCGGCAGGGCCATCCGATCATCCGTTTTTTGCCGCACGCATTCGCGTGGCGGACTGAGGGCCGGGCTCAATAGCGCCTTCAGTTCACGGCAAAGCCTGCGGCCTTCAGCAAGGTCCTGGACCTTTCTCCAATCCTTGGTTGAGGATCGTTCTTTTCCCACCACCGTATCCATCGGGCGGTGTCTTTGGCGAGCGCTCTCTCGCAGGCCTTGGGATCCGTGTGCTGGCGCACCCCGTCCAGATCGAGCAGTACCGTTTTGTCCGGAGTGATCAAAAGGTTGGGGGGTTTCATGTCTCCATGAGAGAGCCTATGTTTGCGCATTCTGACCAAATTCTGAACCATCGTGCTCAGCATCTGTTCGATCTGTTGGGGATCAGATCCATCGTTCAGGGCATCTGCTCGGATGCTGTTGCCAGTATGTTCATAGACAAACCAGGATCGTGCGCGCAGCCCGAACGAAGTTTCCTGGGCCCAGGCAACAGGTGAGGTGGTGGTGATGCCGATCCGGGTGAACTGCCGTGCAGCCCAGAAACTGTGCTCGGCGCGGGATTTGGAAACAGCTAGCCGAAGCCGGTGCCAGGCATTCTTACAGTTGTAGCGCTTGACGACGAAGCGCGCACCATCGAAGGAGGTGCTGGCTAGCGTCGTTTTGACATCGCTTTTTATGAGCTCGCCACCGGGCTCCTCAAAGCTCCTGTCCGGATGCGACAGGAGACTTTGAAGCATGGGCGATCCGTATCGGGACACAAATGCTCCTTGGAGTCCGCAGATTCGCCACGACTCAACATCGTTCTTGAGCTGCGCGAAATCAGCAGTCCCACCGGCGTGCGTGGTCACGCGATAGCCGTTGGTCAGGGTTGCGTGCCGGCGCTATGCAGCGTTTGGGCTGGGGCAATGTCGCTGGCCGGTAATCGCCGCCGCTCAGCGGCATACAGACGGTTTGCCCGACGTTCTACCCGTTTCCAGAACTGTCGATCACGGTCCAGGGTTTCCCGCAGGGGGGCCTGGGAATAAAGACGGATAAAGCGCAACAGGTCGCGGGTGGTGAGCCCAAGGTCCATGCTTGAATAGTGGAGTCCNGCAACGTCTTTGATTTTCCAGCGTTTAGGGGTGTGACCAGGCCGACGCAATTGCATTCGGTGCAGGTCNATGACGAAAAGCCGGCTCGCATCGGCATGCAGTTTTCCATTTACAACACCTGGCTGGAGCAGAAAATGAACGAGATAAAAGTCCCGATGGTTGGCGCCACTGTTGTGTAGGCGCCGCGCAATTTGGGCGAGGCTCTGGATTAGCCAGCGTTTGTAGCGAATCTCATGTGCTTGACGCGGCGGTCGCTTCCGCCAGGCGCTGCAGAACTCTTCGAGACTCTGCGTATCCAAGATCTCGTCAGTAATGATGAATGAGCGCCGTCTCGCAGGGTTGCCACTCTCGGTACCATATCCGGCAAGGGTGAGCGTATCGATGCCCAACCGCTGCAGATGGTGGGCACCATGCCACTCGTTCATGGCGCCGAGTACCGGCAGGCGGAAGTAGAAGAGATTCTTGATGATCTCCTGCCAGCCGACACCCGTATGGGTCTTCAGAAAATAGTTTTTCTTGTCCTTGGTAAAGCGCACAGTTTTACGGCCAGGCGCTTCGCGAAACGATTCTCCCTCGACGGCCATGATTTGATGGAAGTCCCCAAGGTTATCGAGATCACGGCGCAGATACACCCAGGAATTGGTTACCGGCTTTTCGGTGGGCGCGCCTTGCTGTCGGCGTTGTACCGTCGACTCGATGGCATCAACAGCGCTTACGGGCATATGGTAAAGATTCGGATCGGCGCCATAGCGTTGGCCGTTTTTCGACCAGGTTTCACGCTCCGGTGACACTAGGGCTGTCGCAAGATCAT
This sequence comes from Proteobacteria bacterium TMED61, assembly GCA_002171735.1. Lineage (GTDB taxonomy): Bacteria > Pseudomonadota > Gammaproteobacteria > Arenicellales > UBA868 > UBA868. The sequence goes on along the minus strand of NHDO01000039.1, from coordinate 336 downwards.
GGTCCAGCTCGTCCTGATCAAAGGGAGATGCCAGTACTTTGCCTGCAACAGCTTTGACGATATGGTCCGCATAACCGCAGACATCGGTTGCGATGACCGGCAGGCCCGCAGCGATCGCTTCTAGCAGAACGGTACCGGTATTTTCCGCATGGGCCGGATGAATCAAAAGGTCACCCGCGGCCAATAGATCCGGGATATCGGTTCTCCCGCCTAAAAACTGCACACGGTCCGCTACGTTCAGCTTCTGCGCGAGGCGCAGGTATGGCCCTTCCTGATCCTGGCCGACGATCACGAGGCGGGTTTGCTCTGCCAGGTCGTCGGGTAGATGGGCAAGCG